>JAGAEL010000105.1 GCA_017613085.1 Kiritimatiellia bacterium | reverse complement strand
GTAGGTGTATTCCGTCGCGTCTGCGGCGATGGTCGTGACCTCATTCCAGGAAGTCCAGGCGTTCTTGCGCGTCTCGCAGTCCTCCGCGCCGTAGGCGACGTAGAGCTTGTACGCATTGCCGTCGGGGTTGCCGAAGGAGAGCGTCACGTCGCTCGCGGTGGCGGACGCCACGGCAACCGTGCGGCGGAAGCGGAACGTGGGGGAGAAGCTGAGCACGCGGCCGAAGCGGGCCGCCGGACGCTCTGCGCCGGCGACGAACGGCGTGGCCGTCTTGCTCTTGTAGAACACATTGTTCACATTGTCGTAGAGGCCAATGTCGCCGACCGCGTTCATGGCGGGAACGAAATCGCGCACCTTTGAGCCTGCCGCGCCGATATGCATGCGGTAGAACGTGAAAGTGCCGAGGTGTCCGCCGCCGCAGTCGCCGAAAATGGCGAAATTGCCGGAATCGTTAACGCCGCGGTTGATGGCTTTGCGCGTTTCCGACCCACCACCGGTGATCGTGAGGTAGCTCGCCGGATCGATCACCACCCTGTAGTCGGTGTTCACCTGGGGCGTGGACACGGTATAGTTTGAATTGCCGTAGAACCTGAACTTCGTTCCGCCGTCGTTCTGCAGGATGAACAGATACTGGCTACCCTTGTATTTGCGGCCGAAGAACGTCGTTTCGTTTATCAGGGTCGATGCCGTTCTGAAGCGGAAGTCCACGGCCCAGTTGTTCGCCGGCGCGATGCCGGTGTCGATCCACTGCGCGCCGGTCGAGGTGATGGAGACGAGTTCCTTCGCCATGTTGACGGATTGCGTCTGCATGAGGAAGAAGCGCAGGGGGCGTCCGTCGCGCAGCGCGGCGGGAACCGCGTACTCGTAGGAGTCCTGGTCCAAGGCGATGTCCGCGACCTTCTCGAACGAGTCCCAGGCGTACTTGTCGTCGCCGCCGTCCGTCGCGCCGTACGCGAAGTACAGCTCCTGGTCGAGGCCGTCGGTCTCGATCGCGAGCGTCACCGAGGTCTCCGTCTGCCGCGACACGTACACCGTGCTGGCGTACACGCCCGATGACGACATCACGGCGCACACAAAAGCAAACCACGTCCCTGCAAGCTGAATCCGCTTCATATCAAACCTCTTTTTCCGTCTGAATTAAACCCTTCGCCAAGGGGCTTGGTAAGCCCCTTCACGCAACCACATATCCGCAGGACATCCATCCCACGAGGGGGAAGTGTACCATACCACCTCCCGCACAGCAAGTACCAAATCAATTTTTTTAGGGGGCATCCGCGAGCAGAGACGCGGAGGAACGGGACAAACGGGACAAACAGGACAACCGGGACAAACATTGCCCCTTGTTGTCGTTTTTATCTCCCGCGTGGCGCATGGGAACGGACGCGACGGAGCGCGTCCCTCCCTTTGCGGCCTTTGCGTTCTTTTGGGAACGGATGCGACGGAGCGCGTCCCTCCCCCGTGGTTACGTGTCTACACTTTTCGGAGGGGATGAAATTACACTTCTTCGCTCAACACGCACTCGCCGCCGTGGAACACGAGGACGAGGCGGTGGCGCGTGACGACGGCCTTATACCCCTTACTCGTCATCGCTGGTTTCCACGTAGACGTTTACGGGCGCGAAACCGGGGTAGGAGAATTGGATGCCGTGAATATCATTCGTCGTCAAGTCCGGCAGACAATGAAGCGGAACGGTAAGGCGGAGGGAGAGGCGGCGGTTTTTTAGCTTACGGCTTTCCTTGAACGTGCTGGTGACGGTGACACCTTCCGGCGCGGGCGACCAAGTAAGCTTTTCCGGATCGAATTCGTCTTCTTCCGGTCCCTTCAGGGTGAAACTGCGCTTTGACTCTTCGTCGTCCGTCACAAGGATGACCCGCGAAGGGCGGATGGAGAGGCAGCGGCCGGCGTAGGCGTGCAGTTTGAGGACGACGCCGTCGACCCACTTGATACCTTTGACGGGGAAGCGGATCGTGGCGTTTCCCAGCCCGGCTTCGTCACGCGACGAGACAACGTCCACCAGAAGCTTGCGCACACCGCCGGTTTCCTCGTATTTCGAGTCAACCTTGATTTTGAGCGAGCCGTCCGTCGTGAGGACGGGCGGCAACAACTCGATTCCCGAAAGGATACCGATTTCAAAACGGTTCGTCCAGACGGCGGGAAGCGTTTCGCTCTTCAATTCGACGGGGGTCTGCGGAACGCCGGAGAAGGGCTGGGTGGTGCGTCCGCTGTACTGGAACTGCATCTGCCCGGCAAGCCCCTCAAACCGTAAGGCGAACACGCGCGTGAACTTCTCCGTATGGACTTTCGAGGTGTCCAGCTTGACATTCACCAGCATCGTCCCTTTCGGGGGAATCTCGTTTGTCGAAGTGGTGACCTCCTGACAGGGACAAAGGGAGAAGATCCGTCCAAGCCGAAGCGGATTCTCCGTCTTGTTGGTTACCGTGTAGCTGAAATTCGTCGTGACGAGCGCCGGCAGGGAACCGATATACCGCGACGTGCTTTCCGGGATGGAATCGACGATCTTCGCCATCTCCCCCCGATCCGAATCGGTGTCCTTCGGTATAAGCCGCGCAATGCTATCGGCGGAGAGATTCGAGACGGCGGCCGCGCACAACGCGGCCGCCCAAAGAGACGAAAACTTCATGGTATCAGTTTCCCCCGATTCTACCGAAATAGTAGGCGCCCCCGGACTTGCCGACCGCCGCCGTCCTTCCCGTCGACGGGACGAACACGCCCTTCAGACTGATGCTCTTGCTGCCGACTTTGACCTTTGCGCGGTACGTGCCGTCTTTCACCTTGAAGGTGAGCTTACCCGCCGACTTCGAAGAGAACCTGACGGAAGAGGAAGAGGCCGAAAGCGCGGGGGCGGCGACCTGACCGGCGTTGCGCTTCGTCACCGCGAGCGTCCTACCCGCGAACACGCCGAAGCCTTTCGCGAACTTGGCCCCGTTGCCGGAGAGTGTCGCGGAGAACAATCCCTTCCACGTGCCGGACTGAATCGAGAACGCCCCCGCACCCACCGCGCAGAGATGGGCGGTCTTCTTGCTGGAACTGCTTTTGAACACCGGGAAGAAGAGCGCGGAACCGGCTCCGCCCGGCATGGAGATTCCAAGCGAGGAAGCCTCGCCGGAGTAAAGGACGATCCCCTTCGCGAGCGCGCTCACCTGCTTGGCGTCGGGCATCATGAACTTCGCCGAAACCTTGCCGCCGGATTTGACCTTGACCAGCGCATAACCGACCGACGTGCCGGTACTCTCCAGCGTCGCAACGTAACTTCCCGTATTGCCGGTTCCCTGTTTCCGGGCGACGACCGTGTGCCCGTTGTAGGTACCGCTCCAAAGACCGGATCCGGAACGGGAGATCCGCAACTTGCCGGAGGCGAACGAGAGCTGTCCGTCCGTCGAAGTGGCGGTTCCCTTCAGGGTCGTCTTGGCGGGCGCGGTAAGTTTCGCCGTGACCGCACCGCTCGACGAAACGCTCAAATCAACCGTGCCGACCAGCGTATTGCCGTCGCAGACGAACCCGACGCATTTTTCCTTCAGCGTCTTCGCCGTCTTGACCACGATTGTCACCGCGTGGGAGGTTCCCCCGCTGGAGTTGGACGCGGTAATAACGGCGTTAAACGTACCCGAACGAGTCGGCTTGCCGTAGAGTCTCCCGGTGTTGTCGATCTTGATACCGGCCGGGCCTCCGCTAATCGAATACGTCATCGCCTGACGGCTCACCGCAGGGAAGCTGGCGGACGTTTCAATTTTTATGTAAGCCGTGATGTAGGTGGGAATACCCGGCAGGAACACCGGCTTCTCGACGACCGCGAAGGAGACAAGCGGCCCCGTCGCGACGAGGTCGGCCGCCGCAAGGTCGTAGGCGTTGGAGGGGAATACGCACGCGGCGTAGAGGTAGACCATGCCCTGCGCCTTGTCAAGGCTGGTGATGATCCCCGCATCGACGGCGTTCACCGTCAACGTCTGGCCCAGATCGATTTCGGAGAAACCGCCGTTCGGCGACGCACCCGCATAGAGCGTGTAGGAGAGCGCCCCTTCCCTGCCCTGCAACGCGATGTCCACGACCGAATGGTTATCCTTGATGTCGTCCAACTGGATCAACGCGCCGTTTCCGGGATGGGTGATGGAAGGGCCGGCAATCGGGGAGAATCCCAATCCGCCTTCGAACCCGACGAAGGGGCTGTCTTCGGTAAACGTGGCGAACGAGAGCGACTGCACCCGAACCTGATTCGGTTCAGGATCAGGATTGGGGTCAGGATTCGGATCGGGGTCGGGATTCGGATCGGGGTCGGGATTCGGATCGGGGTCGGGATCGGGGTCGGGATCGGGATTCGGATCGGGGTCGGGATCAGGATTCGGATCTGGATCGGGATCCGGGTCTGGATCGGGATCCGGGTCTGGGTCAGGATTCGGGTCTGGGTCCGGGTCTGGGTCCGGGTCGGGATCCGGGTCAGGGTCCGGGTCTGGGTCCGGGTCGGGATCCGGGTCAGGGTCCGGGTCAGGGTCAGGGTCCGGGTCAGGGTCCGGATCCGGGTCAGGGTCAGGGTCCGGATCGGGGTCGGGATCGGGGTCGGGATCAGGATCCGGGGCGGGGTCACCGCCGGGTTCCCGGACAACGGCGGTAAAGGTCACGACATCGCCGACGGAAACGCCGATCGTCTGGATCTGGGTCACATCGGCTTCGTTCTCGCCGACCTTCGCGGTGAACGCGATGCCGCTGCCGGCAAGGGCGGAGAAGTCGAGGCATCCGGCGGATGGCGCGGTCCACTGAAGTTCGGCGACCGGGTTATCGTTGGAAGAGAGTTCCACGCAACGCAGCATCCGTTGCTTATCGACGTACCAGGTGCCGGAGGTGCTCCGGAGCGAAGCGAGGTTCGCGCTGGTCGCCTTGTATTCGTCAAGCGTATACAGGACGTCCTGGTCTTTGATGGTGACAACCGTCGTACGGGTTCCGAGGGACGCCGAGGCGGAGGACGCCGAGGTGGAGAGGGTCAGGGTAACGGTGTACGACTCCGTGAAGGCGTCGTCGGCCGCCTTCTTGGGCGTGTAGGTGAAGGTCGTGCTACCCCCGCTGGATCCGGTCGGAAGCGTGATGGAGGAGGGGTTGATCGCGCCACCGTCGGAGGCGGAGAGGGAAACCGTCACATTCTCCCGTCCCTTCGTGTACGTGATCGTCCCGGTATAGCGCTCGTTCTCCGCGATCGTCGCCGTCCCCGCCGTCAGGCTGATGGAGGACGCGCTCGCCACAACCGGGATGTACTGCTTCGCCCAGTTGGCGAAATTCTTACCTTGGATGTAGGTCTTCTGCCAATCGCTCCGCTGGTTAAGGATACTCAGCGCATTGCCATTCGGCCCGTAGATGGCAATGCCGGGGAACTGGCCGTTCGCGATCCCGTTCATGTACTTCTGGTAGTACGTGACGAAGTTCTGCTCGCCCACGCTCTGCCGGATGATGAACAAAAGGATCACTTCGCGGTCGGCGAGGAGATTCCGCCAGTAGGAGTTGTTGATGCTGTACTCAATCCAGTGCTCGCAATGCGAGCATTCCTGGCTGACCAGCGCGACCATGAGCGGCCGGTTCAGACTCTTCGCCGTCGAAAACGCCTTGTTAATCTGGGTTGTCCATTGGTTCACCTTGACATCGCCGGACGACGTGTAGGGAACCCCCTTATAACTCTCGGAATGGACGGTCAACGCGAACGCCGCGCACACGCTAAAAAGCCATTTCTTTACCATGACGAACCTACCTTCTCCCTTGTCCTACCCTGCTGGTCAGGGAATCCAACAAAACGCCGTACCCAACGGCGCAAAAACCACACGATTTTCTTTTAAAAAACGGCGGGTGTCAAACAAAATTGGGGGAAAAGTAAAAATTCAACCCCTCGCGTCACCGGCAGGCGAACCCGCGTTCGGTCAGGAACGCCTTCAGCGCGGGGATATCGACGAGGTGGAAATGGAAGACGGAGGCGGCCAACAGGATGTCCGCGCCCGCCTCGGCCGCTTCCGCGAAGTGCTCCATCGTGCCGGCGCCGCCGGAGGCGACGATATCCGCGTCGGTGACGGCGCGGAAGGCGCGGATCAGCGGCAGGTCGTACCCGGTACGCACGCCGTCGGTCGATTTGCTGGTCGGCAGAATGCAGCGGACGCCGTAACCATCCACCTGCTTCGCCCATTCGACGGCGTCCTTGCCGGTCGCCGTGCGCCCGCCGTCGATAAACACCTCGTAGCCGGAGGGCATCGCCCCGTTCTTCGCCACGTCGATAGCGACCGTCACCTTTTCGGCGCCGAACGCCTGAACCATCTCGGCGATCAGGCCGGGGTTGCGGAAGACCGCGCTGCTGGTCGAAACCTTGTCCGCGCCCGCCTTCAGCACCTCCTCGGCGGCGGCGACGGAGTTGATGCCGCCGCCCATCGTGAACGGCACCGTCACGGCATCGGCGACCTTGCGGACGACCTCCAGCATCGTCTTGCGGCCTTCGACCGTCGCGGTGATGTCGAGCATCGCCAATTCGTCCGCGCCCGCCGCGCAATACGCCTTGCAGCACGCCACAGGGTCGCCGGCATCGCGGATGTCCACAAAATTCACGCCTTTCACGACACGCCCGTTCTGCATATCCAGACAGGGCATGATCACCAACGGTTTCCGGTTCTTCATGGTCTCAATCCTCGTTCAGTGCGGTCAAAAGGGGGTTAAAACGCGATATGCACCCGTTCCGGGAGCGCGGCGCGCACGCGGTCCTGCTCGGCGTCCGAGAGTTTGCACCGCGTGAGCGAAAGCACCTGAAGGTTCCGCCAGCCGCTCAGATCGGGCGGCAGGTTTGTGATCGCCGTCGAGTCCAGGTTGAGCTGGCGCAGCTTGGGAAGGGAGGTCAGCCACTGCGGCACTTCGCGGATCGGGTTGTTGTCCAGCGCGATGTCCTCCAGCAACGGCATGTCTTTCAGCACTTCCGGAACAGCCTCCAGGCGGTTCTTCTCCAGGTAGACGCGCTGAAGCTTCGTCAGCTTGGCGACGCCGGCGGGCAGGGCGGTGAGCTGGTTCGCGTTCAAGCGGAGCCAACGCAGGCCGTCGAGTTCGCCGATCTCCTCCGGGAGGGAGGCGAGCGCGTTACGGTCGAGGTTCAGGTAGCGCAACGCCTTCAACGAAGCGATCTCCTTCGGAAGGTTTTTCAGCGCGTTGCCGGCGAGGTAGAGCGTTTCCATCTTCGCAAGCGAGAAGAGGGGCTGCGGAACGGTGTCGAGCTTTGTCTCGGAAAGATCCAGCAGTTTCAGCCCGGCGAGCGGGGCCAACCCGTCGAACTGGGTCAACCCCTTGGCGCCGCGCAGCTGCAGCTGTTCGAGTTTCGGCATCGAGGCGAACTCCGCCGGAATCTTGGAGAGTTCCTGTCCCGGCAATTCGACCGCCTGGACTGTCTCGCGGAGCTTCGCGGCTTCGTCCAGCGAGCGCGCGGTGACGGGGCGATCCGGCGCCCCTTGGTGTTTGAAACAGCCCGCCGCGAACAGCAGGAAAGAGAGAGAGGCAAGATGCCGTACGATCCGTTTCATTTCGAGGTCTCCTTGTCGGAAGGTTCAAAGGGAACAGGTTTGATTTCGCCGTCGGACTTCGACAGCTTCTCGATCTTTTTCTCTACTTCGTTCAACTTCGCGTTACAGAACTTGACCAACCGCTGCCCCTCTTCAAAGTTGGCAAGCATGGAATCGAGACTGGCCTCGCCCGACTCCATTCCCTGCACAATCTCTTCGAGGCGTTTGATCGCCGCTTCAAAACTCGCCCCGGTCGAAGGGGCGGCTTCCTTTTCTGTCTTGTCTGCCATAACGTTCTCCATTGAGGGAATCAAGTATAGCGGGAACAAGCCCCCATATCCAGAAGAAAGTAACATGGAATGACGAGAGGGGGGCATCCGCGAGCAGAGACGCGGAGGAACGGGAGAAACGGGACAGACGGGACAGACGGGACATACGAGACAATCCTTGTTGTCGTTTTTATCTCTCGCGGAGGAAAGTGCGGGAGGGACGGGCTTTGTCCCGTCCGCGTCGCGACTGTCGGATGTCGCCTGTCGTGCGGGAGGGCGTGCGTCCCGTGGGCAACGTCTATCGTCTCGCGGCCTTTATGCGGCCCTTTTTCGCCGGCGTCCGGCGTGACGGCTCCTTGGGTTCAACCGGGACGAAGTCGGCGCGGCGGTTGTCGAAATCGACTTTCGCAACCATCACGTCCATCTTCGTTCCGACACGGAAGACCGCTTCGCCCGCGCTCAGCGTCTCCGTCGTCGGATTGAACCGTACGAACTGTCGCGAGAGCTGGGAGATGTGGACCATCCCGCCCATCGCCAAGTCGGGGATGTCGATGAACACGCCGTAGCTCGTGCATTTCGACACGACTGCGTGGTACACCACCGGCTTATGTTCTTCCAGCTGCTGCTGGAGGAAACGGAACTTTTTGATTTCGATCAACTGGCGCGACGCATCGTCCGCAACCTGTTCACATTCGGTGGTCTCCCGCGCCGTCGCCGCAAGGTAGTCGGGCGGAAGGCGCCCCCCGCCCTTCCCTTCGAGGTAGTCCGCGAGCTGGCGGTGGACCACCAAATCGGGGTACCGGCGGATCGGCGAGGTAAAGTGGGTGTAGAAACCTTTCGCCAAGCCGAAGTGCCCGATTGCGTCGGACGAGTAGACGGCGCGTTTCAGGCTCCGCAGGATCAGCATCCCCGCGTGGGCGCGCAACGGATGGTCCGCGATGGAACGCAGGAACGCCGCGAGGTTCTTCTGATGCGAGAGGTCGCCGGGATGCATCCCGAGCTGGGCGAGCGAGGCGTGCAGTTCCTCCAGCTTGTCGGGGTCCGGCGGTTCGTGGAGGCGCGTCAGAATCTTGACGCCGTTGCCCCAGAGTTCGCGCGCGACCGCCTCGTTCGCGGCGACCATGCACTCCTCAATCAGCTGGTGCGACTCGTCGTAGGGGCGCGTCTCCAGGCGCTGCATCCGCCCTTCGGCATCGAGGATGACTTCGACCTCCGGCACTTCGAGGTCGAGCGCACCGTCGGCGAAACGCCGTTTGCGCAGCTGATCCGCCAGTTGCCAACATTCCTTGATCAACTTCGCCGCCTCCGCCGGAACGGGATCGTACCCTTCCGGCGCGGGCTTGCCGAAAAGCGCGGCATACGCCTGTTCGTAATTGAGGCGGAGTTTGGAACGGATGCGCGACTTCGCAAAGGAACTCGCCACCATGTTCCCCTTCTCGTCGAACGTCATAAAGACGGAGAAGGTCAACCGGTCCTCGTCCGGGCGCAACGAGCAGACGCCGTTGGAAAGCTGCTCCGGGAGCATGGGGATGACGCGGTCCACCAGGTAGACGCTTGTCCCGCGTTCCGACGCCTCCCGGTCGAGTTCCGTACCGGGGCGGACAAAATGGCTGACGTCGGCGATATGGACACCGAGGACGCGCCGTCCCTTTTCGTCGTGTTCCAGCGAAATGGCGTCGTCGAAGTCGCGCGCCGTCGCGGGGTCGATCGTGAAGATGTACTTGTCGCGGAGGTCAAGACGTTTGCCGGGGCGCTGCAGGCGGCGCGAGACCTGTTCCGCCTCGTCAATCACCGCATCGGGGAAAGCCTCCGGCAGGTCGAACTGCTTCATCACGACAAGCGTGTCGAGGGAGGGCTTATCCGCCGGCCCGATCACGTCGACGATTTCGCCCTCCGGCGAGACGTGCGGATCCTCCCACTTGATAAACCGCACGACCACGCGGTCGCCCGGCTTGGCGTTGTTCGCCGCCGGGACGTAGAAATCCTTGTGGTAGACGGGGTTCAGGGGCACGACATAGAAAAACTTTCCGGTCGTGTGAAGCGTCCCCACGATGTCGTGAGGGCAGCGTTCGACGATTTTGATGACCTTCCCGTGATCCTCGCCGCCCTTGCGGAAAAGGCGGATTGTCACGAGGTCGCCGTTCATGGCGGTTTCAAGATCCTCCGGTTCGCACCAGACGGACTTTCCGGCGGCATCGGTCACGCACCCCGCGCCGTTCCGCACCATGCGCAGCCGCCCCGTCACGAGATCCATGCGCTGGGCGAGGGAGAACGCGCGCCCCTTGCGGATCGGGACAATCTCGCCGTCCATCACCAATTGATGGAGGGCGGATTTCATGCGGTGGATCTGCTTGCCTCGCAGTCCGAGGGTGGACGCGATCTCGCGTTCCGTCCAAGCGTAATCCGGTTCTGTTTCAAACAAATGCCGTAAGGCAATTCTTTCTTGGTCACGTATCATGTTCTGTCTTTCCTTTCGTTTTTAACCAGAGGCAACCGAATCTGAAGACATGGAACGCATGGTAACCACACTTCCCCTGCTTCATCGAAAAAATCTTTCTACCTCTTGAAAAATCAAAAACGGGGTTATTCTACTATCCCTCCGCCCTCTCCGCAAGAAAAATCGGAAAACAGGGAAAATGCGGGGGAGGGACGCGCTCCGTCGCGCCCGTTCTCATGCGGCGCGTGGGGACACGCGCCAGTCGGGAACGGACGGGACAAAGCCCGTTCCATTTTGGAACACGTCTCGGATAGATAGGGATGTTACCAAACTGTTTGCACGGGATAGTGCGGAATCATTCTGTCGCATGTCAAAATGACAAGCCCTTCCTCCAACGCCTGCGCG
>JAGAEL010000104.1 GCA_017613085.1 Kiritimatiellia bacterium | reverse complement strand
CTGCCGTCGATGCGGTTGGAGAGCGTCACGCCGGGCGACACCTCCATGCGCGTTCCCTCGGCCAGCCACACCGTGCCGCCGCCGAGCTGGCCGCTCGCCTCGACCTTGAGCGTTCCCTCGTCAACGATCAGCGAGCCGAGCAGCGACACCTGCGTGCCGAAGGTCTTGATGAAGCCGGTGTTGCCGTCGAACGTGTCGGTCATCACGAGCGTGCCCGCGCCGGTCTTGCGGATGTGCCCCTCTCCGCCGCCGTTTATGCCGATGCCGCAGGTGACCGTGAGCCCTTCCGGCACGTTGACGGTGAGCGTGTTCCTTCCATCGACGACGATGCCCCAGTCGGCCTTGTTGCTCTCAAGCTGCAGCCCGAGGAAATTGAAGTCGGCCGTGGCGGTGACGGTGGTGTCCACAAGGAACTTCCACAGGTAGTCCTGAACCACGCATCCGATGCCGCCCGCCCCCACGATCAGGTTGGGGATGTAGCATCCGGCGACACCGTGGCCGGCCTTCACGATGCGCGGCGCCTTGATAGTGCCGATGTTGCCGCTGCGTCCGAAGTTGGATTGGCTGTTGCCGGAGGTCGGGCGGGTTAGGACCACCATCTCCTTGCTCAGCTCCAGATACCCGTCGATGTCGATGTCGCCGACGTCCCAGCCGTTGGTGACCGTGGTGAAATAGGCACTCGCGCCCTGCTCCACGCGGAGGATGCGGTGATGGCTGTTCTGCGTGCCGGAGAAGTTCTGTCCATGTACAACGGAATTGGACGAGACGATGTAGGGCTTGTCGCCGACGCGGTTGACCATCCAGTCTTCCGTGAACGTGAAGTCGCCGTCGAGCGTCATCGCATTCTCGGTGCTGATGTCGGTGCGCAGCGTTGTTTCGGGGTACGTGGCCGTGACGCCGCCGGGGAACTTCACGCGGCCGTTGCCGTTCTTGACCACGAAGTACGTGCCGCCGAATTCGACGGGGCAGCCGAAGACCATATCGGTGGAGGCGTCGCTGGAGATGTCGCTTGCGACGTTGATCTTGCCGGCGCCTGAAAGCGTCACCACGCCGTCGCCCGTGATCTTGAGGCCCTTCACGGTGATGTCCGCCGGAACAGTCACCGTCGCCGCCTGTCCGAACACGAGGTAGTCGTCGGACGTGAACGTGAACGTCCCGCCCGGCGTGCCGCCCCAGTTCCCGGCGTCTGCGATGGAGTCGCTGCTGCCGCCGCCCGTCCACACGCGCACGTCGTCGAGCTGGCGAAGGCTCACGGCGTCGATGCAGATGGCCCTGTCGGCGGTGGCGGTCGGCGTCTCGAACATCAGGCGGTACGTACCGGCCGCCGCGATTTCAATGTCCTTCTGCCAGTGCATCAGCACCGTGGCGGAAGTCGTGAAGGAGTCAAGCGTTTCATCGCCCAACTTCACCGACAGCGTCAGCCCCGCATAACCGGGGCGGGACGTCCAATTGAAGGAGAGGCGGTACGTGCCGGCCGCCGGCACCGTCACGTCCTGGTAGGCGGAAGCGCTGAAACCAGTGTTTGACTGAAGGAACACCGCCCAATTTCCCACTGCAAGGTCGTTTGCAATCCACGTGCCGTTGGGCTTGGCGAGGCCGCCGTGTTCGCTCACCGTCCAGTTCGGGTTGCTGTACCCGCTCTTGCCGGCGTACGATCCCCACGTCTGGTCCGTGGCGTTGCCCGCCTCGAAGTCGCCGTTCAGGATCAGCTCCGCTCCTGCGTATGCGGACGTCGCCGCGCAAAGCGTAAGAGAAAGAACCACGCCGGCGAGTGAACGCACGGCGGATGTCAGGGACATTTTGCGTGTATGCATGAACAACCTACCTTTTCTTCGGAATAAAACGTTATGAGGGTATCGCCCTTTCCCCGACTGGTCAAGGAAAATTTCAAAGATATCGAAAAGGCGGGCGCATCCGCGAATCGTACAACCGGTCTTTTGTCTCACGTAGAGGAAAGGGGGAGGGACGGGCTTTGTCCCGTCCGCGTCGCGACCGAGTGGCGGTTGTCGGTGGTCGCCTGTCGTGCGGGAGGGCGCGTGTCCCCACGCGCCGCATGGAAACGGACGCGACAAAGCGTGTCCCTCCCCTTTTTCTGGAAACTTGTTTGCACGATTTTCGGATGCGTCCGCTGTACGCAGCGGGAGGCCCCCGCTTTCCCAGTCGCGTCAGTACTTCTTTTCACCGATCAGTTCGCAGTTGACCATCTTCGGACCGCGGTACTGGACAAGGATAAGGTGCAGGGCCGTCCCCTTCGCGAGCGCGGGGATCTTCTTGTCCTTCGCGTAGTTCTTCAACTGCGCGATCCCCTCCCCGCGCTGCGCGTCAAGCTCCGCCTTCTTCGCGCCCTTCTTGACGTGCTTGAACTCCACGATGTAGCTGTGCGGCACGTCGCCGTAGTACGTGCGCTCCGGGAACAGGAAGAAGTCGCAGTTGCCGTGCGACATCTCCAGCTCGGGGCAGGTGATGAACTGCGGGAGATGCCCCATCTCGCACTGGAAGTAGCCCTGCAGACGCACCTCGCCGCTGATGCCGCCGCGTATCGGGTTCGTCTCCGCGAAGTTCTTTGACACCAGTTCGAAAAATTCGCGCCACTTGCCGTCGTAGGCGAAGGCGCGCGCGGCATCGTCCCAGTCGAGGAAGCTCTTCGTCGGCGGGAAGTACCGGTCGCGGAGGTAACCGTATATCTGCTTCTCGACGCAGGCGTTCGGCACGCCGAACACGACATCGCCCCTGCTTTTCCCCACCATCGAGAGAAGCCCGTAGTAGAAGAAGAGCGATCGGAAGTTTTCAGGCTTGACGATCGCCTCGGCGGGAAACGACTCGACAAGCGGGAACTGCACTCCGCCCGACGTGACCGTCTGCTCCGTCATCGGAAGCGCCTCAAGGGGATCCATCCTGAATATGACGCGCTGGAGGTCGGAGATCGTCTTGAGCTTGTCGTAGTCCGTCTTGATATTGGCGTCCACCATGTTCTCCGGGTGTTCGCCCGTCTCAACGAGGCTCTTCAGGTGGTAGAGCGTCATGTCGGCATTGAACACGCACTCCTCGCCGACCTTCCTCTTCGCGAAGCAGTAGCCGTCGTACCACGGCTTGATGGACTTCACGATCTCGGCGGGGTCGCCCTCCGTGAACTTTTCCGTACCCTTGAAGTCGCGGTACATCTGGAGGACCTCCGCCTCGGAGAAGCCGAATGCGGCATTGAAATCAGGATGGAGCGTAAGGTTGGTCGCGATGTTGAAACCGCTCGTGAGGTCGTCCAGCGTCACGGGCGAGACGCCCGTCATGAAGATGCGGTCGAACTCCCCTTTAAACTTCTTGAACCAGTTGCGGTAGAACCCCGCGCCGTGCGTGATCTCGCGGTAGTCCTTCACGCCCGTGGCGCGGATCATCTGGTTCGTGAAGTTATCGTACTCGTCGATGATCAGGTAGAGGGGGATGCCGAGGACCCTGCCTCTCGCCGTAACTGCCGCGAAACGCCCCACGACACCCAGTTTCTCAAACCGTCTGGCAAAGGTATCGCCGAGGATGCTCCCATAGCGGTCAACGAACTCAACAAGACGAGAATCCATGTGTTCCGCGAACGCCCTCTCCAGTTCCTTGCCCGTTCCGCCGACCTTCGAGAAGTCCAGCTTCAGCACCATGAACCGGTTGGCGTTCTCCGTCGGGTGGGCGCCGAGCCACAGTCCGCCGAACAATTTCTTGAAGTCCTTCTTCTGGTTCAGGTCGTAGTAACTCTCCATCATGGAAAGGAAGAGCGACTTGCCGAACCTGCGGGGCCGCACAAAAAATACGAAGCTGTCCCGCGACTCCATCAAGGCGAGATACCGCGTCTTGTCGACATAGTAGTAGCCCTCGTTCCGGATTCTCCTGAAATCCGAAACGCCATACGGTATCTTAAGGTCTGTGCGTCGTCTTTTCATGTTCGTACAATCCTTATGGCGGTTATTCTACCAAACCCCTCGTTCCCTCGCAAGGTGGAATTTTCGGACGGCAATTTCGCGGATACGCCCCCTTTTTTCATTCTTCAAATTTTCTCCTTGTCTATTGACTCTATTTCGGGCATAATGAAACGCACGTTTTTGAGAACAAAAGAGACGGCGGTTCCACGGGGACCGTCGGCGTAGTCAAGAAAGGTTGCGTTTTTATGGGTACTGGCCGTACGTTAAACAAAGCTCCGCGCACCCGCCCGATCAAGAGTCAGGGCGAGAAGAGGCGTCGCGTCAAGGCGCAGCGCGCGCGTCTGGTGAAGTTCGGGATGGATCCGGCGGTCGTCGCGAAGATGATCCCCGAGAAAGTCCGTGTCTTGGTGCAGAAGCCCGCGAGGGTGAAGAAGTCGCTGGCCAAGGCCGCCGAGAAAGCCGCCGCCAAGACCGACGCGCCCGCGGAGTAAGACCGGAGCGCGGATTGTAGGTTTTCATGCTGACGCGCCCCCGGTTTTCCGGGCGGCGCGTTTTTTGTCGCCATGGATCGTTTCGCCTATCTGGTTCGACGCCTCTTGCTCGTGATCCCGACTTTCCTCGGAATCACCATTGTCTGCTTTTCCCTTACGCGCTTCCTGCCCGGCGGCCCGGTTGAAATCCAGCTGGCGAAGATGCGGGCGGCGGGCGAGAGCGGCCCCTCCGCCGCCACGGTCGCGGGCGGCGCGATGAAGGTGACGGAGGAGTATCGGAAGGAACTCAACCGGCAGTTCGGTTTCGACCGCCCGATCTACGTCCAATACTGGGATTGGCTCGTCACGCAGCGTATGGGCATGCGGATTCATTCCTACCAGTACCCGAACAAGACCGCCTGGCAGTTGATCCGTTCGCGCATCCCGGTCTCGGTCTGGTTCGGCCTGGTCAGCTTTTTCCTAAGCTACCTCATCTGTATCCCGCTGGGTATCGCAAAGGCGCTCCGGCACCGGACGGCGTTCGACGCGGCGTCCAGCCTCCTCGTCTTCATCGGGTACGCGATCCCCTCGTTCGCGCTGGCGATGATCTTGAAGATGCTGTTCTGCGGGACGGTGGAGGGACTCGGCGACATTTTCCCGCTCGGCGGCTTTGAAAGCGATTTCGCGGGGGCGGTGCCTTGGACGACGCGCCTCGCCGACCGCGCCTGGCACATGTTCCTCCCCGTCTGCTGCTACGTCTCCGGGAACTTCGCGGTGCTGACGCTGATGATGAAGAATTCCCTGCTCGACCAGATTTCGAGCGATTACGTCCGCACCGTCCTGGCCAAGGGCGCCTCGCGTCCCCGCGCCATCTGGCTCCATGCCTTCCGTAACGCCTTGATCCCGATCGCGACCGGGTTCGGCGCCGTCCTGCGCGTCCTCTTCGCCGGCTCGATCATCATCGAATCCATCTTCGAAATCCCCGGCATGGGACGCCTCAGCTGGGACGCGCTCGTCGGGCGCGACTACGCGGTCTTCATGGCGCTGCTGGCGCTGACCTCGGTCCTGCAGCTGGCGGGCAACCTGGTCTCGGATTTCTGTTACCTGTTTATCGACCCGCGCCTGCATTTCGGCAAAGATTGACGCGAAGAGGAGAACCGATGTTTTCGCCCCTGACAAAAAAACGTTTCGGAAATTTCTGGCGGATCCGCCGTGCGCGCTATTCGCTGCTTCTCCTTGCCGCGCTGTTCCTCGTCAGCCTCTTCGCGGAGTTCGTCAGCCCCTGCAAGCCCGGCGACGTGGCCGACCCGAAAACATTGGAACCGTATCGCACCGTCCGCGTCTCGATCGTGCCGGACGTCCGCTGCGGTCGTTTGAACCTCCTGCCTGGATGGACCGCCATCCGCACCGTCTGCTGTGAACCCTTCCTGGACGAAGGGGCGAAATTCGACACCGTCTATTCCCTCCCCGACACTTTCCGTAAAGCGGTCGAAGCCCGGTTCGCCGGCGAGGCTCGCCCGCACGAAACGTTCGAGCTGCAACCGGTCGCGGGCGGCGAACCGGTCCGCGCGACGCTCCCCGAATACAACGGTGGCAAGGCCGCGTCCGTGCGCGTGACACTACGCCAGGGGGGCGAACAACGTCTCCCGGTCCAGCTCCTGTTCCGCCGCAACGGCCCGGTCTCCGAGCGCAAATGGTTGCGCGAAGTCCCAGCCGATGCGCGCGAGGAGGTACGCGCGATGGTTGCCGAAGCGTTCACGGGGACGTCGGCCCCCGAAAAGCGTTTCCCGTGGGGCACGGTCTCCTGCGCGCGGGACGAAATCTCCTGGCCTTACCCGCCTGTGAAGGGACACCCGTTCGGAATCGATTCGGCCGGGCGCGACGTTTTCACGCACATCGTCTACGGTATGCGCATCTCGCTTCTGTTCGGGTTCCTGTTGGTGGTCTGGGCGGTTTCGGGCGGAATCTTGTTCGGTTCGCTGCAAGGGTATTTCGGCGGATGGGTGGACATCCTCGGCCAGCGCGTCACGGAAATCTGGAGCGCGATGCCGTTCCTCTACGTGATGATTTTCGTCGGTTCCGCGCTGGGACGCTCCTTCGGGCTGCTGTTGATCTGTTACGGCCTTTTCAACTGGATCGGTATCGCGGCCTATATGCGGGCGGAATTCCTCCGTCTCCGCCACATGACGTTCGTGGAGGCGGCGAAATGCCAGGGACTGCCGACGCGGCGCATCCTCTTCTCGCACATCCTCCCGAACGCCCTCACGCCGCTTGTCACACTGTTCCCGTTCAGCCTCATCGGCGCGATCAGTTCACTCGCCTCGCTGGACTTCCTCGGATTCGGGCTTCCGCCGCTTACACCGAGCTGGGGTGAACTGCTCCACCAGGCGCAACAGTTCCGCTGGGCGTGGTGGTTGATTCTCTTCCCCGCCGGGTCGTTATTCACTGTCATGCTGCTCGCCGTCTTGGTCGGCGAAGGCCTGCGCGACGCCTTCGACCCCCGCCGCCAGAGCCGGATGGAATAAGATCTATGAACAAAAACAAGGGATTCATTCGTTGCCAAGTTTGGGGCATCTTGTCGTTGATGTCTTGCGCGGCGTTTTTGGCGTCCGGTGTATTCGCGGGAAATATCGAGACTGCGGGGAAGGCCAGATTCACGCTTCTTACCGACCGCATGGTGCGCTGTGAATGGAGCGAGGACGGGAAGTTCGAGGATCGACCGAGCCTCACCTTCCTGAACCGTTCCATGCCGGAGGTAAAACACACCTTCGAGCGAAAAGGCGAGGGCGCCGTCATCACGACGGAGAAGATGCGCCTCGAATGGACGGGGGGAGCGTTCCATGAAACCAATCTCGTCGCGAGCATTACCGGGGCGCCGGATCGGCGGCCGGGGACAGCCGCCCTCCCCCCTGTCGCCGTTCTTGCGCCGGACAAGGAGAACCTGCTCGGCACGATGCGCACGATTGATGCCCGCAGCAGCATCAA
Source organism: Kiritimatiellia bacterium (assembly GCA_017613085.1). GTDB lineage: Bacteria > Verrucomicrobiota > Kiritimatiellia > RFP12 > UBA1067 > RGIG8368. The sequence goes on along the minus strand of JAGAEL010000104.1, from coordinate 9,697 downwards.
GGACTTACTGCCGCGCATGGAGAAGGGTATCCTCTCCCGTCGCGGCGTGACGGTGGTCGATGACACGGCGACCCCGCTTTTCGTCAAGGGAAGCGGTTACTGGAAGGATTGGGTAGAGGAGCGTCCAAAACGTCCGGCGGGCGCGTACCGCGACCTGACGGTGTTCGCCTACGGGCACGACTACAAAGGTTGCCTCGGCGACTACGTGCGTGTCGCGGGGCGTATCCCGCTGCCGCCGCGCTGGGCGTTCGGTTACTGGTGGAGCCGGTTCTGGTGCGACAGCGAGTCCGACTACCGTCAAATTGTGCGCGAGATGAAGTCCGTCGGCATTCCGATGGACGTGTGCGTGATCGAGATGTACTGGCACGAGACGTGGGACATCGCGGATCGTCCCGATGTCGTCGAACGGTCTGGCGGACAGATGTGGGGATGGGGCGGCTACACGTGGAACCGCCGCTACTTCCCGGATCCGGCGGGAACCTTCCGCTTCCTGCACGACGAGGGTTTGAAGGCCCCGCTCAACATGCACCCCGCCTGCGGCATCCCGGAGTGCGAGGACGTTTATCCCCGCTTTGCCAAAGATTACGAGTGGAAAGAAAAGGGCACCATCCCGTTCCGCGCAGCCGAGGAACGCTGGGCGGAGGTCTATTTCAAGGACGTCGTGGAACCGTTGGAGGCATTGGGCGCGGACTTCTTCTGGCTCGACTGGCAGCAGCGGCTGATGTCGAAGGAGAAACCGACGTTGAGCAACACCTTCTGGCTCAACCACCTCTTCGCCACGCACGACGCTCGTCGTCGCAACGGCACGAAGCGTCCCATCATCTACCATCGCTGGGGCGGTCTGGGTTCACACCGTTACCAGATCGGGTTCTCCGGCGACGGCGAAAGCTCGTGGCGGATGCTGGCGGCGATCCCGTGGTTCACCGCCACCGCCTCGAACGTGGGCTACGGTTACTGGGGACACGACCTCGGCGGACACAACCGACCGAACGGCGAGTACAACGAGAACGGGAACGCCGAGCTCTTCACGCGCTGGATGCAGTGCGGCGTGTTCACGCCGATTTTCCGCACGCACCCGACCAAGGATTCGCGCCAGGAACGCCGCCCGTGGCGCTACGCCGACCACTTCTTCACCCTGCGCGAGACATACCGTCTGCGTTACCGCCTCGCCCCGTACATCTACACCGCCGCACGCGAGGCGTACGATACGGGCGTGTGCCTCTGCCGTCCGATGTACTACGACTGGCCGGAGGAGGATGCCGCCTACGCCGCCAGGAACGAATTCATGTTCGGCGACGACATCCTCGTCGCCCCCGTTTTAAAACCCGCCGATCCCGTGACGACGGAGGCGGAAGTCGAAGTGTGGTTCCCGAAGGGGACGTGGTACGATGTCTCGAAAGGTGAAATCGTCGAAGGCGGAAGCGTGCAGAAGCGCGGATACACGGTGGAGGAGACGCCTTGGTTCGTAAAGGCGGGCGCGGTCATCCCGATGTATCCCGACAGCGTGATGAACCTCGGCACGCCCGGCACCGACAACCTCGTGTTGTTCTGCGCCCCCGGCGGAAGCCGGGAGATAGCCGCCTCCGTCTACGAAGACGACGGCGACAACGCCGACTACGCGACGAACTTCCGGCGTACCGCGATCCGCCGGCAGGGCGCCCGCGTGACGATCGCCCCGCGCAAGGGCGCCTACACCCTCAAGTTCCCGCTTGCCGCCGTGCCGCTCGCTGCGAAGGTCAACGGCAGGGAATGTGCCTGGGAATACGATGCCGACGATCTCGCGGTTGTCGTAAAGACGCCGCCGCAGGATGGCGCGCACGAGACCGTCGTCGAACTCGTCTACCCGGAGGGGGCGGCGACGACAGCCCCCGCCCTTTCGGGGATGAAAGGGGCGCACCGCCGCGTAGCCGCGCTCACGGACGCATTCCGGGACGCCATCGCGAACCTCCGCCCCGGTCAGGGTTTTCGCGGCTGGCCGCTCTGCGCCGCCAATCTTCCGATCTCGTGGCAGACCGTGTGGAAGACGCGCGACGCGGTCGCCGCGCATCCCGCCGATGCCGTGAAGCTGCTTGCAGGGCGCGATGCCGCGATCAAGACGTTTGCGGAAAAGGACTGGCCGCGCTTCAAGCCCACGATGCAGAAGGATTTCCTCGAAAAAATGGAACGCTGGCTCAACCCGTCCTGTTCGCGCAAACCTTCCGGCGACGCCCCGCGTCTTCCCGCCGCATGGACGAAGTTCACGGGCAATCCCGTGCTGGGCGATCCCAAGAAACTCGGGACGTGTTTCGACGTGAACGTCATCAAAGGCAGGGACGCGAAGTTCGATATGTACTTCTCGTGGCGGCCGAAGAAGTCGCTCGCCGTCGTCTCCAGCGAGGACGGGGTGAACTGGAGCGAACCGGAAATTGTGTTGCGCCCCGACGAGTCGTGTGGATGGGAGCAGATCATCAACCGCGCGTGCGTGGTGCGGAAGGCCGGTAAATGGCATCTCTGGTACACGGGGCAGGAGTTGAAGGAGCGCGCGAGCCGCATCGGTTATGCGGTCTCGGACGACGGACGAAACTTCCGCAAGGTACAGAAGGCGCCGGTGATGGTGGCAGAAGCCCCGTTCGAGCAGAAGAACGTGATGTGCCCGCACGTAATCTGGGATGCGGGACGCGGCGTGTGGCGGATGTGGTATTCGGCGGGCGAGATGTACGAGCCGAACGTCAACTGCTACGCCGAATCGAAGGACGGCATCACGTGGGAGAAGTCGCCGCACAACCCGGTTCTCGCCAAGGGGACGCGCGAATGGGAACAGAACCGCGTGGGCGGATGCGAGGTGCATCCGTTGCCGGACGGCTCGTTCGTGATGTTTTACATCGGGTATAAGGACATCAACACGGCCGCCATCGGCGCGGCGGTTTCAAAGGACGGCATAACGGGTTGGCGGCGGCTCAAGGCGAATCCGCTCGTTGTTCCCACGCCGGATACGTTTGATGCCTCCGCCTGTTACAAGCCGTCCGTCTTCCGCGATGCGGCGCGCGACCGCTGGCTACTGTGGTACAACGGACGCAACCGTAACAAGGGCGAGTACATCGGCCTCGTCGTGAAGGACGGCCTCGACCTCGGCGAACTGGAATGAGGTCTTCGACACTTCCCGTGGCCGGAGGCAGAGGATGCGGGGGCGTGAGACGTTGGACGCGAGACGCGAGAAAAAGACACCAGACATTGAGACGTCACGTCTCTCGTCTAACGTCTCATGCCCAAAAACCATCTTCGACAACGGACGAGCCATCCACGCAACGGCCGTGACAAGGAATGCTGGGCTAATACCGGCGGTAACGGTTGACCAGGACTTTGAAGAGTCCGCGTAGGCCGGTAGGCCAGAGGCGCGACGGCGTTTCGGTTTCCAGCGCCTCTTGCGTTTCCGGGGGAAGGGCGGGAAAGAAGTCCAGCCCCGTCAATGCCTCCAGTTCGCGCACCGAAATCAGCCGCGACCTTGCGTAGGCGTGGCGGGAAACGGTCTGCGGCATCAGAACCGCCTGTGCGCGTAGTCTGCCGTCGCGCCCCTTCGTCAAGGCGATCTGGTAAAAGGCTTCCGGCACGTCGATCCCGCCTTTCAACGTCCGTTTCGCCTCCCCTTGTACCGCGCCCACGATGACCCAGACCTCCCCGTAGCGGAACGGCCAGACTTCGGAAAGGCGGTATTCCATCTCATACCAGGGGCCTTGGTTCAATCCGGGACGTTGCGGGCAGATGTTGGAAAGCAGAAAGGTCTCCTCCTGCGCGGTTTTCCCGTACCGTTCCGCGATCGCGAGATTCGGCGCCATGTGCCCCCGGTCGTACCCGCTGCGTGCGTAGTCCGAAGTCTTGGGCGAACGCGGAGCCTCCTTGTCCTGCGCAAACCCCTTCGGGCGGATTTCGGGGGGCGTGAGCGGGGCGTCGTAGGGAAAGGTTTTGTAGGTGACCCAGACGGGATGGCGGAGCGACGGCGAATAGCCGGCGGTATAGCCGGTACGGGCGAGAAGGGTGATGTCGCCCGGCGCCCGTCCGCCGGGGAGGCGGCGCGGGAAACCGGGGTCGGCGCACCCCCCGGCGGGTGCGGCGACATCGCGTCCCGTCCAGCCCAGCGAATCCGTGATGTCGGCGGTCGCGTTGCCCACCGCGCAGACCGCACGGTGCGCCAGGCCGCCTTCGTGCCGGCTGGCGGGAAAGTGGACGTAGGCGTTTGTCGCGACGGCAATACCGAGCGCGAACCATCCGTACCGCCTGAGCGCGCGCCGCAGAAACCATCGCCCGCCCCTCCGGAAAATACGGAATCCCCTCAGTATGCGAAACACCTCCACGTTTGCCTCCCGGTCAGCGTCCCATCTTCCTTCGCAAGCAGATACGGAAGAGATCCCAGAGCATCCGCGTCCCGTGGGAAACGACGCGCACCGTGGAACTGCCGCTATAGTCCCATTGCACGGGAACCTCCACGACCGTATATCCGAGATCCCGTGCGACCGCGATCATCTCCACGTCGAACGCGAAACGTTCGATCCGCAGACGGCGGAACACCTCTTTCGCGGGGGCGGCTTTGAAGAGCTTGAATCCGCATTGCGTGTCGCGTATGCCCCGCACGCCGGCGGCGTACACAAGGAGATGGAAAAGCCGGCTGAGCACGCGCCGGTGGAACGGCGGAGGGACGCCGATGTGTGCGCCGGGGGCCGTGCGCGAACCGCATGCGAAATCCGCCCCCGCATCCAGCGCCGCCTTCAATTTCATCCATTCCGAGAGCGGTGCGGAACAGTCCACATCGGACATCAGGATGTACGCGCCGCTCGCCGCTTCGACACCGCGCTTGACCGCATAGCCCTTTCCCCGATTGACGGGGTAGGAAAGGACTTTCGCGTTGGCGAGCCCGCTCTCCCGGATGAGACGCGAGAGGACTTCCGCCGTGTTGTCCGGCGAACCGTCGTCCACGAATACGACCTCCGTGGCAAGTCCGCGCCGTGTTTCGGAGAACGCCGCGATTTGCCGAACGGAATCAGCGAGACGGGGTATTTCCCGGTAGACGGGGATGACAAGGGAAAGGGAAGGGTCTGTCATGGATCCGAACGGGCGCGGCGTTCGCGGAAGAACTCCTGCAGAACGGCGAGACATTCCGCCTCCTGTATGCCGGCGACAACCTGCGGGCGATGGTTGAGACCGGGGTGGTTGAGAATGGAAAAAACGGTATGCCCGCCGCGTTTCGGGTCGGAGACGCCCCAGACGACGAGCGGGACGCGGGCGAGGACAATCGCCCCCGCGCACATGGGGCAGGGTTCTTTCGTGACGTAGAGGATCGTGTCGCAGAGCCGCCAGTCGCCCTTCGCGGCCGCCGCCTGGGTGAGGGCGATCATTTCCGCGTGGGCGGTGGCGTCTTTCAGGCGTTCCGTCTGGTTGTGGGCGCGGCCGAGAACGCGCACGGCAGCGGGGAGGAGCGCGTCCGGCGCAGGTTGTTCGACAATCACGCACCCTGCCGGGACCTCGCCCTCCTCGGCGGAGCGTTGCGCTTCGCGCAAGGCGAGCCGCATGAAATACTCGTGAAACTTCTGCATGGCGGTTGTCCTGCCCCTTCCGTCCCCCGCCTATCGCGTACTGGCAAAGAGCAGGATGTTGCAACCGAGCTTGAGCGCGTCGCCGGAGAGGTAGCTTTTCGACCAGGGATTCGGCGAAAGTTCCCACGCGCCGGCCATCCCGATCGGGCTGTAGATGACGGCGGGATTCCCTTCCACGTTCAGGACGAGCAGTTCGGCATGGATTGCCTTGCGGTTGTTGTAGTACCGGGCACAGGCCGGGGTCACCTGCATCAGGTTGATTTCAAACGGCGTCTTAAAAAGCGCGCTGCCGGGGCGCACCGCCGCGAAATTCGTTCCGGGGAGGACTTTCGCCATCGCGGCGCGGAAGGAATCGTCGAACGCCTTCCGCCCGCAGCAGGCTTCGGCGAGGAGGATGCCGCCGCCTTCCAGATAGTTGCGAAGCGCGTTGATCTCTTCCGGCTTCAAGGTGAAGGACTCGTGCCCGGTCATGTACAGCACCTGCGAATCGAACAGGCGCGGGTCAGTCAGTTTCAAGTCCAGCGTGGCGAACTTGACGGGGACGCCGGTCGTCTGGTTGTACTGCTGGAGGAGGACGGAGAGGCCGAGGTGGCGCGTCTTCCAGTCGCCGTCATACTGGACTTGCGCGATTTTCATGGAAGCCGCGTCCGAAACCTGGCGGGCATCTTCGTAACGGGTTTTCTTCAGGTTGTCGAGCGACCAGTTGCGCATGGCGGTGGCGTAGTTGAGGATGCTCAGGCCGAGTTTCTGGGCGGATTCCTGTTCGTAGGCGAGGATGTTGTCGTCATCCAGCGGATCCCAGCCCACCTCCATGCCGAAACGCGAGATGACCGCGCAGGTACGGCAGTCGATGGTCACGCCGAAAAAGACCGGGGCATCGCCCTTGTACACGGAACGGACGCCGGAACGGTAACGCACACGGTCGAGGTCGATGCCGGGGGTGGAATGGAAGATCGGGTGGTCGTGCGCAAGCGGCTGCACGGGGGCTTCGGGGAAGACCTCGTTCATCACCTTGACGGCGGAATCGAAAAAGGGCTTCGACCCCATGCCCGCGTTGAGGAGGATCGTCCCGCCGCGCAACAGGTAGTTGCGAAGTTTCGCCCGTTCGCTTGGACTGAGGCTCCAATGGTAGTGGCCGGAACGGTAGAGGATGGGGTTCTGGTCGGGATCCTCGTCGATTTCCGCGAACGATTTGGCCTCGAACTCATAATCTACGTTCGCGGACTCCTTCAGAGCCTTCAGGAGGTTGTTCAAGTCGTTCGGCCGGGCGTTCCAGTCCAGCTCGCCGTAACGGGAGGTGAGCTTGGTGAACATGGTGGGCGGTTTCGGCGGGTTCTTCTTCTCGGAACGGGCGGCGGGCATCGCCGGCGGCGGCGGGTACGGAATGAAGGTTTCGCCGCCGGAAATGTTCGCGGGGGGCGGAGGCGCCTCTTTGCGCGGCGGCGGCGGGACGAACCCCGCCTCGTCCGAACCGTCGCCGTCGAAAATCTGCCCGCCCAAGACCGTCACACCGGTCAAGGCGGCTAAAAGGCTGGTAAAAAAGATGTTAACGAAACGAGCCATCGCGTACCTCCCTGTAAATTCCCGCTCGACCTCACTCCATAACATTCGACCGCAATCGATAACAATCGACTGCGGTCGAAACGGCACTCGACGGCTTTCCCGTCGCGCGTGTTTATTCGATGACGATGCTCATCTGAAGCCCCAGCTTGGAGACGGCGGCCGTACCGATTCCATAACCGTCAACGATCATCCCCGCCACCTTGGCGGTGTACTTCTTCAGCTTCGGCTTCTTTTCGGTGGCGAACTCGTTCGTGGCGTAAACCCTGAACGTACCCTTGAACGTCCCCGTCTTGGCATTGTAGGTGAGCTTCAAGCCGCTGAGGTTGGTCCGCCGTTTCCTCTTCTTCTTTTTCTTCTTCCCGTCTTCGTCTTCATCGTCATCATCGTCGACATCGGTGCCGACCAATTCATACGAGACGAGCCCGTCGTCCTTGACCTTTTTGAACTTGATCTTCGCGGCCTTGTTGAACTTCCATTTCCCCTTGGAAGTGACCGTGAACACCTCGCCGTCCGGCAGCGCCTCGTCCAGAATGTCCCAACCATCGGGCATTTTGAAGTTATCGGAATCATACTCCGCGGTGACGGACGGATCGGACGTATTCGCGAGATCGCCGTTTGAGGTTCCGGTTTCAATGCGGATCGGATCGGTTGCGCCGTCTTCCTGCGAACCGGAGAAGGAATCGCCCGTGATCGTGACGTTGAGCGGCGTACTGCCCGCGATGGGGAAGGAGACCTTGACGGTGCTGGCGACCTGCACCGTCTTCGCGCCGAGCGTGATCGCCTTGCTGCCCAACATGGTGATCTTGCCCGAAACCTTGGCGGTGTTGCCCTTGCCGGCCTTGCCGCACTTGATGTCAACCCAGCCGCAGACCGCATCGCCGGAATCGTAGGCAATTCCGCTCAGCGTACGCGCCTTTTTCCACGAACTATCCTGTGCAGTCGCCGAAAAAACCAAGGAGGCGACTACCGCCAGCGCCATCAAAAAACCTGTCTTCTTCATCGTTTCGTTCCTTTCTTTTGGAGACCATCCTAGCACATTTCCACCCCGTAGGCAAGCTTAAAGTTTTGTTTTTTGTAATTCTTGCCTTTTTGCATGGAATTGGGGTATACTGGCCGGCGTCTGGAGGGCATGGACGAATGAAAGGCGGTATGAAGATGGATGAGATGGAGCAGGTGCAGGGACGGGGCGTTTCCCGCCGTGATTTCCTGAGAGGCGGTTTCGCGCTGGGCGGACTGGTCGCCGCGTCGGCCCTGCCGTCTTTCGCCGACACCCCGTCGCTTTTCCCGCAGCGCGGGCGGTGGGAACGGTTGTCGATCGGCTACCAGCACATCAACGCGGGCGCGGAGAAGCGGTTCACCATCCTGCACATCTCCGACACCCACCTCACGGCGGTTTATCCGCACGAGAGCGAATGGACGCGGTCGTTCATGAAGCGCCGCTCGAAAACCTTCGGGGGACGGCAGGAGGAGGCGTTGCGCGATTCGCTCGACTGGGCGAAGCAGCACGTCGATTTCGTCATCCACACGGGCGATTTGATCGACGCGCAGAGCGAGGCCAATCTCGACCTCGTCCGAAAGTACTACGGAATCGGGGGGGCGGCGATGACCGGCGCGCTCGGCAACCACGAATTCCTTCACGGGCAACCCAAAACGGAGGAGAGCGAGGCCGGCAAGGAGATTTCCCGCGCGCGCCTCGCCGCCGCCTACCCCTTCGACAATTCCCTCGCTTCGAGCGTCGTCCACGGGGTCAACTTCGTCACGCTCGACAACGTGTACAACACGGTAACGCCCGAACAGGCGACGCGCTTCGAGGCCGAGGTGAAGAAGGGGCTCCCCATCATCCTCTGTATGCACTGCCCGATCGGCACACCGCACATCCTCCGTTCCGCGAACCGGTACTGGCGGCGCAAAGACCTCAAAGAAGTCCTCGACGTGCGGAACTGGAAACCGCGTTACAAGGACTCCGTTATGACCGATTTCGCCGCCTACCTCAAGGCGCAACCGCTCCTGAAGGGGATTCTCGCCGGGCATCTGCACATTGACATACAGGATCGTTTCTCACCCACGGCGATGGAATTTCTGGTGGGCGGAAACTTCCTGTTCCACGGCGAGGAGATCACCATCTCGTAAGCGTTGAAGAAGGCGGCAGGACATTACGCCATGCCGGCGAAATATTCCAACGCCTCGGCGAAGTTCTCGATGGTCACGTCGGCGTCGCCTTTTTCAATCCCCTCGCGAACGCAATGGCGCAAGTGGCCCTCAACGATAAGAAGCCCGATCCGGTGCAATGCCCCGTTTGCCGCACTGATTTGCGTGAGGACATCTTTACAGGGAACATCCTCCTCGATCATCTTCTGGACACCGTTCAGCTGTCCGATGATCTTGTTGATCCGCACCTTAAGCGCATTCGCGTCGCCCATATCATACCTCATACGTCACATCCTTTCGTAAACGCGCCCAAGTATACCTGTTAGGGTATGAAACGTCAAGAAACAAGTGACGAAAAACTGAAATCCGACAAAATCCCCCGTCTTGCCCCGCAAGTTGCGCTATCTGACGACAATGATCAT
>JAGAEL010000103.1 GCA_017613085.1 Kiritimatiellia bacterium | reverse complement strand
CCCTGCCGTTCGGCGACGGCCGCCACCAGGCGCGCCTTCTGGTCTTCCAGGGCGGAAACACGGAACTGCGCCATTCCCCAGGCCAGCAGCGACGCCAGCAGCGCGGCGCCGCCGACAAGCGGCAGCATCACCCGCGAACGGATCGGGCTGGAACTGACGATCTCCTCGTCCTTGATCAAATTGAGATGCAACGATCCGTTCATGCTTCCTCCAGTACGGCGCGCGCCGCCCCGAAAGCGGCGGTGAAAACCGAAAGGCCCGCCTTCTCCGTGTCCGGCTTCCGGCAGCCCCAGCGCAACCCGGCGTCCGGCGTGATCTCCGTCAAGACCTGCCCGGTCATCAACTCGAAAATCGACGACCAGTACCGCAACCCCGACTTCAACCCGACCACCACGAAGCGGTCCACGCCCGCGTTCCCGCGACGCATCAGGTAGTCGCCCGCGATCTCCGCCTGGCGGAAGAGCGGGCGCAGGATCGGCTCGATCACGGGCGTGGGATCGACCATCGCGTCATTCAAGATGCTTTCCGCCATCTCCTCGTCGATGCGCATGTTCGACATCAGCGCGGCGCGGATGTCCTTCTGCCCTTCCCCGTATTCCCGGTAGAAGACGGGCTTCCCGCCCTGCAGTCCGACGAGGGCGGTGGAGGAAGGGGAGGCGAGAAACGCGACGACATTCTGCTTGCCGCCGGCGGCGAGCAGGACGTTGAGCGCGGCCGAAGAGGCAAGCTGGATCGAACACGCCGTCGGGCGGCGTCCCTCCGGGAAGAGACGCGCCGTCCAGGCCGCCTGGTACTCCGGGAGGGAGGCGACGAGGGAGGGCAGGTCGCCCTCGGTCTTCACCGACGCGCACCGTATCACGGCGTCCGCGTCGGGCACCTCCTCCGTGAAACGCAGGCTCCCCTGCGGGGAGGCCACCGCGATCGCCGCCCGCGCCGCCTGGAAGGCGCGCGGAAGCGACCAGCGCGTCAAGTCGGCCTCCGCCGCTTCCGGCGAATCCGGCAACTCGCCGGGGAGGTCGAGAACCGCCGCCGCCGTGATTTCCAGCGTGCCGTCCTTCGCCTTCCGGACGCGGACGGCCGGCACGCCGTCATGCCCCGCCACGAGGGCGACGACGTCCGTCACGGCTTTCCGTTTCGCGGGTTTCTCGCCCGGCTTGGCCACATTCTGTATGGAAGGTAAACTCATCGGGAGAGTTTTGAGCATAAGAAATGCCATAAAGCGAAAATCCCCGAATCCAAGAAGGAATTTCCCATTCCCCGTGGAAAATTTCTCGTTTTTGCAAAAACCGCGTTCTCAATAACGAAAAATTCATTTTTCAGCTTGAATGACACCGGGGAAACGTTCATAATTCCCCCTTTCCCGAACGCAAGGGTGCGAAGGGAGCCGGGGGCCGCGAGGGCGCCCGGCGGGAATGGTGTTTGAAGGAGTCTAAAAAAATGGCCAGGACAATTGCACTGGACAAAGTGCGCAACATCGGCATTATGGCGCACATCGACGCGGGCAAGACCACGACGTCGGAACGTATCTTGTTTTATTCCGGCGAGAACCACAAAATTGGCGAAGTCCACGACGGCGCTGCGACGATGGACTTCATGGCGCAGGAACAGGAACGCGGTATCACGATTATGTCCGCCGCGACCTGCGTCAATTGGAAGGGTTACCGCATCAGCTTGATCGACACCCCCGGACACGTGGACTTCACGGCCGAGGTGGAACGCTCCCTGCGCGTACTCGACGGCGCGATCGCGCTCTTCTGCGCGGTGGGCGGCGTCCAGCCCCAGTCCGAACAGGTCTGGCGCCAGAGCGAGAAGTACAACGTCCCCAAAATCGCGATGGTCAACAAGATGGACCGCGTGGGCGCGGACTTCTTCGCGGTCATCGACGACATCCGGAAGGTCCTCGGCGGCAACCCCGTCCCGATGGTCTACCCGATGGGCTCGGCGGAATCGTTCGAAGGCGTGATCGACCTGCTCCGCATGAAGGCGATCAAATTCGACATGAAGACGCTCGGCAAGGTCGCGATCGAGGAGGAAATCCCCGAACAGTATCTGGAGGCCTGCAAGGAATGGCGCCAGAAGATGGTCGAAACCGCCGCCGAACAGGACGACGAGCTGCTGGACAAGTTCTTCGGCGGCGAGGAGCTGACGATCGAGGAGATCAAGCGCGGCCTCCGCAAGGGGTGCATCGCCCGGAAGATCGTCCCCGCGTACTGCGGCACCGCCTTTAAGGACAAGGGCATCCAGCCCATGCTGGACGGCGTCATCGACTTCCTGCCCTCCCCGCTGGACATCGGCGACACGGTTTCCGCCGACGACGCCACGCAGGTGCGCAAGCCGGACGACAAGGAGCCGTTCTGCGGCCTGGCGTTCAAGATCGTCACCGACAAGCACATGGGCAAGCTGACCTACGTCCGCGTCTACTCCGGCGTCTTGAAGCTCGGCGAGCCGATCTACAACAGCACCATGAAGCAGGAGACGCGCCCCAACCGCATCTTCCGTATGCACGCCGACAAGCAGGAGGCGCTGGAGGAGGCGTATGCGGGCGACATCGTCGCGTGCGTCGGCCTCGCCAAGACGCGCACGGGCGACACGCTCTGCGACCCGAAGAACCCGATCACCCTGGAATCGATCGAGTTCCCGGATCCCGTCATCTCCGTCTCCATCCGGCCCAATTCCCGGGGCGACAACGAAAAGCTCGGCAACGCGCTCTACGACCTCGCCCAGGAAGACCCGACGTTCCAGGTCAAGTACGACTCCGAGACGAACGAGACGGTCATCTCCGGCATGGGCGAGCTTCACCTGGAAATCATCGTGGACCGCCTGAAGCGCGAATTCAACGTCGAATGTACGGTATCGCCGCCTGAAGTCGCCTACCGCGAGACGATCCGCCAGAAGGTCGAAGGCGAGTACAAGCACGTCAAGCAGACCGGCGGACGCGGCCAGTACGCGCACGTCTGCCTGCGCCTCGAGCCGCAGGAGCCGGGCAAGGGCTTCGAGTTCGTCAACGAGATCAAGGGCGGCGTCATCCCCGGCGAGTATATCCCCGCCGTGGAAAAGGGCATCAACAAGGCGTTGGAGGCGGGCGCCTACGCGGGCTACCCGGTCGTCGATGTCAAGGTCACGCTCTACTACGGGTCGTACCACGAAGTCGACTCCAACGAGTTCGCGTTTATCGAGTGCGCGCGCCAGTGCTTCAAGCAGCTCTTCATGAAGGGCGCCCCGCAGCTGCTCGAACCGGTTATGAACGTCGAAGTCGCCGTCCCGCCGGACCAGATGGGCGCCGCCACCGGCACCCTCAGCCAGCGGCGCGGCCGCGTCGAAGGCATGGAGGACAAGGGCGGCAGCAAGCTCGTCAAGGGCTTTGTCCCGCTGGGCGAGATGTTCGGCTACTCGAACACGATCCGTACCCTCACGCAGGGGCGCGGCACCTACACGATGACCTTCGAGCGGTACGAGCCGGTCCCCGCCTCGCTGACCGAGAAAATCGTCGAGAAGCGCAAGAAGGAAGGCAAGGTCCGCTAACCGGACGCGATGCCCGGCGGCGGTTCGCCCGCCGCCGGCGGCACGGGAAGGAGTGCAACCATGACGCTCGAAGAACTACAGGCGAAACACGAAGAATCCCTGAAAGAGCTGGCCGCCGCGACGGACGACGCCGCGCGTGAACAGCTGCGGATCAAGTACCTCGGCCGCAACGGCCTCCTGCCGGCGATCGTCAAAGGGTTCAAGGACCTCCCGAAAGAAGACCGCCCCGCGTTCGGCAAAATCACCGGACAGTGGCGGCAGGAACTCGAATCCGCCCTCGCCGGGACCGGCGGCGCGGCCGCCGCGCCGAAAGGCCCGGCGTTCGACCCCTCCCTCCCCGGACGCTGGACGCGCCCCGGCGCGAAAAGCCCGATCTCCCGCGTCATGGAGGAGACGGCGGCGATTTTCGCCCGTCTCGGGTTCACCGTCGAAGACGGACCGGACATCGAGAATAAGTTCAACAACTTCACCGCGCTCAACACCCCCGCCCACCATCCCTCGATGGATCCGAGCGACACGCTCTGGCTCACGGACGACCTGCTGCTCCGCACGCAGACGTCCCCCGTCCAGATCCGGGCGATGACGGCGAACAAGCCGCCCGTCCGGATCATCACGCCGGGGCGCACCTACCGCCGCGACACGACGGACGCGACGCACAGCGCCAACTTCCACCAGATCGAGGGGTTGTATGTGGATGTCAAGCCGGTCTCGCTGGCCGACCTCAAATCCACGCTGACCTACTACGCGCACGAAATGATGGGCCCCCGCTGCAAGGCGATCCGTTTCCGCCCGCACTTCTTCCCCTTCACCGAGCCGAGCGTGGAGGTGGACTTCCAGTGCCACGTCTGCGGCGGCAAGGGATGCCGCGTCTGCAAGCAGAGCGGCTGGATCGAAGTCGCCGGCGCCGGGCTCGTCGATCCGCGCGTCTATCGGTTTGTCGGCTACGATCCGGACAAGGTCTGGGGATTTGCCTTCGGCATGGGCGTCGAACGGATCGCGATGATCAAGTACGGCATTCCCGATATCCGCTGGCTCTACGAAAACGACGTCAGTTTCCTGAACCAGATGGCGTAACGCGATGAAAGCAACCTTCAAACGCCTGTTGTCTCTCGGTCTGCTGTTCGCCGGCATGGCCGGCCTGGTCACGTCCGTAGCCGCTTCGGGAAGGACAACGTACCCGCCGCCCGCAAGGCCGGGAGGGGTGACGCACACGCCGCCCGCCTCTACGCGGCAAACGCCCGCCGTCCATGAAGGCGGCGTGTATTACAGCCGCGACCAGGTGGCGCAGTACATCCGCACCTTCGGGCATCTGCCCACCAACTTCATCACCAAGGCGCAAGCCCGCGCGCTGGGCTGGACGGGCGGCCCGCTGGAACGCTACGCCCCCGGCAAGAGCATCGGCGGCGACCGTTTCGGGAATTACGAGGGACGTCTGCCGCGTGGCTCGTACCGCGAGTGCGACATCGATACGTTCCGCCGTCCACGCGGCGCGAAACGGATCATCTACACGCCGCAACGACAGATCTACTACACGGACGACCACTACCAGACGTTCCGCAAACTTGACTGAGAGGTATCGACATGGCACAGTACACAATCAACCTGGCGGAGATTCCCGACGCGGCGGCTCTCCATGAAACCCTCAGCAAAAAACTCCGTTTCCCGCGCCATTACGGGAAAAACCTCGACGCGCTTTTCGACACGCTCACCAGCTCTGCCGCGAAACGCGAGCTCGTTTTCTGCGGCGGCGCCGAGTTCTGGAAACGCGAACCCGAATTCTTCCCCCGCTTCGTTCAAGTCCTCTTGAACGCCGAGATGGAAGTCGAAAACCTCTCCGTCACGTTGCAACCCTAGTGTTGTGACACATTGACATTTTGATTTATTCAGGATTCAGAAGGTCACAAAAGGAGGGACGCAATCCCCCTACGGGAGGGACGCGCCCCGTCGCGTCCGCAGTAGAATGGGCATCTTGCCCGTTCCGGCACGACGGGACACGAGACACGCGACACCGGACACGCGGCCACGACATTCGACACCCGACATCCGACAATCCCCCCGGTCGCGTCCCACCCTTTGTGTTCTTTGTGCTCTTTGTGGCGAAAACCACAGACCGACACAGACGCGCCGCGCTTACGCTTGCGCCATTCGGAATCAAGGCGAGCGTTAGCGAAGCCCGTCCGTGTCCATCCGTGGTTAATAAAAATGTCAACGTGCCAAACCACTAGAACCTATTTTCTTATCGTAAAGGCGGGGTGTGCCCGGAAATCCGTCCAACCTTCGGAAAGGATGACGGTCGGCTCGTCCGGCGTGTCGGGAATCCAGAGCGCGCGGCATCCGGGATGCCGCGCCAAGAGCGCAGCCCCGTCTTTTACACCCAACACGAAGAGCGCCGTCGAAAGGCCGTCCGCCTCTTCCGCCGTCGGCGCGACGACGGTCGTGGCGGCGATCCCCCGGACGGGACGCCCCGTCCTTCCGTCCATGATGTGCGCGTAACGGACATCCCCGATCGTGATGAACCGCTCGTAGTTTCCGGAGCTGGCGGTGGCTTCGCCGTCGCGCAACAGGAACGACCCCGCGAAGGCGACCTTTCCAAAAGGATCGCGGACCGCCGTCTTCCAACCGTCGCGTCCGGGCGCACTCCCGTCCAACGCACGTAGATTGCCGCCCAGGTCGATCAACAGGTTACGGAATCCCGCCTCGCGCAACGCCTGATAGGCGGCATCAACACACGCCCCTTTGGCGATGCCGCCGAGGTCGAGCTTCATTCCGGCGCGGGGCAGACGAATCCCGCCGGGTTCGGGGAAGGTGACGCCGCGCCATTCCGCACGGGCCAAGGCGGATTCCAGTATCGCGACGGAAGGTTCCGTTGTGACGGGGGCGGCGCCGTTGAATCCCCACACCTCCATGACCGAACCGAGCAGGGGATTGAACGCCCCCCCGCTTTCGCGACAGAGCGCGAACGCCGACCGCAGCAAGCGGTCGAGCGGCCGGGAAAGGCGGATGGTTTCATTCGTCCCCGCCCGCCCGTTCACACGCGCAAGCTCGCTATCGGCGCGCCAGCTGGAAAACACCGCGTCCGCCTCTGCATACGTCGCCGCACAAACCTCCTTGGCCCGGCGCGCCGTTCCGGGATGCGGCGAATGTACGGCGGCGACCGTCCCCAGCGCCGGCCATTGCACACGGCGCGGCTCGGCGGGACGTTCACCGCACCCCGTCAACAGAAACAAAACCGAAAGAAGAAAAACGAAAGACCGCACGACCTTCCATCCTATCGCAGAATACCTCATCTCGCAGATGTTCACCGCGTTGTCCGCCCGCTTGATCAGCAGGTCGATCTGCGCTCCGTCCGCACCGATCACCCGGACGATACCGTCCACTATGGAAATATCTATTATGCCATACCCCCTCCCCGCACGTCAAGCACCATAATTCAATATAATTTTCCGGGGCGCATCCGCGAATCGTGCAACCGGTCTTTTATCTCACGCCGAGGCGCGGAGACGCGGAGGAAAGGGGAAGGGTCGCGCCCCGTCGCGACCAGGTTCTGAGGTAGCAAGGACACCCTCGCATCATCCACACAACAGCTTCTGAACGGGGACGACCACATCAAAGAAGCCGGATGCCTCGACCGCTGGATGCAGCTCGCCGTCATAGACGAGAACCGGACGTGCGGTCAATCCCCTGCGCAACGGCAGCCGCTTGATCTTCCGCTCGACCTCGTCGATCACCTCCGTGCCGATGTCGCGTCGGCGCTTGACCTCCACCACGTAAACCGTGCGAGGCGTCTGTATCAGGAGATCGATCTGACAGCCGCCATCGGCCTTGCCCCCTCTGCGCAGGTTGCGGTAGGGCGCGGCGGACTCCACGATCACATTGCCCGCATGAAGGTACGGCAGCAGCGACATGGCGTTGTTGACGATGAGATTCTCGAACTGCAGCCCCATGACGGTGTTCCAGTCCGGCAGGGCGGCAAGCGAGACGAAACGGTACGCACCCATGTCGATCTGCATCTTGCGGGGGGCGATGTACTTCAGGTAAAAGCGCGTGTAGTTGTCCCGCAGGCGAAATCTCGCCGTGCGGGACTGTTCGCCGGTCTCCGGGTTTATGCGGGGGTCGTCCGTGACAAACCCGCCTTCCTTCAGCGCCTTGAGCGACCTGGACACGCGTCCGTTACGCCCCAGGTCGAAAGCCCGTTCAAGCTCTGCGGCGGAAAGCGGGCCGTCTACCAATGCAAGAAGAATCTTCTTCTTCAATTCGACGTCACTGCCGAACATCGGGTTGAATATCGCGTCAAAGTCCTTGTAGAGTTCGCCGGCGGACATGAAGCCCATGCGCCTTATGTTCTCGTCGGCGTTCAGTCCGGGGTCGATTTCCTCCAAATATCGCGGCACGCCCCCGGTAACCGACAACACGTCCAGAATCTCACGCGACGCCACGCGCTCCCTTGCCTCCCCCCAGAATTCGGCACACTCCGAAAGGGACAGCTCCGGCAGCACGTAATCGCGCGAGAAGCGTCCGGTAAAACCGGTGTTGTCGAGGATGTTTTCCTTGATCCACGCGGAGACGGATCCGCAGACGACGAAGACAAGCCGTTCATGCCGGTGGAGGAACGTCTCCCATGCCGTCCGCAACACCCCCGGGAACGTGGGGTCGTATCCGCCCATCCACGAAATCTCGTCCAAGAGCACGACCGTACGCTTCGCGTCGTCAATCTGCTGTTCAAGGCGTTGAAAGGCATGTAGCCAATCCGGAACACCGTCCATTCGACAGCCTGTTTGACTCGCAAGGAGGGACATGAAGTTGTCAACCTGCATCCGGTTGGTCATGTTCTTGTCCGGAGGCAGTCCCTCGATCTCCACATACGCATCCGCAGTACGTCTGGCGAACTCGCGAAACAGTGTCGATTTCCCGATTCGCCGACGTCCACGGCAAGCGACAATGGACGAAGATTTCTTTCGCCAAAGCGACTCCAAGTCTTCCAAATACTCTTTTCTGCCGATGAAGCGCATCTTCATTCTCCAAAAACGGAAGTAGTGTACCACACTTTCATGCAGCTACGCAATGACAATGTAGCGAAAATCCAATTTTTACAATTTCGCTACATTTTGCCGTGCCGCAGCTCCTGTTGTGACACGTTGACATTTTTATTAACCACGGACGGACACGGACAGGCTTCGCTAACGCTCGCCTTGATTCCGAATGGCGCAAGCGTAAGCGCGGCGCGTCTGTGTCGATCTGTGGTTCTAGCCGCAAAGAGCACAAAGGCCACAAAGGTGGCGAAAATCCCCCGGGAGGGACGCGCCCCGTCGCGTCCGTTCTCCGCGTGGAAATGAACCACAAATCAAACAAAAGGGGCTATTTTTATTTTTGACAATGGTGACAGTTGTGAACAATTGAGATTTGTGAACATTCTCTGT
>JAGAEL010000102.1 GCA_017613085.1 Kiritimatiellia bacterium | reverse complement strand
GCGTCGGTCGCGCTCGCGGGCGCGGTGAAAATCTGCGAGGCGTCGCTCACGGTGTAGCTGCCCGCGCTCGTGCCGGAAAGGCCGCGCACGGAATCCTCCACCGTCACCGTTGTGGAGCCGGTCCACGGACCGGGGACGGAGGCAACCGCAATCGCGTCCGACGGATCGGGCAACGTGGTGGCATCGGGACCTGCCGCAACACTGGCGGCGATCATCGACTCGGTAAAGGCGACGTTCCACACGCGGAACTCGTCCACCGACATCTTGGCGTCGGCATCGCCCCACACATGGCTGTTGCCGAGGAAGAAGTCGTTCTGCGTGAAGTCCTTCAACAACCAGTCGCGCGCATCGACAGAGGCCGTGCCGAGCAGTTGATGGGTGGAGGCGTTGTAGAGATACGCCTTCGCCGTGGTGCCGCCGCGTTCCGTCTGAATCGGCTTCAGGACGACGGCGACGTAATAGGGCTCTCCGGTCGTCAACGCCGTCATCGTCCCGGGCTTGTTATTCGTATCCCCGTTGAGGCTTGTCATTCGAAGAACGGGCGCCGTGGTGGCGCCACCCTGCCGAAGCGCGAACATGATGAGGTCGGTGTCGCCGGGGCCGGTGTGGAAGAGACGCGACCAGTTCTGCGCCGTGTTCTCGGTAAACCAGAACTCCAGCGTCGCCTGGCCGTTGACGGGCAGGAAGTTCGCGCCGAAATGGACATAATCGGTGTGCGCGGTGGCGTTCGTGTTGAGCAATGTACACGTCTCGTTGTTGTCGTCAAGCTGCACGCCGCCCTCAGGTATGGCGGCAGTGCCGCCGGCGACCGCGTCGTCCCAGCTGCCGTTGAACGAGTAGCGGTGGACGAGCGCAGGCGTCTCGGGCGCGCCGTCCGTCACTTCGGTCTTCTCCAGCACGAAGTCGTCGAAGAGCGTCATCTGGTCCCTGTCCGCGCAATAGCTCTTGATCTCCACGCGATAGACGCCGGGCGAAGGGATGTACACGTTGCGCACGAACCTCTGCCAGAAGGCGGTTTTCGTGGTGCTTCCCGATAAAAGCTGCGTTCCGCCGAGGCTGAACGAGAACGTGTTGCCGTTGTACCCGTTGCCGCGGGCGATGAACTTGCCGGAGAACTTGTAGAGGCCGGGTTCCGACACCGTCACGTCCTGGTAGAGGCTCACGTCACCTGCATCGCTTGCTGGCTGCATGTACACCGCGAACGTGCCGCATGAGTTTCTCGTCGTGTCGTTGGCGAACCTCCAGTTCTCCGCCTTCGCGGCGCGCACGAGGCCGATGTTGGTGGCGCGCAATGCCTGCCATGGCGCAATCGACGCTCCGTCCCTCACCTGCTTGTTCGAGTCGTTGGCTCCTATGCCCGTGCTGGAGTCGAAGTTTCCGTTGACGATGAGGTTTTCACCGCCCCACGCCGCCGTCACAACGAACCATGTCACCGCGAACGCGGCGCAGACTGATTTAGACTTCATGTTTGCTGTCTTTCATTTGTGGTTGAAGTTTCTCTCGCTTCATCCATCGTCGGTCTTTTCCGTCCCAAGGACACCATGCCCTTGAACGGCGAATATTCTACCGCATTTCTCCTTTACCTGTCAACGGGAGCGCGACCATGTTTTTCCATTGGAAAACTCTTTAGATGAAACTCAAATCCAGCGTACAGGGCGGAGGGAGGACGGAAGGTAGAGGGGGTGCGAGGGGAAACCGTCCTTGGTCAGGCGCAGATAGTGGAGCGGACGGTCGGCGAGGAGGAGGCGGATCGCCTCCTGCCGCCCGTTCAGAGCGGCGTGCGTGCCCCACGCGCAGACGACGAGGTCGGTGTGCGCGGTCTCTTCCAGCAGATAGCGGTCGTTTTCCGGTCCCACGGGATCGGCGGCGGCCTCCATCTCACGCGGATCCGTCGCCCGGAACGCGAAAGCGTTCAGCATCATAAAACCGTTATACCCCCAGGCGCGGGAGTATCCGCGAATCCGGCGCAGGGTGGGATCCAGCCGGTTCTCGTCGGCGGTGGAGGGATTCAGCGCGATCCAACAGACCACCCTGTCCGGCTCGTTGAAAAACTTCCACGAGTGCAGCAGGGTGTAACGGTAGACGCGATCCGGCGAGAATACGCAGAGGTTGCCTGATTCATCCGCCATGGTGGTTTTCTCCGCCGTCGCTAGCAACGGAAAACGTATAGTGGAAAAGATCGGAACCGTCCCAATAGCCGAAGGTACACCCCTGCCCGCCCCTGGGCAGGCCGACGGATCCTGGGTTGAAAATCGTCACGCCACATTCCAGCCGTTTGGTCTCCGCGATGTGCGTATGGCCGTGCGCGAGAATCGTGCCCGTGCCGATCGGGGGAAGGCGGTATTCGTTCCAGAGGTGGCCGTGGGTCAGGAAGAACCGTTCGCCGTCCGCGTCCAGTTCGGCGTAATCCGCCATCATCGGGAATTCGAGCAGCGCCTGGTCCACCTCGGAATCGCAATTCCCGCGCACCGCGAGGATCTTGTCTTTGCGCGCGTTCAGGATCTTCACCACGGCCGCCGTGTCGTAGAAACGGGGAACGCCGTTGCGCGGCCCGTGATAGAGAAGGTCTCCGAGCAGGACAAGGCGGTCGTATCCGAGCGCGTCGCCCCGCGCAAGCGCCGCCTCCAACGCGGAGGGTACGCCGTGGATGTCGCTGATAAACAGTATTTTCATCTGAACCCCTTCTTTCGCCGTCGACGCATCCTTGTCTCCGTCCGCGCCCGACGCCCGCCAGTCTACCACACGCCGTGCCGATTCCAAAGCGTAAATCCATCTTTCCCGAAATTCCCCGCTTGATTCGGTTCTATCGCCGGTGGTAGACTGAACGGCCGGAGGTTGCAATGACCTCGTTTGTTCAAAGGAGTTGACGGAATGAGAAAGCCTTTTTGGAAAATCGCGGCGGCGGCGGTTGTCGTCGGCTGCACCGTGTTGACGGCGTGTTCCCAGGCGACAGACGCGGGACAGCGGCTGTTCATCCTCTGGGATCCGGGATTGCAGCTTCCCGCCATTTGTTACCGGCTGGACCCCGATTGGGAAGGGAAAGGCCAGATCGGGTGGAACATGCGGAGCGACAACAAGTTCATGGCGAGCACCATCCTCTCCTCGCCGAAGCGGCACCTGCTCCTCCAAACGCTCGGACCGATGTTTATGGTGAGCGAAGTCCTCACCCCGCAGCGCATGGCGGAGTTCCAGAACCCGAACGTGCTTGCCCAGAACTTCGCGGCGGAGTTCAACCGGACGGTCATCGAACCGGGACTCTCGAATTTTGTCGCGACAGGCGGACGTTTCTCGCAGGAAGTCCCCCCGCTGACGCAGCTTCTCGCCGCCTCGTACAGGCAGGGGGCGACGATCTCCACCGTGAGCGCCTTTTCATTCGAGGGTACGTTCACCTGTCTCTACGGGGGTGTCCAGTGCGAGGCGAAGTACACCGCATCCTTCGCGGTCTCCATCAGCGCCGTGCCGAACCCGCGGATCCCCAAGATCTGCAATTTCGTCCGCGTCTCGCCGGTCCTCGCCATCGCGCCCCCCGGCAAACTTTCCGAGGCGTTTCGTGACGGAGGACGCATGTTCGCGTCGGCCTTCATCAACCGCCATTGGCTCAACCGCCGCGACGGGATGCTCAACGCGCTGGTTCAGGGGACGATCCAAGGACGGAACGCCGGTTGGCGGGTCTGGCAGCAGTCACAGGCGGAAACGGCGGAAACGCTCGACCGCATCCGCAAAATGCGTAGCGAACAGATCCGCGAAGTGGTGACGGTGGACAATCCCTTTGAACCCGGGACAACAGTCGAACGCCCCGCGTTTTTCA
The DNA here is from genome assembly GCA_017613085.1 of Kiritimatiellia bacterium. Lineage (GTDB taxonomy): Bacteria > Verrucomicrobiota > Kiritimatiellia > RFP12 > UBA1067 > RGIG8368. The sequence continues at coordinate 1,662 of JAGAEL010000102.1, read as the reverse complement.
AGAACTCGTGGATCAATTCGCGCCAGGACGCCATGCTGCTCAGCGACTCGTCGCTCGAACCGAACACCATCCGCGTCCTCATGGAACAAGGCGAGTGGCTGCCGGCGAATTAGGTTTGAGAACCATCCTGCACGTTGTCACGGAGAACAGGCGAAACGGGAGGGACGCCACGCACGGGAGGGCGCGTGTCCCCACGCGCCGTAGGGGAACGGACGGGACAAAGCCCGTCCCTCCCGATTGTACGATTCGCGGATGCGCCCCTCTCCTCTGCCCTACGCAAACGCCAGTTTGCCGGCCTTGACGCGGACTTTCACCGTGCTGCCCGGGGGATAGTCGCCCGCGACAATCTTGCGGGCGACGGGCGTCTCCACCTCGCGCTGGATCGCGCGCTTGACGGGACGCGCCCCGTAGACCGGATCGTAACCGGCATCGGCCAGCCACGCCAGCGCGTCGGCATCGACATCCAGCCCCAGTTCCTGTTCTTCCAACCGCTTGCGGAGATCCGCCAACTGCAGTTCGACGATCTTCGCAATCTGTTCCTTGCCTAGCGGCTTGAACATCACGATGTCGTCCAGACGGTTCAGGAACTCCGGGCGGAAACTGCGTTTCAGCAGCTCCGTCACCTTCTTCTCCGCGTCGGGAAGTCCTTCGGAAAGGAACTCGCTGCCGAGGTTGCTGGTGAGGATGATGACCGCATTGCGGAAACTCACCGTGCGTCCGTGGCTGTCCGTCAGACGGCCGTCGTCCAGCACCTGCAGGAGGATGTTGAAGACATCGGGGTGGGCCTTTTCGATTTCGTCGAAGAGGATGACGCAGTACGGTTTCCGGCGGACGGCCTCGGTCAACTGGCCGCCCTCGTCATAACCGACGTAGCCGGGAGGCGCGCCGACGAGTCGGCTGACGGAATACTTCTCCATGTACTCCGTCATATCGATGCGCACCATCGCCGTCTCGCTGTCGAAGAGTTCGGCGGCGAGCGTCTTGGCGAGTTCCGTCTTGCCGACACCGGTAGGGCCGAGGAAGAGGACCGAGCCGACGGGGCGCTGGCGGTTCTTGATGTTCGCACGGGAACGCAACACCGCGTCCGAGACGGAATCGACCGCCTGATCCTGCCCGATGACGCGCCGGTGCAACTCCTCCGGAAGGTTGAGCAGCTTTTCTCGTTCGCCCTGGACCAGCTTGGTGACGGGGATGCCCGCCCAACGGGAAACCACCTCGGCGATTTCGTCGGCGGTGACCTCCTCGCGCAACATCTGGCCTCCCTCGCCGTCGTGCAGCTCCTGCTGGAGCGCGGCAAGCCGCCTTTCAAGCGTGGGAATCGTCCCGTACTTCAGGCGCGCGGCCTGTTCGTTGTCGTAGGCGCGTTCGGCGCGGTCATACGCGGTACGCGCGTCGTCAAGCTGTTCGCGGAGTTTCCGCGCCTCGTCAAGCTTCTGCTTCTCCGCCTTCCACTTCGCGGTCATGGCGGCGGCCTGGGTCTGGAGGTCGCCGAGTTCGGCGTGGAGTTCGGAGAGGCGTTTCTTGGATGCTTCGTCGGTCTCCTTCTTCAACGCGGCCTCCTCGATCTGGAGACGGCTGAGCTTGCGCGTCACGCCGTCGAGTTCCTCCGGCATCGAATCCATCTCGGTGCGGATGGAGGCGCACGCCTCGTCCAGCAGGTCG
>JAGAEL010000101.1 GCA_017613085.1 Kiritimatiellia bacterium | reverse complement strand
GCCGCCGGCCGGCGGCGGTGAAGAACTCATCGACGACGACATCCCGTTCTGAGGAATCGCAGGGTAACGATGGCGGAACCGTCAAAGACGCTGCGCGAACTGATCGCCCTCGGCGACCGGTATCTCGCGGACAAGGGGATTCCGGAAAGCCGCACGGTGATCGAATTGCTCGCCGCGCGGCTCTTCTCTTGCGGGCGGATGGACCTCTTCCGCCACGCGGACGAGATCCCCTCCGAACGCCGCGTCGATGCCCTGCGGCGCGGGATGCTCCGCGTCGCGAAGGGCGAGCCCGTCCAGTATGTCCTGGGGCAATGGGAGTTTCGCGGCCTGACGCTGAAGGTGGACCGCCGCGCCCTCATTCCCCGCCCGGAGACGGAACGCCTGGTCGACCATGTGCTCGCCTCGCCGGCGGCCCGGACGGAGAAGCCGCTGGTCGTCGACGTCGGGACGGGCACGGGGTGTATCCTCCTCAGCCTCGCGCAGGAAATGCCCTCCGGCGTTTTTATCGGGCTGGACGTCAGCCCGGACGCCCTCGCCCTCGCCCGCGAGAACGCGGTCTTCACGGGACTTGAAAGCCGCGTCCATTTCGCCGATGCCGACGGCTGGGACGCCTTCGACCCGTGCAGCGTGGACATCCTCGTCTCGAACCCGCCGTACATCCCCTCCGCGACGGTGGACACGCTTCCGCCGTGGATCCGCGAACACGAACCCCGGATCGCGCTCGACGGCGGACAGGACGGGCTGGACGTCTACCGGTCGCTCGTCGGCGACGCCTCCATGGTGTTGAAACCGGGCGGCGGCCTCTTTCTCGAAATCGGCGACGACCAGGGACCGGCCCTCGCCGGGCTGCTGGAAGAATACGGTTTCACCGAAATCCAGATCCTCAAAGACTACGCGGGCAAGGACCGTTACGCCCTCGCCCGCCAAAGCGCGGTCTAACCCGCGCCGAAAGGAAGAGCCATGTATTTCGTCGGCCCACACGTCTCCATTTCCGGCGGACTTGAAAACGCCCCCGCCAACGCCCGCGCCGTCGGCGCGACCGGCTTCGGGATGTTCGTGAAGAACCAGCGCCAGTGGCGCGCGTCCAGGCCGAAGAAATCCGACGCCGAGACGTTCCGCAGGGCGCTCGCCGAAAACGGCTACACGCCCGAATGTGTCCTGCCGCACGCCGGCTACCTGATCAACCTCGCCAACCCGGACGACGCGAAACGCGAAATGTCGTTCGACTCCCTTGTCAACGAACTCGAAATCTGTGCCGCCGTGGGGTTGACCATGCTCAACCTGCATCCGGGCAGTTCCCTCAAACTCATTTCCACGGAGGCGGCGTGCGACCGCGTCGCCGACGCCCTCAACCGCGCCCTCGCCGCGACATCGGGCGTCACCGTCGTGCTGGAAGACACGGCGGGGACGGGCGGCAACCTCGGTTCGCGTTTTGAAGAACTCGCCCGCATCATCGACGGCATAAGCGACAAGACGCGCATCGGTGTATGCATCGACACCATGCACACCTTCGGCGCGGGCTTCGACCTTCGGACGCGGGAAGGCTTCGAGCAGACCATCGAATCGTTCGATAAGATCGTCGGGCTTCGTTACTTGCGCGGGATGCACCTCAACGACTCGATGGTCGATCTCGCCTCGCACCGTGACCGCCACGAATCGCTCGGCAAAGGGAAAATCGGCTGGGAACCTTTTCTCTGCATCATGCGGGATTCCCGTTTCGAGAACATACCGCTCGTCCTTGAAACCCCCCACCCGGAAGTCTGGCCGGACGAAATCCAAACCCTCCTCTCCGCCACCCGGTAAAGAGACACAACCTGTCTGGTGATGACAACAAGGGACAACAAAAAGGTTGTCTCGGTTAACAAACGAACCACAGACCAACACGGACGCGCCGCGCTTACGCTTGCGCCAATCTGAAACGTTAGTGAGCGCCGTACGGGAACAACGGACGGGACAAAGCCCGTCCCTCCCGTTCGTCCCGTTTGTCCCGTTTCCTAGGAAGCCCTGCCTTCCCAAAACGGGCTGGCGTTTCGGTATAAAAACACAAAACCCCTGTTTCACAGGGGTTTAAGCGGTGGTGGCGGGGGAGGGACTCGGACCCACGACCGGCGGATTATGATTCCGATGCTCTACCAACTGAGCTACCCCGCCGCAAAAAGGAAGTGCCACTATACCTCAACTTCCGCCTCCTGTCAATTCGATTTTTCTTGAAAACGAAGATAGCGTTCCACACGGCGTTATGGTACAATCGCCGTGTCCTTTACGGACAGGGAATCGGATGATGGACGTGAACGAAAAAGCTCGATGCCGTGGAAGGAGGGCGTTCGCCGCCCTCTTGCGAGGAATCGCCTTTTCCGCGCTGGCGTTTGCCGCCGGACGCGGATTCGGCGAGGGGATCGCGTTTTCTTCCAACTGGTCGGCGTACTTCTCGCATACCGATGCCATGCAAACCGATTCCGTCTCGGCGCTCGCCGTTTCCGACAGTACCCTCTATCTCGCCGGTGTCCT
>JAGAEL010000100.1 GCA_017613085.1 Kiritimatiellia bacterium | reverse complement strand
CTTTTATCTCTCGCGGAGGCGCGGAGGAAAGAACGGGAGGGTCGCGCCCCGTCGCGACCGATCCAATGATTTGTGTCCATTTGTGTTTGATTTGTGGTTCATGTAATGTGTCCCTCCCCTACCCTTGTTTTTGTTCTTACCATAGAGTCCTCATATCCATCACCACGCCCCGTTTTCCCAAAGGAGTTTCAGGATAAAATCACAATTCAGGGCTTTATAGGTCTTCAACGGATTGTTCCGCTCCTGCTGCAACTCGGCTTCGGTCTGCCCAGGCAGAAATTCGTCAATGTAATACACCCAGCCAGGCCGCATCACCCGATATAGGTTCGTGTATGCTGGAAGTGTCGCCGCATCCGAAACACGCATAAGCCGGATGATGGAATTCGACATATCCTGAATACTTGAAAATTTTACGTCGTAATCGACCATGATGTTCGCCGCGACGAGGTCGTTGCTGTTGACGGCGAGGCGTTGTTGCGCCAACTCAAAGACATTCGTCCATCTGCCGTTGTACCAGTCGTTCGTGACAGCGACGAAGTTATTCGCGGTTGGCTCGGCGTGTACCGTGACGGTTATAAAAAGCAACGTTACTAACAGTCGTGTCCTCATGGTCTCATTCCTAGAACCTTCACAAATCAAAGAACGTCATTTGCTCTCCGCTCTGCCATTCACGTTTTCGTTTACCATCGGCAATCTCAAGAGCAGTGCGTACCTGTCTTGCGATTTTTTTAGCAAAAACCACGGGGACTGCATTTCCCACCTGAAGCTGCAATTCTCGCTTGTTATCACCATAGAACACCCAGTCATCAGGAAACGTCTGTAACCGTGCATACTCTCGAACAGTAAATGCTCGAAGATGGTCTGCCGATATTCGCCAGAGGCGTGCAGTAGAGTCGGGGTTACGGACGAACATCGCGTCCTTGTCTGCCCTGTCTTTTTGTATGCGCGTAGCCTTGACATGTCCTTTCGCCCACCCCCATACGGTTGCAGTGTCAACGGCTGGAAAAGGTTGATCGAAACTCCTTACTGGATTTCCCTCCGAGGCCGTCCTGCTCAACCGTACAGGGACAGCAACTGTCCCCTCGCTAAACGAACCGCCGTTCTCCGTATGAACAAAACTATCGAAACCCCATGTCGGATCATGGTTGGGCAAACCGCATCCACCGCCCTGGCCAAGATCAAAAAGAAAGTCTCGAATCGTAGTCTCTTTTTCCGGCGACGGGAATCTGAAGTGATGCAAAGAATCTCCCTTGTATGCCACAAAGATAAAACGACGGCGCGTCTGTGGAGCACCAAACTTGGAGACGCGGAAAAATTCGTACTTCGTTGTATAGCCAATATCCGACATTTCATCGACAATCTGTTCCGCAAAAGGTTTTCGCGTAACCGGATGACACATCGTGCGAAGATTCAGTACATTCTCCATGACGACCACGCGGGGCAGAACTTCCTTTGCGATACGAACGACTTCGCGATAGAGCATATTTCGCTTGTCATCCTCTTCACGGTTTCCTCCAAGCGAAAACCCCTGACAAGGAAATCCGGCCAAAAGAACATCGATTTCACCCCGCATTCCCGGAGAATATTCGCGCACATCGCAGTTTCTTACACTCCATTCCGGCCTGTTACGTTTCATCGTATTTACCGCATACGGCAAAATGTCGCTCGATTCTGCATGAACAAATCCAGCTTTTTCAAAACCAATATCCAATCCTCCCGCGCCCGAAAACAAGCTCAGAAAAGAATAGGAAGACAACGCATCTTGTGGAATATCAAATATCATAGTCGTTCAAGCACGGGGATGGAGGCTACTCGTTCTTTTGGTTTTCTAACCTTACATGCGTCAAAGATTCCTGTGAGCGTTGTAAGTCCACCTTTGGCAGCCGCGTCAATTTTTAATTCGTCATCAAGGTAATAGAAAAACGAATTACCGTATTTGTCAGATCTTATTATCTGTTCCGTGAAATTACATTTCGCATCGTCAATCCTGTCGAAGTCGGACTTCTTGGCCACAACGATGTGGCGCAAGAAAAACGCATCGATTTTTGCATTAAGCGGGTTTGGGTATGTGTACATCCTTCTGTGGCGTATGGACCCCTCTCCGTAAGGTCCATGATTGTATTCTGTATAGTTTGAATACTTGGCGTCTTTATGGAGTTCAAAATCATAATTGAGGAAGTCGCCATCAAGCAGAATTGACGAGACGATTTTTTTACTGTCCGGTGAAAGCAAGGCGAACATATAGAAACACGGTATTACAACCGTCTCATCGCCTATTTTGACGAATGTCGAGCCACACGGAAGGCAACTGTTGTAATCCAATGTCATTCCGCGTGGATCCGTGCCATTCGCCTGACGAATCAGTTTCTTGACTTCAAGACCAACAATTAGCCCCGACTTTCGGTCTCGAATGATCAAGTCTGGTGTTGTCAATGGCCCGGAATGGACGACTTCAAATGAGGACGGAAGAACTTCTTTCATCTCGTTTTGCACCCAGAGGTCAAATGGGTCATCTTGGACTGTACCGACAAGCCGCCTAGTCCGTAGACGCACCGGGATCTCCTTGTTCTTCGTGCATTTCGCAATTAGACCCCGGTAAACAACAAGTATCATTTCAAGCGTTGTCACAGAGATGTCCTTTCTCATAATTCAAGTACATTCCATCGCGCTGTTACGCGAATCGCTAGCGTAACCTATCCCGGACTTGAGCGTGAATACGGTCAAAAATGGAAATTGTAATGCTTTCATGGCGGGGAATGTAACAAATCTACCGGCATGGTACAAGTCAAGATTTCTGTTTGCACCGGGAGAATGGGCGTGGTAGACTTTCCGGCGTTCCACATGGAAGGAGTCTGTATGAAACGGTTGCTTTTCTTTTTCGCAGGTGCGGCGCTTGCCGCCCAGTTCTCTTCCGCCGACCAGAAGGTCTGGCTTGACCAATTGAATCTCGGACAGATGACAAGCGGCTGGAAGAAACCGGCCGCCAACAAATCCGTCGATGGCGCCGGGCTTCGCATCTATCAGACGAATTTCGCGCGGGGTGTCGGGACGCACGCCCCCAGCGCCATGCGGCTGGAATTGAAGGACGCCCTTTCGTTCGACGCGAAGGTCGGCGTGGACGCCGAGACGATCAACGACGGCGACGGAACCGTTCGTTTCCGCGTATTCGCGGAGAAGAAGCTGGTCGCCGACACGGGGGTGTTGACCAAGCGCAAGGGGCCGGTGGCGCTTCATGCGGATTTGCGCGGCGCGAAGTGGGTCCGCCTTGAGGTCACGGACGCCGGCGACGGTATGAACTACGACCACGCCGACTGGTGCGAGGCGTATTTCACCGTTGCCGACGGGGGGCACGTGAAGCCCATGGACGGAGGCCGGATGCCCCAGCTCGGAATCCTCACGCCGCCCACCCCCGCCACCCCGCGCATCAACGGGCCGAAGGTGTTCGGCGTCCGCCCCGGTAACCCGGTTCTCTTTACCATCCCGGCGACCGGCGTCCGCCCGATCGTCTTCTCGGCGAAGGGGCTGCCCGACGGGGTTTCGCTTGACGCCAAGACGGGATTCCTCTCCGGCAAGGTGGAAAAGGCGGGCAACTACCCGATCCTCTTCACGGCGAAAAACGCCAAGGGCGAGACGAGCCGCGAATTCACGCTGTGCGTGGGCGAGACGATCGCCTTGACGCCGCCGATGGGGTGGAACTCCTGGAACTGCTTTGCTCACGCGGTCTCCGACGAGAAGATCCGTTCCGCCGCAAAGGCGATGGTTGACAGCGGGCTGGCCGACCACGGCTGGTCGTACATCAATATCGACGACTACTGGCAGAACAAGCCGGGGTCGAAAGACGACACGCTCATCGGCCCCGACCGCCTGCCCGACGGACGGATTGCCTCCAACAAGCGTTTCCCCGACATGAAGGGGCTGGCGGATTACGTACACAGCCTCGGCCTCAAAATCGGCCTCTACTCCTCGCCCGGCCCGCTCACCTGCGGACGCTGCATCGGCAGCTGGAAACACGAACGCCAGGATGCCGAAACCTACGCGGAGTGGGGTTACGACTACCTGAAGTACGACTGGTGCTCCTACGGCCGCGTCGCCCCGAACAACCCGGGGAGCGAGCTGAAACGCCTGATGATCCCGTATACCGTGATGGGACGCTGCCTCCGCGACCAGAAGCGCGACATCGTGTTCAGCCTCTGCCAGTACGGCATGGGGCACGTCTCCACCTGGGGTCCGAAGGTCTACGGTTCCTGCTGGCGCACCACCGGCGACATCACCGACACGTGGTCCAGTATGCGTTCTATCGCCGACCGGCAGGACGGACTTGAACCGTTCGTCCGCCCCGGCGCCTGGAACGACCCGGATATGTTGATCGTCGGAAAGGTCGGTTGGGGGAACCTGCACCCGACCCGCCTGACGCCGAACGAGCAGTACACGCACATCTCGCTCTGGTGCCTCTTCTGTTCGCCGTTGTTGATCGGGTGCGACATGACGCAGCTGGACGCGTTCACGCTGAACCTGCTGACGAACGACGAGGTGTTGGAAGTCAACCAGGATCCGCTCGGCCGTGCCGCTTCGCGCGTCCACATGGACGAGACGTACGAGGTCTGGACGAAGGCGATGTCCGACGGCAGCACGGTCGCCGGCTTCGTCTCGCGCGACATCTTCCCTGCGGAGATCACCGTTTCGCTTGCCGACATCGGCCTTCCGGGCGGTTACCGCGTCCGCGACCTCTGGCGGCAGAAAGACCTCGGCGCGATGCGCGGCGTCTACCGGACGGAACTTCCCGGACACGCCTGCACCCTTCTCCGTTTCTATCCGTCCAAGTAACCAGCCATGTCTATCCTCGATTGGAAAGTCCTCTACGTCAAACCCCGTTGCGAGAAAAAAACGGCCGCCTTCTGCGAGTCCTACGGGATTCCCTACTACCTCCCGACCTCGCTGAAGACGCGCATCATCCAGCGCAGGAAGGTGAACGTTGACTTGCCGCTTTTCCCCGGCTACGTCTTCGCGGAGTTCACGATGGACAGCCGGTTGAGGCTTCTACAGACAAACCAGCTGGTGCGGATCCTCGTCCCAGACCGTCCGCTCCAGCTGGCCCGCCAGCTGGTCATGGTCCGCAAGGCGTTGACCGCCAACCCGATGCTGACGGCGGAACCGCCGCTGGAGGCGGGGATGAACGTCCGCGTCATCGACGGGCCGATGATGGGAATCATCGGGACCGTCGAACGCCTCACCAGCAAGTTACGCGTCGTGGTCAACATCGAGATGATCGGACAGGCGGTCTCGATGACGGTGGCGCGGAACCAGGTCGTGGTCTTGTCCGACTGAACGGGAGGCGGCGTGGCGGAAATCTTCTACGATGCGATGGTTCTCCGTGAACCGTATTCCGGCGTGGAAGTGACCGTCCATGCCCTCGCGGAGGCGCTTTCCCGTTTCGGGACGTCTTCCATGACGTGCTGCGCGCCGCGCGGTTACCGTCCCATCCCGACGCGCCCCGGCGTCCCCGCCTTCCGCATGTACACCGCGCCCCGTTTGACCGGGGAATCTCGGTTCCTGCGGATCCTCTGGGAACAGACCGTACTGCCCGTCCTCCTCTCCCGTAGGCGCGCGACGCTCCTGCACGCCCCCGCCTACGTTTCGCCCCTGCTGGCGCCGTGCCCGACGGTCTTGACCGTCCACGACCTCCACGTTCTCACCCATCCGCAGTTCTGTTCATGGAGCAACCGCCTCCATTACCGGCTCCTTCTGCCGCCCTCCCTCCGGAAAGCCTCGGCGGTCATCGTCTTCTCCGAATACACGCGGCGGATCGTGGCGGACGTTTTTCCCGCCGCAGCCGGAAAACTCCGCGTCATCCCGCCGGGGATCAACGATTGTTTCCGCCGCGTGACCGATCCCGCCCGCTTGCAGCGCACACAACGGAAGTATGGCCTGCCCGCTTCCTTCCTGTTGTTCGTGGGCGACCTCTCCGTACGCAAGAACCTTACGGGGTTGATCCGTGCGTTCGCCATCGTCCAAGGGGAACGCCCCGACTTGCACCTTGTGCTGGCGGGCGCCCCCGACCGCGCGTCCGCTTCCCTCCTCGACGCGGAAATTAAACGCCAGGGGATACGCCACCGCGTATGCCGTACCGGGTACGTGGCGCAGACGGATCTGCCCGTGCTCTATTCGTTGGCGAGCGCGTTCGTCTTCCCTTCGCACGAAGAGGGATTCGGCCTTCCCCCGCTGGAGGCGATGTCGTGCGGTTGCCCCGTGGCCTGTAGCGGCGGGGCGCCGTTGGAAATCTGCGGGGATGCCGCCGTCGCCTGTTCCCCGGACGACAGCCTTTCGATCGCGAGCGCCGTCCGGCGTCTTCTCGATAACCCTGATTTCCGGTCCCGCCAAATCGAACGGGGGTATCGGACGGCCTCCGCCTTCACGTGGGAAAAGGCAGTCCGCGCAACAGAAGACGTCTATCGGGAAGCGGGTAGCCGATAGCCATTGAATCATTCCGTCGGATATACCCACGAGAACATGAACCACAAATAGGTTGTCTTCGGTTGTCTCCTTTAACAAGGAGGCTCGAAGATCGGGAGGGACGCGCCCCGTCGCGTCCGTTCCCCACGTGGATAGCCACCCCCGCACGACAGGCGACAGCCGACATCCGACAGCCGCGACGGGGCGCGACCCTCATCGGGAACGTCACGCATGGGAGGTCGCGTGTCCCCACGCGCCGTATGGGAACGGACGGGACAAAGCCCGTCCCTCCCGTGAGCGGCGTTAGCCGCGAATAAATCCGTTTGTTACCATTACGCGGACAAACAGGACAAACGGGACAAACGAGACAGTCGTTGTCCTTGTTGTTGTCACCACAAATCCGTTTGTTACCATTACGCGGTGAGGCGGTTATTTGTGCCGATTCGTGTGGATTTGTGGTTTATTTTCGGTTCTGTTTTTTCGCTCTCGCGGAGGAAAGAGCGGGAGGGACGCGCTTCGTCGCGTCCGAGTGGTGGATGTCGGGTGTCGGCAGTCGCCT
>JAGAEL010000099.1 GCA_017613085.1 Kiritimatiellia bacterium | reverse complement strand
GGTCGCCGCCGTCGGCGCGGCGGGGGAAACCTCGCCTGAACCGCCCGCAGAAAACGAAACGCTGCTTGCGGCGTATCGCGGGGGGATGTCGCCCGACGCGGCGGCACCCGCCGCACCGCGTGAAGCGCGTGTCCGCGCAACGCCGAAAGCCCGGCGTATCGCCGCCGAAAAGGGGCTTGACCTCGCTGAGATTCAAAAGGCGACGGGCGTTTCGGTTGTCGATGAAGCCGCGATCTCAGCCTTCCTCGCACGCTAGGAACGCGGCGGTTGCGCGAAAGGACGTAAAGCGGATAGAACGGGCGGGCTGCCGACAGCCTCCGCCCGACGCTAATCTTTGAACTGGCTTCGCCGGAGGTCGGAAGAAATATCGTCCAGCGTTTTGCGGTAGAGCGTGGCGAGTTCTTTGGCCACACGGTTGATGGAATAACGAGCGATAACCGCTTTGCGGGCGGCATGGCCGATCTGCTTGCGCAGGGTTTCGTCCGCCAACAGGTGCGCCACGTTTTCCGCCAACTCTTGCGCGTTGTCCGTTTTACAGAGGATTCCCGTCTTTCCGTTATCCAGAATCTCCTGCGGACCGGCGGAGGCGATCGCGACAACCGGGACTTCGCAGGACATCGCCTCGCACACGACCCGACCGAAGGGTTCGCCGAGCGCGGGATGGACGAGGACGGAGAAGGCGGGGAGGATTTCCTGTACGTCGTCGCAGTCTTCGATGAAGCGCACGGAACCAGACAGGCCAAGCTTTTCGGCATGGGCTTTCAACGAATGGATGTAACTTCCGGCTTCGCGGAAGAGGTCGCGCCCGACGAGGACGAACCGCGCCTCTGGATAGGTCTCTTTGAGGCGTGCCGCCATATCGAGAAACGCGGTGTGGTTTTTCCATTTGATAAAATGGGCCACCATCCCGATCACGGGGGCGTCGCCGTCCAACCCGAATTTTGCCCGCGCCCCTGCGGCGTCCTTCGGGAGGAACGTCTCGGTATCGATCCCGTTGGGAATGGTACGGATGGCGGAATAGACCTTGCTGGAGAGGGATTCGGCCAGATACTCCGCGACGGATTCCGAAGGCGCGATGATATGCTTCGCCCGGTGCGAGGCTTCCCGCATCAACGGGACGGGCTGGCGGAGGTCGCGGACGTGCCAGAACACAGGCATCTTCGCGGCGGAGTGTCCCACGGCGAGAAAAGAGGGCAGGGAGTTGGCATGGATGATGTCGGGCTTCACCGCCCGGACAACGCGGGAAAAATCATTCGACGCGAAGAGCAGCTTGAAAATCGTCGAAAGGAAGCCGCTTGGCCGCCGGGTTGCCCGGACGGGCGTGATGGCGTGTACGGGAATTCCCGCCTCGGAAAGCCGCGAAGCCAACGGGCCTCGCGGAACGGCAACAGCCAGCTCGATGTCCGGTTCGAGGATCAGTTTCTTCGAAACGTCCAGCAGACTTCGTTGTGCGCCGCCAAGTACAGGGACCACATCAACCCATAAGATTTTCATAATGGGTCTAGTCTAACGTGAAACCGGCGGCGGGGGCAAGCAGTTTTTTTATAAAAATCTTGACCGTTTATTTGGCGCGGAAGAAACGGCGTTTCTTCAAAAAGCGGGTGAAGAGGTCGAGGAGTTCGCCGATCCCGAAGAGACGTGCCGCAATCAGGTAGACCAGCCCGAAAACCGCGCCGCCCGCCGCGAGCTGGACGAGCGCGTGGCGTCCCGCCGCGAAACCCTGTCCGAACCACGCCGCGCCCGCCGCCAGGAGCGAGGCCGCCAGGACACGTGCCAGGAACCCCCACGTTTCGCCGGCGGGGAACAGCGGCGCGTTCCGTTTCAACAGGTGTATGAGGGAGAAGGTCTTTAACGTCCGCGAAAGGGCGAACCCGCCCGCGATGACCGCGAGCAGCGCAAGGCTCTGTCCCGTTCCCAGGAAACGCAGCCCCAGCCAGCTGATCAACACGCTCAAGGCCGAGAAGAGGATGCCGACGACGGTCACGGAGACCATCCGCCGGTTCGCGAAGAAGGCCTGCATGCACAACGCTTCGACAGCGGCGGCGGGGAGCGCCAGCGTGTAGAAGGCGAGGGAGACCGCCGTCCGCTGGACGGCGGTCGCGTCAAAATGCCCGCCCTTGAAAAGCAGGGCCGTCAACGGCACGGCGGCGACCGCGACGTAGGCGGAGAAGGGGAGGAACACGGCGAGCAGGATGCGCCCGAACTTCGTCAGGAGCGCGCCCAGCTTGGCATGGTCGTTCCGGTCTACCAGCTCGCAGAAGAAAGGGAACGCCGCGACGGAAAGCGTGTACGGGACGAGGAACAGGAAGGTCGCCTGGAGTTTCCGTCCCATGGAGTTGGCCTGCATCAGGCCGGACTCTTTCAGCGAAGAGAGAAGGTAGACGTTGTTCACTTCATCGCGGATTTTCGCGACAATGATGCCCGCCAGCAGCGGCAGGGCGAGCCAGCAGAGACGTTTGAACGCGGGGTTTCGGAAGTCGAAGGCGGGACGGATGAAACGGAGTTTGTCGTGCAAGCCGAACAGGTGTGTCCCGACCTTGCAGAGCGAGCCCGCGACCAGGCCCCACATCAACATCATCGCGCTGTCTTTCGAGAGGATCGCCCCGGCGAAGAGGAACGCGACGACGCAGAACTTCCACACGGCGTCGCCGAACGCGGCGAGGAAGAAACGTTTATACCCGTTGAGCAGGACGTAGGTCGTCGAACCGAGCGAAAGCCCGACCACCGCCGGGGCGAGCGTCCGGATGCTGGAGGCGGCGAGTTCATACTTTTCGGGCGAGGAGACGTCGCTCCACTGCGTGAGGAACCGTACGACCGCGTGTGGGCAGAAAGCCAGTACGCCCGCGACGGCCAGCAGGATCAGGAACTGGAGCGTCAGGACCGTGTTGGCGAACGACCACGCGCCTCGTTCGTCTCCGCCGTCCAGCTCGCGCATGAAAACGGGAAGGAACGAAGGCCCGATGATTTCCTCCCCGATGAGGAACAGCATGAAGATGCAGTTCTCGAAGGCGACGGCGTAGACGACATCGAACGTGGACTGCGGAAGGAAATGTCCCATCACCTTCGCCTGGATCAGTCCCGCCAACTTGAACAGAAGATGCGCGAGCAGGACAAAGCCGCCCGCCTTGAAGATTTTCCGTTCCAGGCTTCCTTTTGCCTCTCCCATGGTCTCCCCCTTGTTTGTGATTCGTCGTTCAGAAAGCAATGATACGGCTGTCTGGTGCGCCATGCCCTGTCACGGCGCAGTCAAAGGATAAAAAAAGGCCGTATGCAATCCACGCATACGGCCTGCACAATAAGGAAAAACAGCTGTTATTCCTTGGCTTTGTCGAGGCCCCTCTTCGTGAGGTAGTTCAGGACGTCGCCGACGGACTTCAGCTTTTCAGCGTCCTCATCCGGGATCTCGGCCCCGAACTCCTCTTCAAAGGCCATAATCAACTCGACGGTATCGAGCGAATCGGCACCGAGGTCGTCGATAAAGGACGCTTCAGGCGTGACCTGCTCCGCGTTGACGCCGAGCTGTTCAACGATGATTTCCTTAACGCGATCTTCCAGCATTTTACTCTCTCCTTGTTTTGTTCTCAGTTAAGGCAGCGGCAAAAGCCGTGCCGACTCAGTTACCTGTCCATCAGATCATGCCGCCGTTCACGCTCAGCACCTGACCGGTCACGTAGCTGGCCTCGTCGGAAGCCAGGAACGCGACCCCGTTGGCGACATCCTGCTGCGTGCCGAAGGCGCGCAGGGGGATGTTCTCCATGTACTTGTCACGTACCTCCTGTGAGAGGACATCGGTCATTTTGGACGAAATGAATCCAGGGGCGACCGCGTTGCAACGGATACCGCGGGAGCCAAGCTCCTTTGCGGTGGTTTTTGTCAGCGCAATCACGCCACCCTTGGAAGCGGTGTAGTTCGCCTGTCCGGGGTTGCCCATGATACCGACGACCGACGCGATATTGACGATCGCGCCAGACCGTTGCTTCATCATGGGGCGGGCTACGGCGCGCGTGAAGAGGAACGTCCCCTTCAGGTTCACGCCCAGCACCGCGTCCCAGTCGGCGTCGGACATCCGGATCAACAGGCCGTCCTTGGTGATGCCGGCGTTGTTGACCATGATGTCAATCTTTCCGAACTCCTTCAGCACGGTGTCGATACAGGCGTTGACCTGGTCGCCGTTGCTGACGTCGACGGCGAGCGGGAGCGCCTTGCGCCCCAGCGCCTCGACCTTCGCCTTCGTTTCCTCGAGCCATTCGACATTCAGGTCGCAGATGGCGACGTCCGCGCCGCCCTCGGCAAGCTTGAGGGTGATGGCCTGGCCGATGCCCCGGGCCGCGCCCGTGACGACCGCCACTTTCCCGGTGAAATCAAAAGCACCCATTTGAAAAGTTCCTTCCTTGAGTTTACGCAAGCCCCTGAAGGGTCGTTTCAAGCGACGCGGCGTCGGCGACGTTCAACGTCTTGACGGAACGCTCGATGCGGCGGATCAGGCCGGAAAGCACCTTGCCCGGGCCGAACTCGACAAACGTGTCCGCGCCGGCGGCGATAGCCGTCGTGACGTCGTCGCACCAGTGTACGGGATCCGTGACCTGGCGGAGCATTGTCGCCTTGATCTCGCCCGGATCGTCGCCGTGTACCTTGCCGGTGGCGTTGGCGAGGACGGGGATCGCCGGCTTGTTGAACGTGATGCCGTCGATGACGGCGGCAAGCTTCTCGCGCGCCGGCTGCATCAACGGGGAGTGGAACGCGCCCGCGACTTCAAGCACGACGTTGCGGAGCTTCATCTCGCCCGCTTTCTCCGCCGCCTTGGCGACGTTCTCCTTGGTGCCGGAGAGGACGACCTGCTGGGCGGAGTTCAAGTTGGACTTGTAGGTGCCGCACGCCGCGCAGATCTCGTCCAGCTGCTCCGGTGTCGCGCCCATGACGCTGACCATCCCGCTGGGGACGGCCTCGCAGGCCTCCTGCATGAAACGGCCGCGCGCCTTCAGCACCTTGACCGTCTCTTCGAAATCGAGGACGCCCGCCGCGTGGAGCGCCGTCCATTCGCCGAGGCTCAGTCCGCCCGCCATGGCGAAAGCGAACGCGGGGGCCTTCTTGCGGAAGGCGGTGAAAGCGGCGACGCTCGTGACGAAGATCGCGGGCTGGCAGATGTCGGACTTCTTCAGCAACTCCGCGGGACCTTCGAAACAGGCCTTCGCGAGATCCATTTCCATCACGCCGTTCGCGCGTTCAAAAAGGCGCATGATTTCGCCGTCTGTCTCGGCAAAATCCTTTCCCATGCCGGGGCTCTGGGCGCCCTGACCGGCGAAAACACAAACGTTCAAACTCATTCGGTCTCCTGTTACGTAACACAAAACAACGACATTCTACCACATTCCTGCGGGGAATGCCATTGAAAAATGAGGGGCCGGACGAGGTGTCTTCCACCCCGCCCGGCCACAGCGTCAGCCTTCGACAATGAAGACCTTGATGACGGGCTGCACGTTGGCGTGCAGTTTGACCGTGACGTCGAACGTGCCGGTCTCTTTGAAGGGTTCGGCAAGGACGATGCGGCTCTTGTCCAGCTCGACCTTGTTCCCCTCCTTGAGGGCGGCGACGATCTCCGCGGCGCCGACGGAGCCGTAGAGGCGGACGCCGTCCACGGTCTTGGCGCGGACGGTGACCGCGACGTCTTTCAGCTCGGCAGCCTTGGCGTTCGCCTCGGCCAGCTCCATCTTCTCCTTCTCTTCGCGGATCTTGCGAAGTTTGGCGAGACGGTTGAGCGCGTTCTTGGTGACGGGCGCGGCCAGGTCTCTCGGGAGGAGGTAGTTGCGGGCGTAGCCGTCCGCGACCTTGACCACCTCGCCGGCCTTGCCGAGGTGCTCGACATCCGACAGCAGTAACAGTTCTGTAGCCATTTCCTTTTTCCTTCCGTTAGGCCAGCAGACCCATGTTGCGGGCGCGGCGGACGCCGCGCTTGATCTGGCGCTGCTGCGCGGCGGTGACGCCGGTGATGCGCGCGGGGATGATTTTCCCGTACTCGGTCACGAAGTGCTTGAGGAGCTCGATGTCGTTGACATCGACGAGATCCCCCGCAGAGAGCGGGCACTGGCGCTTGCGCGCGCCGAGCAGGTCGCTGTCGCGGTCGCGATCGCCGCGTTCGCGACGGTTGTTTTTCTTCTGCATAGGCATAAGAGTGAATCCTTTCAATCGTTAAAACGGGATGTCCTCGTCGGCATCTGCGATACCTGTGGCTGGCGCAACGGGATCCGGTTGTGAAACGGCAGGGGCCGGTGCGGCGAATGTCGCAGGTTGGGGTGAAGGGGCGGCGGTTCCCGAACGGGGGGCCGTCCCTGCCTGCGCGTCTTGAGGCCGCGAACCCACGAACTTCACGGTGTCGGCGCGGACGCGCAGCTTGGTGCGCTTCTCGCCCGTCTTGGAAGTCCATTCATGCTGTTCCAGTTTCCCTTCCACGAGGACAGGCTTCCCTTTCGCCAGATACTGGGCGCAAAGGTCGGCAAGCCTGCCCGTGGTGCCGCGATTCCACACTTCCACGTCAACAAAGCAGACCTTCTCCTGGTTGTTCCCGTCTTTGTCCTTCCAGACTTCGGAAACGGCCAGGGTGAGGGAGCAGACCCTTGCCCCGCTGGGGATGGTTTTGATCTCCGGATCGCGGGTGAGGTTGCCCATCAGGATGACTTTGTTGAAAGATGCCATAAGAGGGACGTCCCTTTCCTAGGCCTCCGCCTCCGCGGGGGCCGGTTCGGCGTTGGTGTTCTGCTCGGCTGCAGCGGCGGTCTTGGCCGCCCTCGCTTCCTCGCGGGCCTTGCGGGCTTTCGCCTGCTTGGTGAGGATCGCCTCGCGGCGCTCGTCCACGACCAGGAACTGGACGCGGAAGACGTCGCCGGTGAGGTGGTAACGGTTGGTCAGCACGCTGATCTTCGAGGGGTCGATCTCGAAACGGACCCTCACGTAGACGCCGCTGTCCTTCTTGTGCATGGGATGGGAGAACGTCTTGCGTCCGAGATTCACGGTGTCGATCACCTTCCCGTCCAGTCGGGTGATCTCGGCCAGGGCCTTCTCGATCTGTTTGTCCAAGGCTTCATCTTTCGCCACGCCGGTGAAGATGTACAAGCCATCGTATTTGCTCATGTTCACAATCCTTTGTCGGGAACCGGGGTCTCGGCGGGCGGCTGAGCGTCCCATCCGTTAAACCGGTTCATCGCTTCGTTCAATCCTTTTTCCGCCAGACAGAGGGCTGCATCTGCCGCTGCCGCGACCGCCTTCCCCGCCAGTTCGAGCCGGTCTGCGCCGAACTTGCCCAGCACCTGGGCCGCAAGGTCCCCGTGCCCGCGCCGGCCGATGCCGATGCGGATGCGCGCGAACGCTTCAGTCCCGAGGCACGCGATGAGCGAATCCAGCCCGTGGTGCCCGCCGCTCCCGCCGCCCGCGCGGATGCGGAGCCTGCCCAGCGGCAAGTCCGCGTCGTCCTCGACGGCGACCAGGTCGGCCGGCGTACCGGCGTAATAACGGAGCAGCGGCGCGACCGCCTGTCCGCTGAGGTTCATGTAGGTCTGCGGCTTGACGAGCCACAGGACGTCCCCGGCGTACTCGGCTTTCGCGGTGAGCGCGTGAAACTTGGAACTGTTCTTCCACGAGGCGCCGAGACGCGAAGCGAGCGCGTCCACCACGTCGAAACCGACGTTGTGCGGCGTCCCTTCGTATTCCCGGCCGGGATTTCCCAGTCCTGCGATCATCTTCACGCTGCTACCCTCTGCTGCGAAACGGTTACTTCTTGGAAGCCTTCGCGCCCGCTGCGGCCTTGTCGCCGCCCTCGCCGGCCTCTTCCTTCTTGCCCTTGGTGATGACCTCGGGTTCCTCCTTGCCGGCCTCGCCCTCGGCGGGTTCGGCTGCGGTCTCCTCTTCCGGAGCGGAGACGAGCGCCACGACATCGGTCTTCTCCGTGATGATCGTGTAGGCGTCGCCCAGCTTCAGGTCTTTGACGAAAAGCGACTGGTCGAGCTTCAGCTCGGTGACGTCCACCTCGAACTTGTCCACGACATCGGTCGGGAGACATTCGACTTCGACTTCATGCAGCATGTGCTGCAGGATGCCGCCTTCGAGACGCACGCCGGCCGGCTCGCCGTAGATGTCCAGCGGGATGCTGATGCGCACCTTCTTCGACAGGTCGATCTCGCCGAAGTCCGCGTTGGTCGGAAGTCCGGTCACGGGGTGGTACTGGATTTCGCGAAGCATCGCAGCCGTCTCCTTGCCGGAGACGTCGAGCTTCAGCAACTGCTGCTGCTCGCCGTGCTTGCGGAGCAGCGCGCCGAATTCACGCGCATTGATCTTGAGCAGCAGCGAAGCGCCGCCCTCGATGCGCGTCACCGCGCCGGGGATGTACCCCGCGCGGCGCAGCCGGCGGGACGCGGCGGAGCCTTGCTCCGTGCGTTCCTCGGCCTTGAGGATGATCATTTCTTTTGCCATTTGGTCTTGTCCTTTTGCCCCCGCCTATCCTCCGGGTGAGGGTCGCCCCTCCCCGTCCCTTCGGCGGCGGCTTGTACCGCCCGCTCGCGGCGCCGCCCGGCTAGTGCCGGAACAGCGTGCTCACGGACTGATTCTCGTGTATGCGGCGGATCGCCTCACCCAGCAGCCCTGCGACGCTGAGCACGGTCACTTTCGTGGGCAGCCCGGCGGTCAACACGTCCTCGCGCAACGGAATCGTGTCCGTCATCACGAGTTCGGTCAACCCCGTCTCGCCCTTCAGCCGCTGAATGCCCTTCTCGGTCAACGGGATGTGGGTCACGGCCGCCCGGATGGAGACCGCCCCTTTCTCGCGGAGGATTTTCGCCGCCGCGCACAGCGTCCCGCAGGTCGCCGTCATGTCGTCGATCATGATCACGTCACAGCCGTTCACGTTGCCGACCACGCTGAACGCGTCCACGTCGGCGTCGCCCAGCCTCTGCTTCGCGACGATCGCCAGATCCGTCCCGAGGATCTGGGAATAGGCGTAGGCGGTCTTCGCCCCGCCGGTGTCCGGCGAAACGATGATCGGCTTGTTCAGCTTCAGTTCGCGCAGGTACTTCACCAGCACCGGCGTCGCGTGCAGGTGGTCCACCGGAATGTCGAAAAAGCCCTGGATCTGCGAAGCGTGGAGGTCTACCGTCAGGATCCTGTCCGCGCCGGCGGTGACGAGCAGGTTCGCGACCAGCTTCGCCGTCAGCGGCACGCGCGGCTGGTCTTTGCGGTCCTGCCGCGCATAGCCGAAGTACGGCAGCACCGCCGTGATGCGCGCGGCCGATGCCCGCTTCGCCGCATCGATCATGATGAGCAGTTCCATCAGCATTTCGTTGGGCTGCGTGCAGATCGACTGCACGATGAACACGTCCTTGCCGCGTACGCTCTCTTCCAACTTCACATGGATCTCGCCGTCCAGAAAACGGTGGATCGAGATGCCTCCAAGCGAACCGCCCAGATAGGCGATAATCCGCTCGGCCAAGTGCGGGTTGGCCGTACCCGTAAACACGATCATGTCGTCTGTCATCAATCACTCCACTCGCGTGACGGCCCGGATGGTTGCCCGAGGTGGATTCGAACCACCTCAAACAGCGTCAAAGGCTGCTGTGCTGCCATTACACCATCGGGCATGTCTGAGCCATCACATGCCAAACCCCGGCGGCCTCAAGCCGCCGGCACACCATCCGCCCGGACACCGCGTCCGCGACCAGCCCGAACACCGTCGCCCCGCTCCCGGAGAGCAGGACGCCCAGGCAGCCGCACTCCCGGAGGAGCGCCGCAACCCCGGCCACCGCCGGATAGCCTTCGAAGACCGCCGGCTGCAAACCGTTGAACAGGGCTCCCGCCGCGCCGCGAACATCCCCAGTACGGATGGAGAAAGCCATAGTATGCACGATTCCCCGTACAGAAGTCAAGCCTGCTTTCCAACGACGAAAAATTTCCGGCGTCGAGCAGTGTACCCCCGGGTTGGCGAGGACGATCGGGAACCCCGGCGCGGGGCGCGCCATCGCCAGCCTCTGGACGCGCTCCCCGCGCCCTTCCATCAATACCGCGCCGCCCAGCACGAGCGCGGGAATGTCGCTCCCCAGCTCCGCCGCCAGCGCGACCAGTTCCCTTCCGGGCGGTCCAGCCCCCACAGCCGGTTGAGTCCCCGGAGCGCCGCCGCCGCGTCCGCGCTGCCGCCCCCCATGCCGCCGCCGACGGGGATCCGTTTGTAAATCCGGATGCGGACGCCGTCCGCCACGCCGTACCGCGCTTTCAGGAGGAGCGCCGCCCGCACGGCGAGGTTGCGGTCCGCCGGGCCGAGTTCCGTCGCGTCGATTCCCGGTTCGACCCCGACCGTCAGCGCGACGGCCCCGCTCGTCCGCGTGAGTTCGACCGTGTCGGCGAGGCTCACCGGCATCACGATGCTCCGCAGCTCGTGGTAGCCGTCCGGCCTTGTCCCGAGGACTTCGAGCGTCAGGTTCACTTTCGCCCGCGCCTCCACCGTGATGGAATCGCTCGCCGTCATCGCGCCTCGCTACGCCTGCCCTTCTTCGACGGGCAGCCCCCACGCCTTGAGTTTTTCGCCGATGAACGCGACTGCCCGCGCCTGCATTTCCTTCGCGCCCAGCTCCGGGCCGTACAGCGGGCTGCAGGCGAACTGGAGCGGTAGCGTCGGCGTCACCGCGCCGAAATCCTCCAGCAGGCCTTTCTTCCCTTTTTGCAGGAAGTCCGTCCGGCAGGCGACCGCCACCAGCGGCACCCCTGCGCGTTCGGCGAGTTTCGCCCCCAGCGAGTTGAATTTCTTCGCGTGGAAGACCGACTGCCGCGTCCCCTGCGGGAAGAGGATGACCGAAAGCCCGTCCCGCACCCGCTTCTCGCCCTCCGTCAACACCGTCTTCAAATCTTCGCGCGGGTTCGTGCGCGAAACCGCGATGGAGCCGACCGCCCGCACCGCCTTCCCGACGAAAGGCATTTCGTCCAGCGACTTTTTCAGCACGATCCCCACCTTGCCGAAGGGCATCAGGATCGAGGGCAGCGCCATCGTCTCCAGCGTGCTGGAATGGTTCGCGACGTAGATCACCGGCCCCGTATGGGCGGCGCGTTCCCGGAACCCTTCGATGGTGACGTGCGACCCCATCGCCTCGGCGACGGCGACCGAATTCCACGTCGCTTTCGCCCACACCTTGTGGTTGAAGCGCCCGAAAAGGTTGCGGAACGAACAGGAGGAAACCATCCGCAGAATACAGAGGCAATAACGGATCGAGGCTGCCGTCCCCGCCTTCCACGGACGGGGACAACGCCCCTCCGGCGTCTCGTAACCGCCAGTTTCCAAGACACTCTTCACGTAGGCTTCGTAAGGCAGGATTTTCATTTCCGGCCCCCGCATCCGTTCCAACACCAGGTTTTCACACGTGTCATGCCGCCTAGTGTACCACCATTCCCCCGTCTTGGCAATCTTTTGTAAAACGTGACACGCGGGAGGGTCGCGCCCGCAAATCGTGCAACCGGGGAATGATCTCACGCAAGGCGCGGAGGAAAGAGCGGGAGGGTCGCGCCCCGTCGCGACCGAGCGGCGGCTGTCGGCTGTCGGGTGTCGCCTGTCGTGCGGGCGGAGGGCTAACCGTCTTTACCGGAGACGGGATGCGCGGATGCGTCTTGGGTCGTGGCGAACGCTTGTTCAACGGCTTCGCGGATCTCTTCGAAACGACGCATCGTGCCGATCCTTCCGCGAAGGCCGGCCGCGCCGGGAATGCCCTTCAGGTATCGGACAAGGTGCGCCCGGAACGCGGCGGCCAGCAGGATGTCCGGATCCCTCTCCGTCGGCGCGGCGGGGGAGGCGAGCCGCCGCCGGATCAGTTCTCGTTCGCCCTCGATGTGTTCTCGGAGTGCGTCGCGCATCGTCGCAACCGGGACCGTGTTCGTTTCCGCTTCGGGCGAGGAACGGATCTTCTCGAAAATCCAAGGCCGCCCGATCGCGCCGCGCGCGACCATGACCGCCTCCACGCCGGTCTCCCGGAACATCTGCCAGGTGGCGGCGGGGTTGACGGTGCCGCCGTTCCCGATGACCGGGATCTTCGCGCGTTTCCGGATTTCCGCGATCAAATCGAGGTCGACCGGCCCCGCGTGCATCTGCTTCGTGAAACGCCCGTGCAACGCCAGTGCGGCGGCACCGGCGGATTCCGCCGCGTCGAGGATTTCGAAAATGGCGGTCACGCCCGGCGCGGGGCCGAGCCGCGTCTTGAGCGAAACGGGGAGGCGCACCGACTGGACGATCGCGGCGAGAATATCGTGGATCCGCTGCGGGTC
>JAGAEL010000098.1 GCA_017613085.1 Kiritimatiellia bacterium | reverse complement strand
CCCGGCCCCGACCGCCCCCGCGAAAAAATAAGTTCGACGCATGAACGTGGTAAAGGTAACACTCCCGAATCAGGCGGCCAGCGTGGTCGCCGCCGGTACACGTGTCGGCGAGGTGTTACCTTCCGTCTGCGAGAACGGGCGGCATACCATCGCGGCCGTTGTCAACAACATGGTCGTGCCGCTCGTGACGCCGTTGCTGGCGGACTGCACGATCGAACCGTTGACGATTTCCGATTCGCTCGGCTGGTCGGTCTACCGGAATTCCGTCTGTTTTCTGCTTGCGAAGGTCTGCCACGACCTCTACCCGGAGGCGGCGTGCCGAGTCCGGTATTCGGTCAGCGCGGGCTTTTTCTGCACGTTGACCTTCCCGGACGGACGTGAAGTCGTCGATTCCGAAGTCGCGGCAATCCGTGCCAACATGCGCAACGCGGTCGCGCAGGATCTCCCCGTCACCATGGAAACCGTCTCTTACGAACAGGCGGTACAGCTCTTCAAGGAAGGCAACCAGCCGGACAAATTGAACCTGCTCGCCCACCGCAACCCGCCGTTCGTGCTGCTTTCGCGCTGCGGGAACTTCGCGGAGATTTCCCAGCAACCGCTGGTTCCCCGGCTGGGCCTCCTCCCGGTATTCGACCTGGAAACGCTGGAAGGCGGTTTCGCCTTGCGCCTCCCCTCCTCGCAGAACCCCGATTCCCCTGCCCCGCTTACCCGGCACGTGAAACGCTTTGAGGTGTACAAGGAACACATCGAATGGGGGCGCACCATCGGGATTACCACCGTCGGCGACCTGAACCAGGCCATCGTCGAACACAAGGCGGAAGACTTTGTCCGCACGGTGGAGGCGCTGCATGAAAAGCGCCTCGCCCGTATCGCCGACGAAATCTCGCAACGCCCCGACGTGAAGCTCGTACTCGTCGCAGGGCCTTCCTCCGCCGGCAAGACGACGTTCGCCACACGGCTGGTCACCTATCTGCGCGTGAACGGCCACAAGCCGTTGCTGATCTCGACCGACAATTATTTCGTGGGCGACGCGCGCAACCCGCGAGACGCCGACGGCAATCTGGATTACGAGCATCTGGACGCGGTGGACCGCCCGCGCCTCAACGATGACATGCTCCGGCTGATGAAGGGCGAAGCCATCCGGATGCGCACGTTCGATTTCACCACGCACGACGGATACGACCAGGCGTACGAGACGCAGCTGGAGTCGAACGGGATTATCGTCATGGAGGGGATCCACAGCCTGAACCCGGACTTGACGCCGCAGATTCCCCGCGAACAGAAGTTCCTGATCTACGTCAACACGTTCACGCAGCTCGGCGTGGACAGCAGCAACCGGATTTCAACGACCGACAACCGCAAAATCCGCCGGATGGTGCGCGACTACCAGTACCGCCAACGTTCACCGGTCGAAACGCTCCGCATGTGGCCGTCGGTCGCGCGCGGCGAACACCGCTGGATCTACCCCTTCCAAGACAACGCCGACGCCGTGTTCAACTCCGCGTTGGACTACGAACTGGCGGTTTTGAAGCCGATGGCGAGCCTCCTCCTGAACCAGATCAAACCCTGGGACCGCGAGTACATCGAAGCGCGCCGCCTCTCCGGCATCCTTCACAACTTTTCCACGCTGGCCCCGGACGTCGTCCCGGGCGATTCGATCCTACGCGAGACGATCGGAGGAAGCCAGCTTTCCTACTCCTGACGACGCGGCGGCGTCCCCGCCTTCTTCTCGCAAGGACCAGAAAACATGAGTGACCTTGAAGAAACCCTCGAATTGAAACTGGACTTTTCAAAAATCGCGAAAATCGCCGAACGGTGCAAGGACGTCATCCCCGTCGCCGTCCAAAACGCCGACACGAAAGAGGTGATCCTCGTCGCGTATACAAACGAACAAGCGATGAAGGAATCGTTTGAAAAACGCAAGCTGATCCTCTGGAGCACCTCCCGCAACCAGCACTGGTTCAAAGGGGAAACCAGCGGCGAGACGTTCGACCTCCTCGAAGCCCGCGTCAACTGCGAACAGAACTCCCTGCTCTACATCGTGCGTCCCTGCCGGGGCGGCATCTGCCACACCAAGAACGCGGCGGGGCAGCCGCGCAACTGCTACTACCGGCGGATCGATTTCGACACGCTGGCGTTGACCAATCTCGACAAGTGACAGGAGGCGCGACATGGCCGACACGTTTGACCGCGAAACCGTCCTGAAGTACCACCTCGGCGGGAAAGTGGGGATGCGACTCCTCAAGGGACTGAACACCCAGAACGATCTTTGCCTGGCGTACACGCCGGGCGTCGCCCACGCGGTCCGCGAGATCGCGGCGAACCCCGCCTCTGTTTTCCAGTATACCGCGAAACGCAGCCTTGTCGCCGTCGTCTCCGACGGCACGGCGATCCTCGGACTGGGCGACCTCGGCGCGGCGGCGAGCATCCCCGTGATGGAGGGGAAAGGCGTGCTGTTCAAGGCATTCGGCGATGTCGACGCCTGGCCCGTCCCCCTCGCCCACTGTCGCCAAGGCGGTGCGGACACGGGCAAGACCGACCCCGCGCGCGTGATCGACGCAGTCGCGGCGATCGCCCCCATGTACGGGGGCATCAATCTGGAGGACATCGCCTCCCCCGCCTGTTTCGAAATCGAAGACAAGCTTGACGCGATGCTCGACATCCCCGTCTTCCACGACGACCAGTGGGGCACGGCCGTCATCTCCGTCGCGGGCGTGATGAACTATGCGCGTCTCTGCGGCCGTAAGCTCGCCGACCTTCGTGTCGTGATGAACGGCGCCGGCGCCGCCGGGATCCGGATCGCAGACATGTGCAAGGCCGCCGGCGTGAAGGATTTGACGATGTGCGACCGGAAGGGCGTGATCCACACGGGACGCACGGACTTGAACGACCATAAGCGCCGTCATGCGGTCGAAACGTCCGCACGTACCCTGAGCGAGGCATTGCGCGGTGCGCACGTCTTCATCGGTGTCTCGGCGGCGAACTGTTTGACGGCCGACGACATCCGTGGCATGGCGGACTACCCCGCGATCTTCGCGATGGCAAACCCCGATCCCGAAATCCGCCCGGAAATCGTCGCCGAAACCTTCGCGGGTAAACCCTACGTCATGGTGACGGGACGCTCGGATTTCCCGAACCAGATCAACAACGTCCTCGGTTTCCCGTACATCTTCCGAGGGGCGTTGGACGTCCAGGCAAAAACCGTCAACACGCAGATGAAAGTCGCGGCGGCGCAGGCTCTGGCGGAACTGGCCCTCAAACCGGTCCCGGAAGCGGTACAGGCAATCTATCCGAAGGAGAAGCTGGAGTTCGGGAACGGGTACATCATCCCGAAACCCTTCGACCGCCGTTTGTTCGTCGATGTCTCGTATGCGGTCGCGAAAGCCGCCGTCGAATCCGGTGTCGCGCCCGCCTGTGACCTCGCCGCGCTCCATGCGTCGCTTGAACAGCGGAACGCAACCCGCCTGTAACTTCACAAATCGATAAATTTTCGTGTTTTTTGGAAAACGATTTTCCGTCGTATGAATAGTAAAGTGTAAGAGGTTGCAGATTCACTACGACCTCTCCTTAAAAGGAACTTGCTATGAAAAACGAACGGAATCGCTTTTTGGTCGGACTGGTGATGGTTTGCGCGTTGCTCGCCTCAACCCCTGCTTTCGCGGGTTTCCCGCGTAGCTGCGGTGGTGGCAGTCGCGGCGGAAGTCCTGGATCGCACGGCGGTGGAGGATTCCATCACGGCGGCGGTTTTGCTCCTCGCGGCGGCGGTTT
>JAGAEL010000005.1 GCA_017613085.1 Kiritimatiellia bacterium | reverse complement strand
CTCTTGAAATCGTCAAGAATCTTCTTGATGGCCGATCCGCCGCCGAGAGAAAGTATCCCCTTCACGTTCTCGGCAATAAAGAACTTCGGTTTCTTCGCGGTTATGACCTTCCTGAAGAAGCGGTAGAGAACGTTGCGTTCGTCATCGACATCCCGCAAAAGGTTCGCCTGAGAAAAACCTTGGCACGGGAAACCGCCAACGACCACGTCCGCACCGTCCGGAATGTCACTCATCTTCACGTTCTTGATGTCCGCACAGACGATGTGGTCGCCGATGTTTCTGCGGTATGTCTCAACCGCATTGGCATCTATGTCGTTCGCCCAGACGACGCGATGCCCGGCCTTGATGAAGCCAAGGTCGAGACCGCCCGCGCCGCTGAAAAGTGATACGACTTTCATTCCCGATATCCCCGTCCGTTACAGAACAATGCGTTGCATCCACACTGTTGGACGTTCCCCCTTCCGAGTGGGAATCGCCCAAGCAACTTACCAGACATCCACCTCGGCGACGGCGAGACGGTCGTTCGCAGGAAGCGCGTGTGTCGCAACGAAGCGGAAGTACCGCGCCTTGACGGGGTTCGCGAAGGGAACCTTGCGCGCCTTTCGCGATTCCATCACATCGGGGAAGTCCCCTACCCCCGCCTTCATCCAATCCTTGCCGTCGAGCGAGACCCAAAACTCGCACGTATCAACCACGCCCACGCTGCAATTGTCAGGGCGCGGCGTGTACGTGAACCCGCCGAACTCGCAGACTGCTCCACAATCTACCGTAAAGCTCTGCGGCGGCGGAAGCGGATTCGTCTTCGCCAGCGGTTCTGGATGCGAATGCCACAGCGTCCCCGGATTGCCGTCGATCGCCGCCCATGCATTGCCGGGATTTTTGCATGTCTCTTCGATGATCTTCCACGCCTGACGCGATCCCGGCTCCACATACTGCGACGGCTCCCTGCCGCCGAGCGGGAAGCGCACCACGATGTCGGAGACATCGCCTTCGGGACGTTCGCACTTGACCGCCGTCTTCTTGCCGTCCAAAAGGAAGGTGAACTCCTTGACCTCCGGATCAAGGAAGTGCAGGTAGAGCGTATCGCCCTTGCGCGTGGAGACCACCTTCTTGCCGAACGATACGCCGCCCGCCTTCGTGCCGTAGACCGAGTCGCCGTTCTTGTCGAACCATTTGCCGATCCCCTCGAACACCTCCACGGCCTTTGCGGGAATCTGCCCCGAGCCGTCGGGCCCGATGTTTAG
This sequence comes from Kiritimatiellia bacterium, assembly GCA_017613085.1. GTDB lineage: Bacteria > Verrucomicrobiota > Kiritimatiellia > RFP12 > UBA1067 > RGIG8368. The sequence goes on along the minus strand of JAGAEL010000005.1, from coordinate 9,889 downwards.
GAGGAGGTTGGATCCCTTCGCGGCGGCGCGCACGATGAGGGCGACTGACTGCTCCGGCGTTAGGAAGCGGTTCTCGCCGATCTTGTATCCCCACACGTTCGCCTGGATGACGTCGCACTGCTCCACGGGACGGTCGTCGAGTAGCGGCTGGTGTTTCGAGAACATCATCCCCTCGCCCGGCAGGTCACGCTCGAAGAGCTGGATGTCCTCCTTCGGACGCGGCGCGCGATGGTTGTTGTTCGCAATGAGTACCTTGCGCGAATGGATGAGGTCGAAGATGTCGTCGAACTCCCAGTCGAACGTGCCGCCGCGATCCTTGTCAAGGTGGTCCCACTCGCCGTCGAACCAGATGTTGATGGGATGGTAGTTGTCGAGCAGCTCCGCGATCTGCCCCATCATGTAGCGCTTGTAAGAGGCGTAGTCGGGCTTCTGCTTCGCGCGCCATTCGTCGCCACGCAGCCACGACCGGCCCGGCGTGTAGTCGGCGCGGTGCCAGTCGAGAAGCGAATAGTAGAGGGAAAGCTCAATGCCCTCCGCCTTGCACGCCTCGGCGAGTTCGCCGATGATGTCGCGCTTAAAGGGCGTCGCGGAGATGTTGTAGTCGTCCACCTTCGAGGGCCAGAGCGCGAAGCCGTCGTGGTGGCGCGCGGTGATCGTGATGTACTTCGCGCCGGAACGGCGGACGATCCGCGCCCATTCGCGCGCGTCGTACTTTGACGGATAGAAGCCGTGGACCATGCGTTCGTAGGCGTCGCGGTCTAGGTTTCCATGGTACAGGTACCACTCGCCCTGCGCGTAGTTGGCATAGAGCCCCCACACGATGAACACGCCGTAGCGGTGCGCGGCGAATTTTTCCTTCGCTTCAAGGTTCCACTTTTCAGGTTCATATCCGGCGAAAGCAGAAACGGCAAACGTCGCAAACATCAACACGGCAGCGAGTCTTTTCATTTCATCATCCTCCAACATTCCATCCCGTATTCACAGAAAGCGGTACTACGATAACAGGGAAACCCGATACGAGGCAAGCCATTTATGGATTTCAAGATCGGGAGGGACGCGTTTTGTCGCGCCGTTCCCATGCGGCGCGTGGGGAGGCCCTTTGTTTGCACCGCGCCTGGAACAGGTTCCTTACGGAAGCAACTCTTTCAGGCGGCGTTTTAACCCCATTCCTTCGAGTGTCCGGCCCGTATTCAGATAGACCTCGGCGAGGCCGTAGGCATATTCCCGATTTTTCCATCCGGTCAACACACAGGCTTGTTCAGCGAACCGCACGGCGGTATCGAAGTCCGTCTTCCCGCGATCGCGGTTGCAGAGGAGTTTCGCACAACGGAAATACGCCTCCGCATTTTTCGGATCCTTCTTGATGACGACGCGATACTGCCGCTCCGCTTCGTCGAAGTCGTTCAACACCCCCGCCACCTGGGCGAGTTCCATGCGGTACCCGATCTGTTCCGGCGCCGCGTTCACGGCATGGACGAAATGCTGGAACGCCGCCTTGTTTTCGCCTTGCGCACGGAGACAGTACCCCATACCGTAATTCGCCAGCGCCCCTTTCGTGTCGAAGAGCATCATGTGTTCGTAACACTTGCGCGCCCCTTGGAAATCACCCAGCGCGATACGGCGGCGACCTTCCAGTTCAAGCGACCCCGCAAACTGCGCCAAGAGGATGTCACGCGGGTTCATCCGCCCCGCATCGCGCGCAGCCTCCAGCCCCTTGTTGTTGTTCCGTTCGAGTTCCGCAAGGGCGGCGACCGCCAACACACGCGCCTCGACGTTCCGTTCCGTCTTGTCGCGGATGGCGCGATACATATCCCTGTCCAGCGCCCCCTGCTCCAGCCAGGCAAGCGTCCGGCGGCGCGAACTTTCCAACTGGTTCGGGCGCAAGGCGGAAGGGCCGTTCCCCAAAACCAATTCCGGCAGACGGAAGACGCTTTGCACCGCGTTTTCACTTTCCGCGCGATCCAACCAATCCTTGATGCCCTGCCCGTCGCAAAGCAGACAGCTGAAGACATCGGCAAGCGAGACAAGCCCCGCCCGCAACATATCTTTCGTGACGTCCCGCTGTTCCATAAACGCGAACGAACGGTCGGCCTGGACCTTGATGGGCAACTTCGAGCCGACGAGCATCCAGTCGTAAAGGCCGAAATTCCAGAGTTGGATTTCGGGGAAAACGTGCATGAAGTCACGGCAAATGGAGACAAACCGTTTCGTGGCAAGCGCGCGCGCATCGAGGTGCAGCGTCACAAGCCCGCCTTCGCTGACGCGGTCGCGCGCATCGCGGAAGGTTCCCGCCGTGTACAAATCCGCCGTGCCGCGCATCCATACCGGCTCCGGCGCCAGACAGACGAGATCATACGGCGCCCCTTTCGAAAGCCCGAACCGGAGTTTGGAAAAGACCGGCGACTCCGCCAACGGCGCGTCCCCCCTCACGATCGCGTCGTCGGCCGCGACGGCGGCACGAAGAAGTTCCTCCCGCACACCGCAGACCTCTATCCCGGCCACGCCGCCGCGAGCCAGAAAGGGAACGACAAAACCGGCATCGCCGCCGAGAACCGCGACACGGTTCACGCCGGGACGAAGCACCAGCGGCAGATACCCCGCCAACGTCCGGGGCGTGAAAAAACGGTTCCCGAAAATTTTCGGACGTCCGTCCTGGCAGAAGACGAATCCGTAATCCGGGTCTTCGTACAGCGAGACGGAATGTCCGTCCGCCCGATAGTCGAAGGTCACCTCCCCCTTGGCAAACCCCGAATCGCGATAGACAAGCCTCGCGAACGAATGGCTGCTCAACAACGGCGCCACCTTGCGCGGCGGACGGCCCAACAGAAGGCAACCCACGAAAAACACGCCGCACACGGCTGTCCCGACACTCTTCGCGCCGAGTCCGTCGCCATACACGACGGCCCCGGCGAGCGCCAACGCACCATACACAAAAAGGCAGAAGCGCGAAACGGATTCCACGCCGGCGGAATCCACCCAAGAGGTCGAACAGCCGATTCCGAGGAGAAGCGGCAGCAGGCACAGCGCCAAAAAGGCCGCACATACCTGGAAAGGCGCGCGTCTCGGCGAATGAAGGATGGAAAAGAGCGGGACGGGAATCGTCATGCCGACCAGAAACGCAGGCACGGCAAAAAAGAAACAGGCTGTCCAGGCGGCGACGGCGACCAGGGCGGCGGGCGAACGATAGTAGTCCACCAGCAGTTTCTGCCAACTCAGTTCCACGCGCCCCGACGCCAGCAGCAGCACCGCAACCATGACCATGCCGGCCAGGCTGAGGAGAATGGAAATCTTGTCGGGGCGGCGCATCGATGGATACAGCGCAAACGCGCCCAGGATTCCGACGGCACACCCCAGAAGGGAAATCCCGAACGCAACCCAGGCGCCCCCCGGCGTACGGCCGCCGAGCGCGTCGAACGCCGCGCGCCACGCCGTGAACTGCACACCGGCGGCAAGGCAGAAAACAAACGGAAGAACAGACCGGAGTACAGGTCGATCGAGTCTCATACACCCCTCTTTTCATCGTTCGCCAAACGGGCGAGTAAATCTGCGGCACACTGCCCCACCACGCCGCAACGGCGGCCGACCGCCTCGGCGGCCCGGCGTCCCAGAGAGCGGCGGGCATCCGGATCCGCCAGCAGCTTTTCGATTTCGGCGGCAAGACTTCCTTCATCGGCGACTTGCACGACGGCGCCCGCCTCCAGGAGGTCGGCCATGACGGGACGGAAATTTTCGGTGTGCGGCCCGGTCAACGTGGCACAACCGCAGAGGCAGGGTTCGATCATGTTCTGGCCGCCGCGTTCCCCTTCGCACATCGTCTTCCCGACAAAGGCGATGGCCGCATTCCCGTAGAACCCCATCAATTCGCCGGTCGTGTCGCCCACAATCACGCCTCCGCCCTTCTCCATCGCCGCAACCGAGGCGGCATCGGCGGCGTCCCCCGTGCGGCTCTTGCGGACACACGCAAGCCCCGCGTGTTCAATGGTACGCTGCACGGCGTCCGCCTTCTCGAAATGCCGGGGCACGAGGACAAGGCGAAGGTCTGGAAAGGCGGGGCGGAGTTTTTGATACACATCGACGAGGATACGGTCTTCGCCGGGCCAGGTGGACCCCCCGAGAAGAAGAAGCCGGTCCGGGCCGCAATCATACCGGGCGAGGAATTCGCCCACCGTTTTTTCCTTCTCCGGAGCGCGTTTCGCGGTGTCGAACTTGAAGGAACCGGTAACCGCGACCGTGTCCGGCGAAGCGCCGGCGTCCAGCAGCCGTCGGCGGTCTTGCTCGGACTGCGCATAGATGCGGGAAAAGAGGCGCAGGACGGGACCGAACCAGTAACGGAGGCGGCGATACCCCGGCGCGGAACGGTCGGAGACGCGCGCGTTGATCAAGAAAAGCGGGATGCCGCGCGCGGCACAGGCGCGGATGAGGTTCGGCCAGAGCTCCGTTTCGGTCAGGATAAACGCACGGGGACGGGCGGCATCGAGCGCACGGCGTACACAGGGCGGGAAGTCGAGCGGGCAATAGATCAGGACATCGTCGGGCGAAACGCGCTTTTCCGCTTCGCGCCAGCCGGTGGAGCTGGTCGTGCTGAAGACGAAACGCACGGAAGGATCGCGTTCACGGAGCGCCGCCATCATCTGGAGGGCGACGTAGACCTCGCCGACACTGACGGCGTGAATCCAGACCGCCCGTCCTTCCATGCCGCGCAACCGTTCCGCCACATCGGGCGGATACCGCCCGAAACGGTCGGCGAAACGGCTGGCATACCCTCCCCTCCTCGCCATGCGGAAAAGGAAACGGGGCAACATCGCGACATACGCGACCGCGAACAAGACCTGGTAGAGCCACCATCTCATCTGTGCCACCTCTGCCGGAACTATTCTTCCCGCATCCCGTACTTGCGGATCAACCGCTGCAGGTAGGCGCGTTCAATACCCGCTTCGCGGGCGGAACGGGAAATGTTCTGCCGGTTACGGGCGAGGAGGTCGCTCAAATACGCCTGTTCGAACTTCTCGATCAACTCATTCTTCGCGTCCTTGAACGGCTTGCCCGTCTCGAAGGACGGCATCTCCTCCTCCTGCCGGGGCTGTCCCGCCCGGAGCGAAGTCAGGCTCAAAAACGTGCTCAAATCGACCGGGCGTTTCTCGCTGTAGAGGGCCAGCTCGATCAGGTTCCGGAGTTCGCGGACATTCCCCGGCCACTCATGGCGTTTGAGGATATCCATCGTATGGTTGAAATCCGCCAAATCGGAAAAGGCGTCTTCGCCCTTCATATCCGTCAAGAAGCGCTTGACCAGCAACGGCAGGTCCTCGCGGCGCCGGCGCAGGGGGGGCAGTTCGAGGTGGACGACCGAAAGCCGGTAGAAAAGGTCCTCGCGGAAATGCCCCTCGTTCACCTCGCTGGCGAGATTCCGGTTGGTCGCGGAGATGATGCGCACGTTGATCTTGCGGACCACGTTGGAACCGACGCGCCGGATCTCGCGCTTTTCAAGAACGCGGAGCAGCTTCGGCTGGAGATCCGGGGAGAGGTCCCCGATCTCATCCAGGAACACGGTTCCGCCGTCCGCCAGTTCGAACGCACCCTGCCGGTCGCTGTTCGCGCCGGTGAACGCCCCTTTGACATGGCCGAAGAGTTCCGACTCGATCAACTCCTTGGAAATGGCCGCGCAGTCGATGACGATGAAGGGCTTGTCCCTGCGCGGGGAATGGTTATGAATCTCCTCGGCCAGGACTTCCTTCCCGGTGCCGGTTTCGCCCGTGATCATAACGGTCGCGTCGGAAGGCGCGTACGTCTCCGCCAGGTAGAAGATGCGGCGCATCGGGACGGAACGCCCCAACATCTTGCCGAACGACTCGTTGGGCGAAAGCGGAATGTCGCTCGCGTCCTGAATCGGGCAAAACACGATGCGCGTCTTGCCCAGCTGGATCTCCGAACCGGGGGCGAGGTGCGCGGACGAGACGCGCACCCCCTGCACCCGCGTGCCGTTGGTGCTGTCCAAATCGCGGATTTGATACCCGGACTGCTCCACAACGATTTCACAATGACGCTTGGAAACCGTCGAATCCTTGATCACCAGGTCGTTGTGCTCGCCGCTCCCGATCGTGAAGGTATCCCGGTTCAGAATAAACTCACGCCCCTGCAAGGGGCCGCTGATGACGAGAAGCTTCGTCTTGCGAACCCGCAGGTTGTCCTTGTCCGAGCCGTCGTCGATGACCAGCGTCTGGGACACCACATTGCTTGTCTTTTGGTCACTCATGTTGAGTACAGTATAACGCATGTCTACGGATGTAGGCAAGGAAAATCAGAACGTTCCGCTTGACACCTTCCGACGGCACACCTAAACTGACGCCGAACAAAGCTTCCGGGACGTAACGGTTTTCGCGAAACGGGTGTTTGGGAAACGGCGGGCGCCGGGGGCTTTAGCGGAACGAGGGACAATATGGTTATCGTCAACACGGAGACAATCGCGGGACAGCGTATCGTGCAAAATCTTGGCCTTGTGCAGGGGAACACGGTGCGCGCGAAGAATTTCGGGCGCGACATCGCGGCGAGTTTCAAGAATCTCGTCGGCGGGGAGCTGAAGGGCTACACCGAACTTCTCACCGAGGCGCGCCGCGAGGCGCTTTCGCGGATGATGGCGCAGGCGCAGCAGTTGGGCGCGAATGCGGTGGTGAACGTCCGTTTCGCGACAAGCGCGATCACGGCGGGAGCCGCCGAAATCCTCGCCTACGGGACTGCCGTCATCCTTGAGCTGGAGTAGCGGGAGAAGGTCATGTTGGATCTGATTGTCCTTCTCCTCCCGATCGCGGGGCTTCTGCTCTGGTGGATGATCGGCTCGATGACCGAGCACGGCCATCTCGCCTCGCTCGAACGCCGCGAAAGGGAACTCGCCGGAATCGAGGTCTCATCCCTTCCACACCCCTCCAGCCCCGCCCCCGGCAGCGAACCGAAACTGGTGACGGCGGAGGTCGTGCTGGCGAGTGACGGGTTCAAGACGTGGGTGTTCGGGTTGCGCAATTTGTTCGGCGGCGAATCAAAATCCTTCTCCCGCCTCTACCAACGTGCCCGGCGCGAAGCCGTCGTGCGGCTCAAAACCGCCGCACGGGACGCCGGATGCAACGCCGTCTGCAACCTGCGTGTCGAAAGCGCGGACATCGGAGGCAACGCGAACGGCGGGAAAGCGATGCCGATGGCGGTCTGCGCCTTGTCCGGGACGGCCTACCGGCGGGAAGCGCCGACGCCATGAAACGGCCGCCCGACTCCGTTTACGACGAACCGGCCTTGCAGGGCGAGGTCGCCGATTCCCTCCACGGCACACGGGACGAAGTCTGGGAAGAACCCGGGCTTCCGGGAACGGTTCTGCCTGCGGAGGGAAGCGGGACGTTCCGCGACGTCGCGAAGCGCCACTGGGAGGGACGCACCGCCGGAGCCGGCAGACAGGCGCTCCTGTTTTTCGGAGCCGTCCTCCTTTCGGGCGTGTTCGGCATGGCGTGTACACTTCTGAAGGAGGCAATGGAGATAAGGACGGCCCTGCTTTCCGCCGTCTGCTTTGCGCCGGTCATTGAGGAGATCGGAAAAACTTTCATCGTGCTCTTGACGCTTGAACGGAAGCCCTGGTTCTTCAGTGGACGCGGCGCCGTTCTCGCGGTCTGCCTGTTGTCGGGACTGCTGTTCGCCACGGGCGAAAACCTGCTCTACCTGAACGTCTACATCGCCAATCCCTCGCCGGGGGTGGTCCTCTGGCGCTGGACAGCCTGTACCTTCCTTCACGTCTTCTGCTGCGGCCTTTCCGGACTGGGGCTGGCGAAAATCTGGCGGGAGGCGGCGGAGAAGAAGACCTGCGGGAGGGTCGAGACCGCCTACCCGTGGTACCTTGCCGCCATACTGGTACACGGGCTTTACAACGCCGGCGCCGTTCTTTTCGAAGTTTGGCAAAAGTAAAACTTTGTGATAGCCGTTCGGCTGGATTTCTGCTAGAATCACGCCTTTCATTTTTGAGGAATTCTGTTATGCATCCATATCGCACACATACTTGTAACGAACTCCGTGCGGCCGACGCGGGGAAGACCGTCAAGCTTTCGGGCTGGATTTTCCGTATGCGCGACCACGGCGGCATCCTGTTTATCGACTTGCGCGACCACTACGGGTTGACCCAGGTTGTCGTCCACCCGAGCCGCAGTTTCTTCGAGACGCTCGCCAAGGCGAAGCTCGAAACGGTCATCACCGTGACCGGCGAGGTCAAGCTCCGCGACCCGGAAACGATCAACCCGGAACTCGAAACGGGCGAAGTCGAAATCGAGGCGAACGAATGTATCGTGGAGTCTCCCTCCGAGTTGACGCCGCTCTACCTCCCCGACGAGGCGCAGGAGTCCGAAGACCTCCGTCTGAAGTACCGCTTCCTGGATCTGCGCCGCGAGAAGCTGCACAACAACATCGTGCTGCGGTCGAAGGTCATCCAGTTCCTCCGCCAGCAGATGTGGGAACTCGGATTCACCGAATACCAGACCCCGATCCTGACCTGTAGTTCGCCGGAGGGCGCGCGCGACTACCTGGTGCCCAGCCGTGTCCATCGCGGCAAATTCTACGCGCTTCCGCAAGCCCCGCAGCTCTTCAAGCAGCTGCTGATGGTCGCGGGCTTCGACCGCTACTTCCAGATCGCGCCGTGCTTCCGCGACGAAGACGCGCGCGCCGACCGTTCGCCGGGCGAGTTCTACCAACTCGACATCGAGATGTCCTACGTCACGCAGGACGAAATCTTCAAGGTCGTCGAAGACGTGCTCTACAAGCTCTTCACCACCTTCTCCAAGAAACAGGTGACGCCCGCCCCCTGGCCGCGCATCCCCTTCAAGGAGGCGATGCTGAAGTACGGCAGCGACAAGCCCGACCTGCGCATCCCCATCGAGCTGTTCGACTGCTCGGACCTCTTCCGGGAGTCCGGCTTCAACGCGTTCGCCGGCGCCGTCAAAAAAGGCGCGGTCGTCCGGGCGATCCCCGTGAAAAAGATCAAAGACCGTCCGCGTAGTTTCTTCGACAAGCTTGTCGCCTACGCGCAGGAGCTGGGCGCCAAGGGGCTCGCCTACCTGATCTGGGACGGCGACGCCATCAAGGGGCCGATCCAGAAGTTCCTCACGCCGGAAGAACTCGCCGAGCTGGCCCGCATGGGCGGCATGGAGGACGGTGACGTGCTCTTCTTCATGTGCGACACGCCGGAAAAGGCGGCGAAGATGGCGGGCGACATCCGCCTGAAACTCGGCCGCGACCTCGACTTGATCGAGAAGGACTGCTACAAGTTCTGCTGGGTCGTCGATTTCCCGTTCTTCGAGAAAGACCCCGAAACCGAACAGGTGATCTTCTCGCACAACCCGTTCTCGATGCCGCAGGGCGGGCTGGACGCGCTCCTGAACAAGGATCCGCTGGACATTGTCGCCTACCAGTACGACATCGTCTGCAACGGCATCGAAGTCTCAAGCGGCGCGATCCGCAACCACATCCCCGCCATCATGTACAAGGCGTTCGAGATTGCCGGGTACAAGCGCGAGGTCGTGGAGCAGAAGTTCTCCTGCCTGTTGAACGCCTTCAAGTACGGCGCGCCGCCGCACGGCGGTATCGCCCCCGGCGTCGACCGCCTGGTGATGCTCCTGACCGATTCGGAGAACATCCGCGAGGTGATCGCCTTCCCGATGAACCAGAAGGCGCAGGACTTGATGATGAACGCGCCCTCCGAGGTCACGGAACAGCAGCTCCGCGAACTCCACATCAAAATTCGCGGGCAGGACGTGCCTCCTTCCGTTCCGAAGCAGTAGCACACCCGCCAGCAAAAAAAGTAAAAGGGACACGCTTTCTCGCGTGTCCCTTTTGTGTTGGGAGGGTCGCGCCCCGTCGCGACCGATCCAAT
>JAGAEL010000097.1 GCA_017613085.1 Kiritimatiellia bacterium | reverse complement strand
TTCGTCACGCTCAACGGATACAAGCCGCCGGATCCCGACCCGAACGCCGTCGCGGTCCAGCCCCGCATCCGCGCCTCCCAGCAGCGCACCGAGCTCGCCGACCCGAACTCCCACATGGCGGTCGGCGCGGACACCGGCGAAGCGCTGGACGTGCATGCCCGCGACAAACGCCCCATCGGCGAACGCCTCGCGAAGCTCGTGCTGAAATACGATTTCGGGCGCGACATCGTGGCGGACAGCCCGATCTTCAAGAGCGCGTCGCGCAACGGCGCCGAGGTCACGGTCGTCTTCGACCGCGTCGGCTCCGGCCTCGTCGCGCACCCCGTGAAGACCGAATACGTCACGCAGGGACGCCGCTCGAACGCCCAGTACACGCGATGCAGTCCGGACAGCGAACTTGAGGATTTCGCACTGCGCGATGCCGCAGGCAACTGGCATTGGGCGGACGACGCCCATATCGTCGGCAAGGATTCTGTCGTCGTCTCCTCAAAGGCAGTCCCCGCGCCCACCGCCATCCGCTATGCCTACCGCGGATTCCCGATGGGCAACCTCTACAACGAAGAGGGATTCCCCGCGGCGCAGTTCGACGTGGAATTGAAGTAACCGACCGTTTTTCCGCTTCAGGCCGAACAAAACGGCACGGCCAGCGTATGGGTTACGGCTGAGGTAGCTCCGGGCTTGTCCATTTCTCCGGCGGAACGAGCGTTCCCGAAAACGCCTCCGGCGCGACTTTCACGCCGGGCGGCAGTTCGACGTCCGCAAGGGCGGAGCAGCCGAGAAACGCCCCTACCCCGATCTCCTTCACGCCGTCCGGGATGCGGATTTTCTCCAATGCCGTGCAGCCGGCGAACGCGCCCCCTCCGATCGTCTTCAGAGTGTTTGGGAGCTCGACGCACTTCAGATTGACGCATTTGCGGAACGCCAGGGGTTCGATCGTCTCCACCCCCTCCGGGAGCTTGATCGTCGTCAAATTACAGCACTCCTCGAACGCACCCCGTCCGATCTTCTTCACGCTGCCGGGGATCTCAACGCTGCGGAGGAAGAGGCACATGCTCTCAAGAAACGCACTTTCGCCAATCTCCGTGACGCCGTCCGGGATCACGTAATGCCGGTACATCAGGTACGACTGCAGTTTCGGATGCTTTCCGCTTCGGAAGAAATCGTCGAAAACCGGGTCGTACGGTCTGATCGAACCGGAATCGACGACGGTCGTCCCCGGCGGGATGCGGCAGACATGCACGAAATCGTCAATTCTGTACAGAAAATAGCACAGGAAGGAAAGCGCGATCAGGATAGCGGGATACAGAATCGCAGACCGCACACGGCGTTTCCGCCTCTTTGCGCGGAGCTGTTCGTCGGGTTCGGGAATATGGTTCATCTCTTCGCTCATGGCTTGTTCTCCGTTTCGGGGTGAGACGGTTTTGTGTTTTATAATTTTATAAAACAATATAACACCCTTTATTCCGAATGCAAGGCGGGGAATAACGAAAAAACCATGCCGGACGTTTTCGGGGCGTCCGGCATGGCGGGATTTCATTTAATTCAGTAGGAACCCGATGTTATTTCGTCTTCACCGGGGTGCTGAATTTCGGTCCGAAGTAGGTCTGCGGGAGTCTGCCGGAGGAGATCACGATCTTCTCGACGACAACCGCCGGATCGACCATGTAGACCTTGAGGGTGTGCGTACCCGCGTCCGTGACATCGAGCTGCGTTTTGATCCTGCGGACGTTTTCCTTCACGTTCTGGTCCCAGTTGGTGCCGCCGGACTCGAACGCCTGGCGGTAGGAGGTGCGCTGGACGTTTCCATAGGCGTCGATCACGTTCGGCTTGGCGTCATCGATGCCGACCGCCACGCGGAGGCCGCGGTCCGGGACGAAGTTCAGGGTCGGGGACGTGTAGAGCGTGATGTCGTACTTGCCGGGCTCGGAGATGTAGATCGGGTACTCCATGCTCGGGGCCTTGGTGTAGTCAGTGATGCTGTCGGCGGTAACGGGGAAGATGCACATGCCGCCGTCCGCGCGTCCGTAATCCGGGATGAGCTTCCAGGTCACGTCACCCACGGCGTTGACCTTCGCGGGCTGGTTGGCGGGGATGGAGATCGGGCCAGCAAGCGCGCCCCAGACGGTCTTTTCGCCGTTCTTCGCGGCGGGAGCGTCGGCCTTGACGGCGGCGACGCGGATCTTCGCGGTGCCGTTCGGGCCGGTGACTTCGATGTAGCCGGTGTTCGTGCCGTTCTGCGCCTTGGCCCAGTCGATCTCGACGTTCACGGGGACGTCGATCACGGAGGCGACGTCTTCCTTCACGTCGACCTTGATCCACGGCTCGGTGGTCTTGACCGTGAACTTAGCTTCCTTCTGGCCGCGGCGGAAGACCTCGAACACGTGCTTGACGGGGTTCCAGCTGTCAAACACGGGGAGCATGAGCTCGTCCTGCGAGGCGGGCCAGGCGTTTTCGCTGTTCTCGACCGCCACGCCGATCTCGGAGACGTCCGGGACGTCAAGCTCGGTGAGACGCGGCATCTGGTTGCTGTTCGGGGTGTCCCAGCCGTTCTGCGAGGTGCCGATGTGCGGCTGGTCCATCATGTGGATCCACTTGCCGCCAGCGATCTCGTTGTTGTAGACGTCGCCGAGCT
>JAGAEL010000096.1 GCA_017613085.1 Kiritimatiellia bacterium | reverse complement strand
TGTTGTTCATGGTGTTTCTCCTTTTGCTTTGCGTGGTTGTGCAAGGCGTTCGTGCCTTACACCTTATTATTCACATCTGAACTATTCATTTTCCAAATAATTTAGAAATTTAATTTATCGAAAGCTGTCGAGTGCTATCGATTGCCGCCGAAAGCTGTCGAGTGCTATCGATAGCTATCGAAAACCAAAAAAGCGCCCCCGCAGGACGCGGGGGCGCTTCAAACGCACCGTTACACGCGGGGGTAATCCAGCGCTTCCGGAATCATAATGGTCGTAAGGTCGCGCGCGACGCGGTCTTTGGCAAGGCGGCAGCCCGCGAGCGCGGCGGAGGTCTTCGCGACCAGCTTGCCGAACGCCTCGGCATCCGCTTCGGCGGCGGTCCCGGTGAACCCGTAGACCAGTTCGCCGGAGATGCGCAGCACTTCGCCGACCGTCCGCCCGATCTGCAGGTGGGCGAGGTCGGTGAACGTGTTCACGTACCCTTCGATGTCCGCGCCGACGACCGGGTGCTCCGGCCCCTTCTCCGCCAGTTCCTGGACGTCCGCGACGAACGAACGCGCCGCGCAGAGCCAGGCGAGCGCATCGGCGAGCGGGAAGACGACGCCGTGGCGCTGGCCGTTGCCGAGCAGCTTGCCGGCATCGTCCTTCGTCCGCTTCGTGAACTCGTAGACCCACTGCCACGTCTCAAAGGCGTCGGCGAGCGCGGCGAACCCGTGACCGGGCTTCTTCGCGTCGAGCGCGCGCAATTCGGCGATCCAGAGACGGATCTGCTCCTGGAAGACCGGCGAGGCCATCGTGACGCTGATCTGGCGGCGCTGCACGACCTCCGGCCCCTCGTAGGTCGCTTCCAGCTGGGCATCGACCCACTTGTTGAAGAGGAAGCCCGGGCAATCCTCGGTGATCCCGTAACCGCCCATAAGGCTGACCGCCTCGCGCAGCTGGGTCGCGCCGTAACCGGTGTCCCAGAGCTTGCACGCGGGGCAGAGGATGTTCGTGATCGCGTTGAGGCGGACGTACTGGACCAGCGGATCGGCCGAAAGCTCGGCGATACGCGCCTCGTCGCGGGAACCTTCCGGCACCTGGAGCAGCTTCAACAGCTCGATCGCATCCGCCTGAGGCTGCTTCAACGCCTTCATCATGGCGCGGCCCGAACCGGCGCCCTGCGCCTCCAGGATCTCGCGCGCCTTCTTTTCAATCGGCAGCAGCTCGTCGAACGCGCGGGCGATCTCGAACCCGAGCGAAGAGGCGGCCTCGCCCGTCCCCCAGACATCGGCAAGGCGCTGCACGGCGTCTTCCTTCATCTGGATGCCGAGTTCGTAACGGGGGGCACCGCTTTCGACGCCCGCCGCGCCGCGGAAACGGCCGCGCTGGTAACGGATCACCGGCTCGATGGCGGAAAGAAGCTTCGCCGCCGTCATCACGCCGACGGTCACGCGCGTCTTCGAGAAGACCGCCTCGATAATCTCGCTGTGGGAGAGGTTCGGGACGATCACGCCGTCCTTGATCGTGTACCCGCCGACGATACGGCTGGCGGGGATGGTCAGGCTGAAAATCGGATCGTGCGTGTTGGACAGCTGGTGGACCTGCTTCTTCGTCGCCGTACCCCGGTCGAAAACGCCGGGGTCGGAGGACTCAAGGATGACCATGCAGGAACTCTTGATGCGGGGATCGCCCGTATCGACTGCGGCGGTGACGAAATCCGCCACCTGCATATTGGTGATGAAACGGCCGCGCTTCTCCACCTTGAGCAGCGGCTCCTTGCCCTCTTGCCATTCGGCGACGGTGACGCGCCCGGAAAGGACGCCGGTGTCGACGCCGACGTAAGGCAGGGGTTCGGTAAGGGCGAACGCGCCGCGCCAGACCTTGCCGTTCACCTCTTTCTTCGCAGGGTTGCAGAGGTTCATGTAGCGCGCGCGCTGTTCAGGCGTCCCCTTCTCGACGATCGGGCCGAGCGCCAGGTTGTTCACAAGGCTGGATGTCGCCGCGCCTCCGTCCACCCACGCCAGTTCGTACGCGATCAAGGCCAGGGCGAAATTACGGGGACCGTCGATGATCCCGCCGAATTCCATGTCCAGCCCGGCGGCGGTGATGCCGGAATCGTCAAACGCCTGATAGAGCGCGTTTTTCGCCTCCGTCCACTCGTGGGTGTTCCGCTGCCCGTCGGCGACGAGCTTCGCCACGAGGCCGCGCGCCACATCGCGCGCACCCTGCACGGCCATCTGGATATCGAACCGATCGGTATACCGCCACATCAGCTGACGCACTTCGTCGCCGGGCAGCATATTCATCGTTTTGGAAGCATTCTCCATCGTTCAAACCTTTCGTAACTGCAAAAACTGCGTCCATTCTAGCAAAAATAGCCAACATCGGGCAACCCTATTTCACCGATTTTTCAAAGGGGTGCGTAGATCCTTGCGCGGCGACGGGAAATATGGTATCCTGTCCCCCATGAAAAAACTTGCTGTGTATATGTCTTTTGGGGTTGCGCTGTTGACGGGCGCAACGGCAGAACCTGTAAAGGTGGGCAATCCGGGGTTTCCGTACAGCGTACCGGGGGCGTTCCTGACCGTGAGCCGACAGGAGAAGGGGAAGTACCATTTCGGATCGGCGTCCGGACTCTGGATCCGCAACGTCAGCACCGCGTGGCGCGAGGACGTCTGCCGCCTCGTGCCGTCCGTCGCCGGCACGGACGTGGAGGTGACCGAGTGCGTGATGCGCGACGGCTGGCTGGAGGCGAGGACGGCAAAGGGCGCAATTGAGTTTGCCTACCTGCGCCCCGACGTGATCCTCGTGCGTTCGAAGTCGCCCGAACTGCACATCCGTTTCGAGTACCAGTACCCGCGCCAGAAGTACGACTTCCCGTCCACCTTCGGACGCACCATCGACTATCTCCACTTCAACGCCGACCGCATCCTGATGGACACGCGCTCGGGCGTGCGCGACCCCGACCGGGGCAACACCGTGCGCGTCCATCCGTCCAAGGACGGCATCGAGGTGGCAATCCTCGACATCCACACGGGCGACTGGGACGGCGCCGAGGTGAAGGGCACCTTCGAGGAGGCGGTCAAGACGCAGAAGGCAAGCTTCGAAAGGATGTACGCCTCCCTCCCTTCGGTGCCGCAAGAATTCGAGTGGGCGCGGCACGAGGCCGCAATCCTGTTCTGGACGGCCATCGCCGGCCCGCGCGGGATGTTCAAACGTCCGATGATGCTGATGAGCAACAACTGGATGAACAAGACCTGGAGCTGGGATCACGCGATCAACTCGTTGAGCCTCGGTTACCATGACCAGGACGCCGCATGGGAACAGTTCCGCTGCATGTTCGACTTCATGTCTCCGGAGGGCATGATGCCCGACATGGTCTCCGACGAGCAGATCTTCTGGATCGCCGTCAAGCCGCCCGTACACGGCTGGGTGTTCGCGAAGCTGCGCGCGATGAAGGAGTTCCCGAAGGACAAGCTGGAGATTGCCTACGACCTCATCGGCAAATGGACGGAGTGGTGGCTTACCCGCCGCGACTTCGACCGTAACGGACTCGCCGAATACCTCGACGGTTGCGACTCCGGCTGGGACAACTCCACGGCGATCTGCCTGAACCGCCCGCCGCTCGAAACGCCCGATCTGCAGGCGTTCCTCATCCTCCAGATGGAGTGCCTCGCCGACATCGCGAAGACGCTCGGCCGGAACGAGGCCGCCGCGCAATGGACGGCGCGTGCGAAGAAGATGCTCGACGCGACGGTGAAGACGCTCTTCGACGAGGACGGCGCACCTCGTGTGCGGCGTCTGCGCGACAACGGATTCGACCGCGACTCGCTCTCGCTCGTCACCCGGCTGCCGCTCATCCTCGGCAGACGCCTCCCCGAAAAGTGCCGCGCCAGGATGATCGCCGACATCAAGGAAAAAGGTTTCATCACCGACTGGGGACTCGCCTCCGAATCCGTCAACAGCAAACACTACCATCCCGACGGCTACTGGAAAGGCCCGATCTGGGGCCCCTCCACCCTCATCGCGGTCGAAGGGCTGCGCGCCTGCGGCGAGGATGCGCTTGCGGACGAAATCTCGCTCAAGTTCTGCAAGCTCGTCATGAAGTCCGGCTTCTCCGAAAATTTCGATGCGAAGACCGGCGAGGCCCGCCGCGATCCGGCGTATACGTGGACGGCCTCCGTGTTCCTGGTGCTTGCGCACGGACTCACCGCCCCGCGCTAACCACTATTCCTTGCGCCATCCGGGCGCCTCTGGTATACTTCCCCGCGTTTTCACAAAGGATTCTCTATCATGGACATGACGATCAACCGCGACATCCGTTACATCGGCGTGAACGACCACGACGTCGATTTGTTTGAAGGCCAGTACAACGTCCCGCTGGGCATGGCGTACAACAGCTACCTGATCCTCGACACCAAGACGGCGGTCATGGACACCGTGGACGCGCGTTTCGGCGACGCATGGCTCGGCAACCTCGCCGCCGCGCTCGAAGGCCGCGCTCCAGATTACCTCGTTGTCCAGCACATGGAGCCCGACCACTCCGCGAACATCGCGCGCTTCCTCGAAACCTACCCGGAGGCGACGGTCGCCGCCTCCGCCCAGGCCTTCAAGTTCATGGAGCAGTTTTTCGGCAAGGCCATCGCCCCCCGCCGCCTCGTCCTGCGCGAAGGCGACACGCTCGACCTCGGTTCGCGCCGGCTCGCCTTCGTCGCCGCGCCGATGGTCCACTGGCCCGAAGTCATCGTCACCTACTCCCCCTCCGACAAAGTCCTCTTCAGCGCCGACGGCTTCGGTAAGTTCGGCGCGAACGACGTCGAAGACCCCGAAGGCTGGGACTGCGAAGCCCGCCGTTACTACTTCGGAATCGTCGGCAAGTACGGTCCGCAGACCCAGGCCCTCCTGAAGAAGGCATCCGCCCTCGACATCGAAACCATCTGCCCGCTCCACGGCCCCGTCCTGAAAGGGGACGCCGTCGCCCACGCCGTCGCGCAGTACGACACCTGGAGCTCCTACCGCGTCGAATCCCCCGGCGTATGCCTGGCCTACACCAGTGTCTACGGCCACACCAAGGAAGCGGCACTCCTCCTGAAAGAGGAATTGCTGAAACGCGGCTGCCCGAAAGTGGCCGTCGCCGACCTTGCGCGCGACGATATGCCGGAGACGGTGGAGGACGCCTTCCGTTACGGGACGCTCATTCTGGCGACGACGACCTACAACATGGACGTATTCCCCGTGATGCGGACGTTTGTCGAACACCTCACCGAGCGTAATTACCAGAACCGCCGCGTGGCGATCATTGAGAACGGTACTTGGGCGCCGGCCGCCGCCCGTGTCTTGAAAGGGCTCTTCGCGAACGCCAGGGGCATTACCTTCCTCGACCCGGTGGTGACCCTCAAGAGCGCCCTTGATAACACCTCGCGCGCCCAGCTCTCCACCCTCGCCAACGCGATCATGGAGTGCGGAGTCTAACCAACCCGCTTATTCTTGCGGATACGCAGGTTCTCTCCCATTCTTGGGTGGCAGGTACTGCCCCGACCTGCCCGCGTACCCCTTGCGCGGTTACGCGGCTCCACCTCAACCTGCCCGCGTACCCCTTGCGCGGTTACGCGGCTCCACCTCAACCTGCCCGCGTACCCCTTGCGCGGTTACGCGGCTCCACCCCAACCTGCCCGCGTACCCCTTGCGGGTGCGCGGGTCAGGGTCAAAGCTCCGGCAACCCGCGCTCCTTCAGGATGGCGTTGATTTCATCAACACGCCGCAGGTATTCAGCGTCGCTGACATTGCGGTCTTTCCAAAGTTCGCGTAACTCACGGCGGGCGGCGCTCAGGATCGCGGCGTCTTCCTCTCCCTGCGCCCGCATGGCGTCCAGATACTCCGTGAAGTTCCAGCCCTCGGTGTTCCGCAACTCGTGGTACTGCGCCTTGAGCGCCGCGACACCCTCTTTCAGCGCGGCGGTCTCCTCGGTGTCGTTCGTCCCGATCACAATCTCCGTGCGCAATGCACGTGCCAGATCGTTCGAAAGCCCCTCCTCCGTCAGGGCGGGCAGCGGCGGTACGGGCGCACCGGGTGATGCGGGGATAACCATCGCCAGAAGTTGTTCCGCCCCCGTCTTAAACGCCTTCGGGGGCGGCTCAGGGGCGGGCGGCACCTCCCCGTCCTCTGCGGCAGTTTCCCCGACGCGGCTCTTCGCGGGCGGCTCAGGGCGCACCGCCGGTTTCTCC
>JAGAEL010000095.1 GCA_017613085.1 Kiritimatiellia bacterium | reverse complement strand
TCTACTTGTGTAGAGGTTTGACGAGCGTAACCATCGGTAACGGTGTAACGAGCATCGGGGCTTCTGCGTTCGCTGGATGCAGAGAATTAACGAGCGTGACGATACCGAACAGCGTGACGAGCATCGGGGCGGGGGCGTTTGAGTATTGCAGCGGATTGACGAGCGTGACGATTCCTAACAGCGTGACGAACATCAGGGGTGGGGCGTTTCAGTATTGCAAGAGTTTGACGAGCGTGACAATCCCGAACAGCGTCACGAACATCGGAAATAGTGCGTTCAAAGATTGCACTTCGCTAGCAAACGTAACGATCGGTAATGGCGTGACGAGCATCGGAGATTCCGCGTTCTCCTACTGTAGCGGACTGACGAGCGTGACGATACCGAGCAGCGTCACGAACATCGGGAATAGTGCGTTCTCTTCTTGCAGTGGTTTAACGAGCGTGACGATACCGAGCAGCGTCACGAGCATCGGGAATAGTACGTTCAACGATTGCACTTCGCTAGCAAACGTAACGATAGGCAATGGCGTGAAGAGCATTGGGGATCGTACATTTTATGGTTGTAGTTCTCTACAGAGCATACAGCTTCCGAATAGCATAACAGACATTGGCGCATTCGCGTTTTCCAAATGTAGTAATTTGTCAAGCGTGATATTTCCAGATGAACTCAAGACTATCGGCAACAGCGCTTTCTACGGGTGTGATTTAAATGAGGCGTTTCTTCCCAAAAGTGTAATCGATATAGGACATGGTGCATTTTACAGTTGCGGTGAATTTGCCGGACTTCTCATCGGCGAGAACACCTCCTCCCTTGGGGCTGGTGCTTTTGCTGAAAATCGGAATCTTCAATGTGTTCGATTCAGGGGGAAACCGCCTGTTGCAGATTGGGGATATTATTATTATCCATGGGGAGGACGGGGAGACAGTCCATCCCCCCCATCGATACTAATGGGGGTAACGGGTTCACAATCCGGGTTCGGGACCGGGATACCAACGTCGTCGTCATCGGGTCGTACTGAAGAATATTGTGCCTTAACAAATAGTTTGGGTAGCCGGGGTCTTACTGTCCATCATTATGAATCGCATTCTCCCGTTGTTTATGCCAAATCCGTTTTTGAGACTACGCCATGTGCTGTTGGATACTATCGTAGGCGTTATGCACCGGAATGGGAAGCAGTTATCGACTCGGATGGCAAGTGGCAAGGTCTCACGATGTTTGAGATGCCTTACGACGAGATTGTCTTGACACTGGATCCACAGGGCGGGAATCTTCCCTTACGGTATTGTCTTCTTCAGAGCGGTACCTCTCCGTACGGGCGGTTGCCGAACCCTGTAAAGAACGGCTACAATTTTTCGGGATGGTACACAACTCCTTCTGGCGGCGAAGTCGTTACATCGCGCACTATTCCGACGCGCGATGCAACATACTACGCACACTGGACGATAGAAAGTAACGGCGGTTCGTCTAACGGCGCAGGAAGAAATGTCGGCAGTGTCACAAGCGGGACAACACAAAATGAGGGATCATCCTGGATAGCGACAAAACCAATTACATTGAACGGCGTTTTGCACGACGTAAATGGAAACGTAATAGGTGTACTACAACTGAAGGTCTCGAAACCGAACGCAAAAAAACACAACATCAAAATTTCAGGTAACGTTATATTACTGGACGGGAAGAAGTATACTATTAAGTCCACACCTGTAAACATTCCGCCGGACGCGCCGATTTCGGCGAATCTGAGCGTGAAGGGACTTGGCGCACTTTCGCTCGTCATCGGGGCGGATGGGTTTGAAGGCGCGGTCGGCGGATACACGGTCGCCGGCGCGAAGGTCGGCGGCAATTGGACGCGGACGGACGCGAGGGTATACACGGCCGCGACAAGCCTGGCCCTCCCGCCGGGAACAATCGAGGAACTGTTGCCGGACGGCGAGCCGGTCCGCGCGAAGGGCGGCAAGTGGGTGTTCGACAAGGCGGCCTCCATCAAGTACGCGAAGGGCGCGTTGAGCGGGTACACCGACCCGAAGAAGCCGAACCTCTCCGCGATGAAGCTGACCTACACGCCGAAGACCGGCCTGTTCAAGGGGAGCTTCAAGCTCTACGCCCTCCAGGGCGGCAAGCTCAAGAAGTTCACGGTGAAGGTCACGGGCGTGGTCGTGGACGGCGAGGGCGCGGGCGTCGCGAAACTCGCCAAGCCCGCCGCGACGTGGAACGTGCGCGTGCAGTAACGCACAATCGACGGCCCTCGACCGCAACCGACGGCCGTCGATTGTTTTGTCTTTCAACGAAGGCTTGAATACGGGCTGGAAATCGGGTAAACTACACTCTCGTTTTAAGGAGATTAGGACTATGAGAGTATTGACTGGCATCCAGCCGTCGGGAAAGCTCCACTGGGGCAACTATTTCGGCGCGATGCGCAACGCTTTCGCGTTGCAGCAGAAGGGCGAGGCGTTTCTTTTTATCGCGAACTACCACGCGCTGACAACGGTGCGCGACGGGCAGCGCCTGCGCGAGGCGACACGCGACGTGGCGCTGGACTGGCTGGCGTGCGGGCTGGATCCGGAGAAGACCGTGTTCTACCGCCAGAGCGACGTGCCGGAGGTGCAGGAGCTGGCCTGGTACCTCTCGTGCATCACCCCCATGGGGTTGCTGGAACGTTGCCACAGCTACAAAGACAAGCTCGCGCACGGCATGGACGCGACGCACGGGCTTTTCGCCTACCCCGTCCTGATGGCCGCCGACATCCTCATCATGCAGAGCGACCTCGTGCCCGTGGGCAGGGACCAGAAGCAGCACCTGGAGGTGACGCGCGACCTCGCGATCAAGTTCAACAACGCCTACGGCGACTGCTTCAAGATTCCCGAACCGTATATCCCCGAAACGGTGGCGACGATTCCCGGTACCGACGGGCAGAAGATGTCGAAAAGCTACAACAACACCATCCAGCTCTTCGAGGATCTGAAGTCCATCAAGAAGAAGATCATGGGCATCGTGACGGACTCCACCCCGATGGAGGCCCCGAAGGAGCCGGAAGGGAATTCCGTCTACGAGTTGTACAAGCTGTTCGCGACGCCGGAGGAGGCGGCCGAGATGGCGGCGAAATTCCGTGCCGGGAATTACGGCTACGGCCACGCGAAGAAGGAACTCTTCGCCATCTACGAGCGCACGTTCGCCCCGTTCCGCGAACGGCGCGAGAAACTTGCGGCGGATGCGTCCTACGTCGAGGACATCTTGAAGGCCGGCGCCGCGCGCGCCCGCCAAGAGGCGCTGAAGACGATGGACAAAGTCCGTGCGGCGACAGGTTTCTAACGGGGTCTGAGAGCAAAGGACGGCGGGAATGGGAAGAGGCTGGCAGGCGGCTTTCGCCGCCGTGATGTACGTGACCGGCGCGTGCAACGCCGCGCCGGAAAACGTCTTCACGCCGCGAGGCGGGGAAGACCGAACGGCGGAGGTGACGGCCGCCGTGGCGAACGGCGCGACACTGCGTTTCGCGAAGGGCGAATACCATTTCCGTTCGCCGACGAACCTGTACTACTACATCTCCAACCACGACAACCCGCAACCGCACAGGGTGTTTCTGCCGATACGGGACGTCAAGGAGATGACAATGCGCGGCGACGGCGCGGTGTTCGTGTTCCACGGAAACGGCATCGGCCTTACGCTCATGGACACGCGGCGCGTGACGCTGAAGGGAATCGCGTTCGAGTGGGCGCGTCCGCCGTTCTCGGAGGCGAAGGTGGTGGCGTTCGACGTCAAGGGCGCCATACTGAAGCCAGATCCGGTGCGATTCCCCCTCTCCGTCGAGAAGGGGCGGCTGATTGCCGTCGGCGAGGGGTGGAAGAACCGCGTTCCGCTCATCGAGGCGTTCGACGGAGAAACGCTTGATCCCGTCATGGGGATAAACGGCATGGGCAGTGCGGCGGATCTCGGCGACGGGACGATCCGCGTCGAGATGGGCAGTCGAAAGTGGCGGATGGCGCGTCCGCTGCGTCCGGGCGACATCGCGCTGATGCGCAGCGGATACAGGCCCAGCCCCGGGATTTCGCTCTGCCGCGCGCACGACACGCTCATGGAGGACTGCACCTGGCACGGAGGCGACGGCATGGGCCTCGTCGCGCAGAGGTGCGAGAACGTGACGCTGCGCGGCAGCGGCAAGGCGTCCGACCGCACAGCCGGCGCGTTCGCCCGCAAGGGTACTGGCCACGCGACCGCGCTTCAGGCGGACGCCACGCACTTCTCGAACTGCAAGGGGCGCATCCTCGTGGAGAACTGCTTCTTCGAGGCGACGGTTGACGACGCCATCAACGTGCATTCCACGAGCCTCATGATCGAAAGCGTGCCGAAGCCCGATACGCTCGTCTGCCGCTACATGCACCGCCAATCGCCGGGCTTTGAGGTGTTCCTGCCGGGCGAGCGCCTGCGCTTCATCAGGGCGGCGACGCTGGAAGACGGGACAGAGACCGTCGTGAAGGAAGCGAAAATCACCGACCCCACGCACGTCACCATTCGCCTGGCGGATCCGGTCCCGTCGTATTATGGACGCGGCGACGCGGTGGAGAACGCCGACTGGCAGCCGTCCGTCGTGTTCCGCAACAACATCGCGCGCAAGATCTGCGCGAGGGCGGTGCTTCTTACGACACCGGGCAAGACGGTCATCGAGGGGAATCTGTTCGACAGGGTGTCGTCTCAGGTAATCCAGCTCGAAGGCGACGCGAGCGGATGGTACGAGAGCGGCGGTTGCCGCGACGTGACGATCCGAAACAACGTGTTCCGCAACTGTGCGTTCATGCGCGGCGAGGGCATCATCCAGATAAAGCCGAACCTAAAGGACATCAAAGCCCAGAAGGTGCGCTACCACCGGAACATCCTCATCGAAAACAACCGTTTCGAGACACCGGGGATTCCGCTTCTGCGGGCGCGTTCCGTGTCGAACCTCGTGTGGCGGGCGAACGAGGAAATCAGGACGGACACTTTCCCCGGACGCGGCAAAGACCGTTTCGTCGTCGATTACAGCGAAGCAATCGACATCAACTTGTAACGCGCATCAAGGTTGTATTGTCAAACGGCTTTAAATGGCGTATACTGGGATTCCTCTTTTGGAGAACACACGAGATGACGCAGAAAACGTTTCCGTTAAATGCGGAGAGATTGGAGGAGTTGGCGCGGTTGTATTCGACACCGTTCCACCTTTACGACGAGTCGGCCATTCGGAAGAATGTGCAGCGGCTGAAGGACGCATTCGCCTGGAATCCCGGATTCAAGGAATACTTCGCCGTCAAGGCCACGCCCAATCCCTACCTGATGAAAATCTTGAAGGCGCAGGGATTCGGCATGGACTGTTCCTCTCTCCCGGAACTGCTGTTGTGCGAGAAGATCGGGGTGACGGGCGAGGCCGTCATGTTCACCTCGAACGACACGCCGGCGGAGGAGTTCGCGAAAGCGAAGGAGATGGGGGCGAACATCAACCTGGACGACATTTCGCACATCCCCTTCCTCGAAAAGGCGTGCGGACTTCCGGAACTCGTCTGCTGCCGCTGGAACCCCGGCCCGCTCAAAGGCGGGAACGCGATCATCGGAAAGCCGGAAGAGGCGAAGTACGGATTCACCCGCGAGCAGCTGTTTGAAGGCTACCGCCTCCTGAAGGAAAAGGGCGTGAAGCGTTTCGGCATCCACACGATGGTCGCGTCGAACGAACTCAACCCGCAGTACTTCATCGACACGGCGGAAATCCTGTTCGACCTGATGCTGGAGATTTCCCGCGCCGTCGGGATCACGTTCGAATTCGCGAACATCGGGGGAGGCATCGGAATCCCCTACAAGCCGGAGCAGGACGCCGTCGATCTGGAACGGGTGGGCGAAGGCGTCCGGCAGTCGTTCGAGCGCCACGTCGCCGCAGGGCTGGCGCCGTTCCGGCTCTACACGGAGTGCGGGCGGATGGTGACGGGGCCTTACGGATGGCTGGTCGCGCGCGTCCGCCACATCAAGCGCACGTACAAGACGTACGTCGGGCTGGACGCCTGCATGGCGAACCTGATGCGCCCCGCGCTGTACGGCGCCTACCACCACATCTCCGTCCCCGCCAAGGCGGATCGCCCCGCCGACCTGCTCTGCGACGTCACGGGGTCGCTCTGCGAGAACAACGACAAGTTCGCGATCGACCGCAAGCTCCCCGCCGTCGAGCCGGGGGACTTGCTGGTGATCCACGACGCCGGCGCGCACGGCCATGCGATGGGGTTCCAGTACAACGGGAAGCTCCGTTCGGCGGAACTGCTGCTCCGCGAGGACGGGAGCGTCGTGCCGATCCGCCGGGCGGAGACGGTCGAGGATTATTTCGCGACATTGGATTTCGAAGGGTTGAACACCTTTCAGGCTTAAGCGAGGGGAAACGATATGCACACAAGCGACATCAAGGTACTCGTAACCGGCGGCAGCGGGTTTCTCGGAATCAATCTCATCCGCTACCTTCGCGCCCAGGGCATCAAGGACATCCGTTCCATCGACCTGGTGGAATTCGATTACCCGGAGAAGGGCGAGATCGACGCGATCCAGGGCGACATCCGCGACAAGGCGGCGCTGGCGAAGGCGATGGAAGGCCGAGACTGGGTGATCCACACGGCAGCCGCGCTACCGCTCTATTCGCCGGAGGACATCCACACGACGGACGTCGTCGGAACCGGCAACGTGCTGGATGCGGCGAACACGGTCGGCGCGGATCGCTTCGTCATGATCTCTTCGACCGCCGTCTACGGCGTGCCGGACCATCACCCGCTCTTCGAGACGGATCCCTTGATCGGCGTCGGCCCCTACGGCCACGCGAAAATCGAGGCGGAGGGCGAGTGCCTGAAGGCGCGTGAACGCGGACAGTGCGTCAGCATCCTGCGCCCGAAGTCCTTCATCGGGCCGGAACGCCTCGGCGTATTCGCGCTCTTCTACGACTGGGCGTATACCGGGCACGGTTTCCCGATGATCGGCAGCGGGAACAACCGCTACCAGCTGATGGACGTGGACGACCTCTGCCAGGCAATCTGGCTCTGCCTGACGCTCCCCAAAGAAAAGGTGAACGACACCTTCAACATCGGCGCCGAGGAGTTCACCACCATGAAGGAGGACTACCAGGCCGTCTTGGACGAGGCGGGGCACGAGAAGAAAATCCGCGGCCTTCCCGCCAAGCCCATCATCTGGACGTTGACGGTGCTTGAGAAGCTTCACCTCTCGCCCCTCTACCCCTGGGTCTACAGGACTGCCTGTGAAGATTCGTTCGTCAGCATCGACAAGGCGAAGCAGATTCTGGGATTCGCGCCGAAATACTCCAACAAAGACGCGCTGGTGCGTAATTACCGCTGGTACGTCAAGAACCTCGACTCCTTCAAGGGAAAGAGCGGCGTCTCGCACCGCGTCCCCTGGAAACAGGGGATTCTCGCGCTCGCCAAGTACTTCTTCTAAACGGCAGACGGACATGGGCAGAAAAAAAAGCGAATTGCGTTCCCTGAGTAAGCTCGGCGCGGCGGAGACCGTCTACCCGGACGACTACGATCCCGGCGTTCTGGAGACGTTCCCGAACAAGCATCCCGACCTCGACTACTGGGTGACGTTCAACTGTCCGGAGTTCACCACGCTCTGTCCAAAGACGGGACAACCCGATTTCGCCCGCCTGACCATCCAGTACGTGCCGGACGGGAAACTGGTGGAAAGCAAATCCCTGAAGCTCTACCTGTTCAGCTTCCGGAACCACGGCGATTTCCATGAGGACGCCGTGAACCTGATTTTGAAGGATCTGCGCACGTTGATAGAGCCGAAGTACATCGAGGTGCTGGGGCGTTTCCTGCCCCGTGGCGGTTTGTCCATCGATCCGTTCGTCTGCTGGGGGCGTCCCGGAACGTCCTACGAACAACTGGCGCAACACCGCTTCGCCGATCATAACCTCGTTCCGGAAAAGGTGGACAACCGATGAATACGGACGGCGCGGTCGTGATTCTTTCCGGCGGGCAGGACAGTACGACCTGTCTTGCGCAGACGGTCGCACGGTACGGCGGCGGGCGCGTGTACGCGATCACGTTCCAGTACGGGCAGCGGCATCAGGTAGAAGTGGAACTGGCGCGCGAGGCGGCCGCGCATTTCGGGGTCGCGGAACACAAGGTCATCCCGCTCGACTGGTACAGCCAGCTCACGACCAGCGCCTTGCTCGACACCCAGACCGACATCCGGCAAGAGGCGGATGCCGGTTGTCCGAACACGGTTGTCGACGGGCGCAACATGCTCTTCCTGCTGTTGGGCGCGATCTACGCGAAAAGCAAGGGCGTTCACGAAATCGTGACCGGTGTCTGCGAAACGGATTTCAGCGGGTATCCGGATTGCCGGGACGTGTTCGTGAAATCCTGCAACGTCACGTTGAACCTCGCGATGGACTACACCTTCCGCCTCGTCACGCCGTTGATGGACTTGACGAAGGCGGAGACCTGGGCGCTCGCCGACCGCCTCGGCGTGTTCGACTACATCCGCGAACGGACGGTGACCTGTTACAACGGGATTCCCGGTGCGGGGTGCGGCGAATGTCCCAGCTGTAAACTGCGCGCGCGCGGGTTGCAGCTGTATCTCGAACAACGGGGGGGGCTATGCTGACCGTCACGAAAGAATGTCGTTTCGACGCCGCGCATTTGATCACGAACCACAAGGGGCAATGCAAGAATCTACACGGCCATACCTACCGCGTCCTTGTCAAAGTCGCGCAAGCCGACGACCGCGAAGATATGGTGATCGATTTTAAGGATCTGAAACACGTGCTGGAGGAATGGATCCTGGCCCGTTTCGACCATTCGTTCATCTACAACACCGAAAGCCCGGCGGAAGCCGAAATCGCCGCCGTCGTCGCGAAGCACGGGATGAAGAGCATGGGAATCCCGTTCCGTTCGACGGCGGAGAACCTTGCCAAGTATTTTTTCCAGACCCTCTCTCCCCACGTCCGCGTCATCTCGGTACAGGTCTACGAAACCCCCGACAACTGCGCGGAATACACGGAAGGCTGTTAGGGGCGGGATGCGCCCGAAATCGACCGCAATCCGTATTATTTCTTTTCGCCGCGAAGCGGCCAGACGGTTTCTCGCGGGGTCTTGGCGGACGGGAAAGAACAGACCGTGCGTCCGCCCTGCTCCAACACGGCGATGCCGTCGGCTATCCGCAACGTGGCTTCACCTCCCGTCCGGGCGAGGAGGATGCTGGCGACGGTCAACGCTTTTTCAAGGCCGTCCCCCCGCTTGTAGTTCCACACCTCGTCGGGCTGGGCGACACGGCCGGGGCCGTCGTAGATGGAATCGCCCGGCCACGCGGCGAGCGTCCGCAGAAGCCGGCGCGTATCCATCCCCTCCGCCCCCGCCACACAGACGGGATTCCGCTCAATGGCCGCTTTACAGAACGGAGCGGCCTCGGTGCGGGCGAGATCGCGCAAGGCGTAAAAGGCGAGATCGACGGTCGGGTTCGTAGAACGTAAAGCGAGCAGACGCGCCCACATCTCGTCCCGGTTCATTTCCGTCGTGAGGCCGATTGGCTCCCCCTCCGGCGCGAAACGTTTGGTCGCGGCGGCGGGCAGCTTCGGGACGGTGACATCCGGTGCGCGCCCCTGCGCGGCGGCGGACGCGGGATCCTCGGCGAGGAACGCGGTGAGGCGTCCGCTGAACCGGGCGTAGGCGTCCGGATCGATCGTCGCGTCGCGGTAGAGCGTGTGGATCCAGCCGGTGCTGTGGGAGACGATGGTCACGTTCTCGTTTTCAAGCGCGCGGCGCGCCTGGGCGGAAATCTGCGTCCCGTTGAACCACATCGTCTTGGTGACGATACGCCGGTTGTTCGTGAGGATGCCGTCATCGAGCAAGAGGAAGTTCTGCGAGTGGAGCGGCGTCGCCATGAGGAAGATGTCTTCGAGCGGGAACCGGGCGACAAGGAAAAGCGCAGCCGCGTAGAGCGCGGCGAGGGAGACACATTCGCCCGCGCCGGTCGAAAATCCCGCCTTGTAACGGAAAGCGTCCATCGCTTCAACGGTTTCGGTCTTCCAATAGGGAATGACGTCCGGGCCGTATTTGTCGAGGCCGAAATGGCGGCGGATGCCGATGTCGAAATAATAACTGTCGCCCTGATAACCGAAAAGGGCGTTCGACCGCGCGATCTCTTCCGGGGAAAGGAAGGAACGGAAACGGTCAAGCTCGCGAATCTGCCGCGTCAATCCCCACGTCTCCAGATCGAGGTTGAACACGTAATGATCCATGATGAACTGCTTGAGCCGCTGGACACGCTTGTAAGGCCGCATCGACTCGAAACCGTCAAACCAGGGATCGTCGCGCCATGCCCAGATACGGGGTGACAGGATATTCGCCAGCACAAGGCTGTACATCAATTCAGGGAACACGAAAATCTCCATGTCGGAAAGGGTGACAGCCGCAGACCGACATTCATCGAGCCGTGTTTTCATCATGGCTTATCCCCGTTTCCAATCCCCGTGTGTTTCTTCCCTTGCATCGTTGCCACATACTTCACGTTCTCGCGAAGGACGGATAGTTTAGCAGACCCTCCCGCCCCCCTGCAACGGCTTTTTACGCAAGAAAATAGTGATTCCGTCCGGGACGATTTTCTGCTATCCTTTCCCCGTTGGAAGGGAAAAAAGAATGAAGGCTTTACTCTGGGTATTCGGTATGTTGTTGGCTGTCTGGGTGCGGGCGGAAGCGAATCTTCCGGGGTATTGCCCCATCCCCGCGAACCCCGGTTTCCGATTCTCTCACGGAATCGGCGCGAACAACGGAGAGTCCGCGCCGATCGAACGCGCATACTGGCTCGCCGAGTTCCCGGTCACGAACGACGAGTATGCGCGGTTCGCCCAGTTGACCAACGGTCCCGCCCGTCCCCCGAAGTTCTGGCGTCGGGGGAAGCCTCGCGCAGGGACGGGGCATCATCCCGTCACGGGTATCACCTATGCCGACGCGTGTGCATACTGCGCCTGGCTCGGCACACAGAATACGAACTGGGTTTTCCGTTTGCCGACGGAAGCGGAATGGGAGTGGGCGGCTTCCGGTCCGGACCGCCGGACGTATCCCTGGGGGAATCCCTCCGAACTTCGCTACAGCCCGAAACGCAAGGTCTTGCAGACCCGTTTCAACTACCGGGGCGTCTCTGCCGCCGCGCTTCTGACGGACGTATCCGTCACCAACGCGCTCTATGTGTTCCCGGCGACCGAGATGTACGGCAAATCGGTGCCCGTCCGCTCGATGCTCTCCATTTCGCAGAAGGGAATGGTCGAAGGTTGGCGCGATTCCGTGAAACGCACGGGGCTTTTCTACACGGACATCTATCGCGAAATGAACCGTGTCGGTGGCCGCACGACATCGGTAGACGCCTATCCGAAAAATGTGAGCGCGTTCGGTTGCCGCGATATGTCCGGCAATTGTTGGGAGTGGACTTCCAGCGTCATCCCCGCACAGTCCGGGGTGAAACGCGGACTACCCGCCCAAGCCGTCCGGGGCGGTGCGTGGGACAGCGATGCCCAGAGCTGCAAGGCGACCTTTAGGGGCGAGGGCCGTCAAAAAGAAGGCGGATTCGCCTCGGTCGGATTCCGCGTCGCCGCAGAACCCCGCCATTGAACACGGCTCATTCCGCCATCCCTCTCTTCGGGACGGGCGAGGCGGGCGTGACAAGCACGACCGGCGAACGCCACTCCCGCCTGTCATCCTGCGAAGCTCCTAGTTCCCTTGCAATCCGGATAGCCCGTGCAACTCCAAAACGCATTACCCGCGTTACGGCCCTTCTTCGCTATCATCTTGCGCATTGGCTTGCCACATTCCGGACACTTCGGCGCATCTTCGGATGCGATTTGCACATCTCGCTGTTCGAGTCGCGCTGCCGAAAGCCTTTCGCTGAAACCACCCGCCCCGCGGAACTCTTCTCCCACGGCAGATATTTGGCGAGAAAGCAATGCACATGCCCGATCGATTGCGACGAGTATCGAATTGGCCGCGACATCGGGATCTTCCGCCTCAAGGAAATCACCGAATCGCCTCCGCATCACCAAGAGATATTGCACATAGTCGTGCCTGGCGTTCTCGCCGAGGTCGCCGACGTAGGGTTCCAGTTTGAGTGCTTTGAGACGTATTGCCGCCGGATCGGAAGCCGCCCACGGCACAACGGAGCGTCCCGTCAAGAACGCCTCGAAGTCGCCGGCGAGTTCTTCGAGCGAACCTTTGGCGACATCGTAGAGCCGAAGTTCTGTCTCTTTCGATGTTCCGGCGCGGGCGGAACCTTCAACGATGTTCTGCCGGGCGGAACGTGCTGCGCCCATCATCTGACCGACGGTTTTCCCGAGGGAATCGTTTCTGTAGGTAAAATTGCGCTCGCAGAACACCTGAGTCGCGTGATAGACGAGGCACACGTAGCCGAACGTGAACGTCCGGCGGTAACCGCCGTGCTTTGTCACTATGGGAATCATGGGGTTTCTCCTGTTTTTGGGGATGACGGGGGCTGGGGATACCTGGCGTGACCGTCGCGACCGACGAACGCCACGCCAGTCCCACAAGCCCCGCCAGTCCAGCCTGTCATTCCCCTACCCCTTTCTTAACCCCATTACCCAAAATCGAAACACACGGTCGAGGGTTATTTCTTCCGAAGAAGAGGCTGGAGTTCCGCCATCGATGCCCACGGGTGCGACTTGTCCCACGGCGAAAGCGCGGTGAAGCGGATGTACCGGGCGGCCTCCGTCTTCCCGAACTTGATTTCCGTGAGGTCGCTCGTGTTCGGCAGCTTCCCTTCCGCGACCTTGCGCCAGGTCTTCGCGTCGTCGCTCAGCTCGATGCGGTAGCGGCACACGCGCCCGTTGGTCATCTCCTGGCGCGGAATGGCGATGACGCCCTTGAGTTCAAGCGTCTTGCCGTAGTCGCCGATGACGTAGTGCGGATAGCCGGGGGCGTTCTTCTTCCACCGCGTGTGCCAGATGGTCGAGATGTCGCCGTCGAAGGCGTTGTCCGCGCCCTCGCGCTCGCCGGGTTCGTCGGAGGACGCGCCCGCCGCCTTGTAGCGCTTGAACTGCGAGACGGCGTTCGGTTCCGCCGGCGGGAACTCGAACGGCACGTCCGAAAGCGCGGTCGTCGCGCGGGACGGCAGGATCGCGAAGTCGAGGCGGTAGTTCTTTGACGTGTCGATGATGTCGCGCTTCAGCGGCCCCGGCCCGCAGCTCGCGCCGCCGAGTCCGCGCGTCTCGGCGAAGATGCCGAATTCGACCTTAGTGATCGGCGGCAGCTCCGGCGGGTGCGACGCCGCGATGATCTCTGCCGGGGAATACGGGATCGCGGTGAACGCGAACGGCGCACCGAGCGTCGCGAAGCCGATCTCGCCCTTTGCGCCCGAAAGCGTCACTGCGTCTGTGTCCTCGAAGTTGTTGGCGTCTTCCGGACGCGCATACGGCATCACGAATTTCGCGAGGTCGGTCGTCCAGAGCCCCCTGAACGCGCCGCTCTTGCGGTCGCGGTAGTTTTCGAACGGACCGCGTCCGAACCACTCCACCTTCGCGAAGTCAATCGGCAGGACGAAGCGCCAGCCGATGCGCGGAAGGTCGCGGCGGAAGCCGACGGGGCGTATCTCGCTGCGGCACGACACCGTGCCGTTGCCGTTGATGCGCCAGCGCAAGACCGCGCGGAAGTACGGCGCCGCAAGGCCAGAAAGCGCACCCTGCTTCTCAAGGCGTCCGCCGGGACGCCCGTAGTCGATCAGCTGCTCCTTCGCCTCGCCACGGCACTCCACCTCCACCGTGAACGCGAGCGCTTTTGCGTCGGCATCTCTCCAAATCTCGCCGAAGGAAATCGCCTTCTGTACGAAGTTACGCCAGCCGAAGGAACTCCATTGCCCCGCCGGGCCGATTTCGTTGGAACTCGGCGCGCGATAGGCGTCAAGCGCCATCGGCGCAAGCAAGTGTTCGATGCCCTTGACCTTGTAGGAAACGAGCGCCCCCGTGGTGCGGTCGAATGCAATCGAAGTGTCGCCGGACTGCGCCAAGAACTCGACCCTTCCATCCTTGTTACGCACGATCTGATCCACGGGCTTCATTCCGATCAGCCGCGCACGCTTGTCATTCGGCAGATCGATCTGGTCGCTGGCGACCACATATCCC
>JAGAEL010000094.1 GCA_017613085.1 Kiritimatiellia bacterium | reverse complement strand
TTTCACGTCGTCCGCGAACCAGACCACACAGCCTGACGAAGCCCGCAGAAACCACCTTGCTCGTCTGAAAAGTCCAACGCGCCAATTCTGCCAAAACTGCGCCCTCGGAGCAAGGGGAAAATCGACTTTTCCATTTAGGTGGCGCATCCGCGAATCGTGTAGGCGGTAAAAACGGGAATAGAGAAATAAATAAACCACAAATTGACACAAATCCACTGTCGGATGTCGGGTGTCGCCTGTCGTGCGGGGGCATATCCACGCGGAAAACGGACGCGACGAAGCGCGTCCCTCTCTTTGCGTTCTTTGTGTCCTTCGCGGCGAAAAAACACGGTCTGGAACAGGCAAGCTGCCCGTTCTACCACGGTGCGGACACGCCGGAGCGCGTCTCCCCGTTTCGTCTGTTCTCCGTGGTCACGTGTTTGTACGATTCGCGGATGCGCCCCGTCACACGTCGATCTTGATGATCTTGCGGATTACGAGCCAGCCGACAAGGATCAACGCGGCGGTGATGACGATCGCCGCGACACCCGTTCCCGACTTGAGGAAGGGAAGCATGAGGTCGGGCTTGAGGAAGGTCATCAACAACCCTAGGATAATCGGCATACAGGCGACGATGATTCCCTGAAGCCGTCCCTGCGCGGTCAAGGTCATTACGCGCCGCTCGATGCGCATCCGTTCACGGATTGTCTGGCCGATCTTGTCGAAAATTTCCGTCAGGTTGCCGCCCGTCCTACGGGCGATGTCGATCGCGGTGACGACCAGCGTCAGGTCTTCCGACCCCACGCGCTTGTCGAGGCTCTGCATCGCGTCATAAAAATTCATGCCGACACGCATCTGCTGCATCATCACGCCGAACTCCTGGGCGATCGGTTTTTCGCCCGACTGCACGACCGTGTCGAAGGCCTGGTTGATACTGAACCCGGCGCGGAGCGCGTTGCTCATCGAACTCAGCGCTTCGACCAGCTGGAGGTTGAACTTCCGGCGGCGGCGCGTGCGCAGCACTTCGACGAGCCGTGCCGGCGCCTGCAACGCCAGTGCGCCGAAGAGGATGCCGAGCGAAAGCCCGACGGCGGAGGAGACGGGGTTGGAAAGCGAGAAAAACGGGATGAAGAACAACAGGAAGACCGCCGCCGCGAAGGCCCGCCCGATGTCCGCGATCTTCTTGGCGGGGATGAACAGGAACAGGTCTTCAAACTGTTGCGCGGTTTCGTGCGAGACCGCGTCGGAATAGTTGACGGAACCGGATTCGACGGATTGGATGATGATGTAGGCGAACGCGGTGAACGCGCCGCCGACGGAGACCGACGCGAGGATTTTGATGAGAAGCAGATTCATGCCAATCCCTCCGCTTCGGGATCGAAGATGCGCGGATCGAGGGCGAGGCCGCGCCGTTGCAGATCCTCAAAGAAGGTCGGCATCGACCCGGTCGGACGGAACTCGCCGAGGATTTTCCCGTCCCCGTCAATCCCCGACTGCCGGAACGTGAACAAGTCCTGCATCACGATCTGCTGGCCTTCCAGTCCCACGATTTCCGAAATACAGACCACCTTGCGCGAACCGTCGCTCATGCGCGACTCGTGGACGATGATGCCGATCGCGGAGGCGATCTGTTCCCGGATGGCGCGGGAGGGGAGTTCGATCCCGGACATCAGCACCATCGTTTCCAGACGCGAGATCACGTCGCGCGGCGTGTTCGCGTGGATCGTCGTCAGGGAACCGTCGTGCCCCGTGTTCATCGCCTGCAGCATGTCGAGCGTTTCGCCCCCGCGACATTCGCCGACGATAATGCGGTCCGGGCGCATACGCAGCGAGTTCCGCACGAGGTCGCGGATCGTCACCGCGCCGCGCCCTTCGATGTTCGCAGGGCGGGCCTCGAGCCGCACGACGTGCGGCTGTTCCAGACGGAGTTCCGCCGCGTCTTCAATCGTCACGATCCGGTCTGTTTCCGGGATGAAGCCGCTGAGGACGTTCAAGAGCGTCGTCTTGCCGGAACCCGTCCCGCCCGCGACCACGATGTTCTTGCGGAGCAGGACGCAGACGCGCAGGAACTGCGCCGCCGTGCGCGTCCAGGTGCCGTAGTCCACCATGTCTTCCGCCGTGAGCGAACGTTTCGAGAATTTACGGATCGTGATGCACGGCCCGGAAAGCGAAAGCGGCGCGATGATCGCGTTGACACGGGAACCGTCCGCGAGACGCGCGTCCACATACGGCTGGCTTTCGTCGATGCGGCGCCCGATCGGGGCGACGATCCGTTCGATGACCGCCAGTACGGAATCGTCGTCCATGAACGTCTTGCCGGTGAGTTCGAGACGGCCCCGGCGTTCGACGTAAATCTGGTTCGGCCCGTTCACCATGACTTCGGTGATGGTGTCGTCGGCGAGAAAATCCTCCAGCGGTCCGAGGCGCATCGCCTCGTCGTAAATCTCCTTCTCCAGGGCGCGCAGGTCGATGTCGGCGGGGACGCGGCGGCTCTCGCGGACTTTCTCGATGATCCCGTGCAACGTTTCGCGGACTTGCTCTTCCAGTTCTTCGCGGCCGACGCCGGATGCCGTCATCCGTTTAAGGTCGAGCCGCTGGACGAGTTCG
>JAGAEL010000093.1 GCA_017613085.1 Kiritimatiellia bacterium | reverse complement strand
TGTCGGACGTGGTGCTGACGAACGCCTTTGCGTTCAACGTGCCGTCCGGCTCCAGCCTTCCGTGCGCGCGCCTCGTGTTCGACGGCGCCAGCCTTTCCGCCGACTGCGACTGGCGCGGACTTGGCAAGGTGAACGTGTCGGGCTCGCTCGACCTCGATGGCCATACGCTGCGCGTGGCGGGGCTTGCCGGCTACGGCACGATCACCTCGTCGTTCGACCTCACCGTGCCGGAGCTGGAGCGGGCGTCCGCCGGTTCCACGCTCTACAGGAATACGGTCGCCGGGAACCTCTTCACGAACAACTTCGATTGGGCGCAGGACGCCGTCCACCGCGTCATCTGCCAGAATTCGGCTCTGCCGTGCATCATCGACTACGATTTCGGCGACCCCACGCTCGTGACCGCCTACAAGATCCACGTCGGGCCGCACCCTGACGCGAGCGAGCAGCACAAGCGCTCGCCATGCGACTGGCAGTTCTTCGGGTCGGACGACAAGGAGAGCTGGACGTTGCTCGACGAGCGCACAAACGAGGTCGATTGGGCGGGCTGGGAATGTCGCACGTTCACATTCGAGAACTCCACGGCGTACAGGTACTACCGCATTTCGATCAGCAAGGCCGCAAATACTTCAGACGGGCACATGGAACTCACGCAGCTCGAGTACGGCCTTGCGGAGAAGGGCTTCGGGACGCTGCAGATCGACGTGCCGGCGGGGGAGGTGTCGGAGAACGACGGCGTCGCGATCGACGGCAACGTGCGCGTGGAAAAGACGGGCGGGGGAATGTTCGTGGCGAAGAAGGCACGCCAGAGCTACAACATGGGAACGGTCGTCTCCGCCGGCTCGGTGCGCTGCGGCACGGCGGACGCCGCCATCGGTCGTGGACGGGTGACGGTGTGCGCGGGCACGACGCTCGACTTCGGGTCGGACGTCAACACGAAATCCGGCGTCTATCGCATGGACCTCGCCGGAACGGTGATCGCCACCAACGCCACCACGCAGCGCGTGTTCGGGAGCATCACCCTGTCGGGCGACGCGAAGATCGTCGGTCGCGACGAAACCTTCTCCTTCTGCAACATCTCGTCGTCGCCTTCGCTGCTGGCGCTCAACGGGCACACGCTCACGGTCGAGGCGAACGGCTTTGTCTATCTCGGCGCGTGGCACGACGACGGGACGGGCGGTCGGCTGCTTCTCAAAGGACCCGTCGGCGCCCGCTTTGAAACGAGCAATGGCTACGGCCTCACCTCGTGTGTACTTGAAATCACGGGCGGCGCAATCCTGAAGGGATGGAAGGACTTCGACATCCGCGATTTCGTCTATGACGGCGCCACATGGCAGCTGAACTCGACGGCCTTCACGCTTGGGGTGCATGGAACGTTCGCGCCCGGAGCGATGTATCCGGCGCTTACGATGTGCGACGGCTCCACGCTCGACCTCTCGCAGAAGGCGGGTACGTGGGACTCTGACGGCATCGCGGCGGTGGCGGGGTCGGGCAATCCGCGTAACTTCACCGAGCCGGGCCTCGTCTCGTTCGAGAGCGGCGCGACGGTGACAATCGACGTGCATGGGCGCACGTTCGCGCTTGGCGAGAAGATCATCAGCTGGGCGAACCGTCCCGAGGGGACGACTTTCGCCTTCGACGCGGCGACGGCCGCCGGCGGCGTGTCGCCCGTCGCGGGCGAGACGGGTCTTTTCTACGGAGCGAACGACGCAGTCGAGCGTGCCGTCTGGACGGGCGCGGCGAATAACGGCGACATTGCCGACCCCGCGAACTGGTCCTGCACGAACGCGGCGGGGCAGGCCGTACAGGACGGACTGCCGGGCGCTGGGTCCATCGTGCGCCTCTCGGGAAGCGTCTCGCTCCAGATTCCGGCCTCCACGCCGTTCCCGTGCGCGAAGCTCGAGATCGGGGACTGCACGCTGACGGCGGACTGCGACTGGCGCGGGCTCGACTTCCCCACTTGCAGCGGCGGCGGCACGATCGACCTCAACGGACACAAGCTCTACGTCACGGGACTTGGCGGAGACGTCACGGTGACGGACACCACGGAATACTATGAATTGCTGGAAGCCATCGACGTGACGGCGGGCGTGTGGGTGAACACAGGCTACACCCCGGCCTGTACCGACCGCGTACACATCAAGGTGAAGTTCGCCAACACCTCCGGTAACAAGTGCCTCTACTGCTCGCGGACAATGTCCGGGAAGGATTACGTGCGGACGTTCACGTGCTTTGCAATCAGCAACAAGTTCCGCTTCGACCGCAACACCACAAATACCTCCGCGTCGCCTGCAATCAACACGTCGAACGATTATATGCTGACGGCCGATGGCAACACGCTTGTTGCGACAGTCAACAACGGCAATTCCGTGAACATGGGGTCCGGCACATTCACGCCGGGCAGTCCGTTTGTCCTTTTCGCGTCGCACGGCGCCCGTCCCGGTGCCAGTACGGGAGCCTACTTCGTCGGAAGG
The DNA here is from genome assembly GCA_017613085.1 of Kiritimatiellia bacterium. Taxonomy (GTDB): domain Bacteria; phylum Verrucomicrobiota; class Kiritimatiellia; order RFP12; family UBA1067; genus RGIG8368. The sequence continues at coordinate 11,958 of JAGAEL010000093.1, read as the reverse complement.
TTCTATTACTTCCGGGTGTTCAACTCGGCGGGGAACTTGGTGCGCGAGTACATTCCCGCCCGCCGTTCGACTGACGGAGCCGTCGGAATCCTCGAGACGACCCAGCATACGTTCCTGCAGAGCAGCGGCACGTCCGGTGAAATGACGGCAGTCGAGAACGTCCTCTGCATGAAGGGAGTCAATCCCGGCGAACTGCATGTGACGGTGCCGGCGGGGGTGACGAACGAGAACTATGCGACCACCCTCACGGGCAATCTCAAGCTCTTCAAGGAAGGGGAGGGAACGCTCGTGGGCGGAAAATCCGGCCAGAGGTACGGTGGCGGCACCGTGATCGCGTGCGGCACGGCGCGTCCGCGCACAGGCGTCGAGAACGCCATCACGTACTACGAGTCGCAGGCCTACTGGGGCGGTGAATTCTCGCCGCTGATCGTCGAGAGAGGGGCCGTGTTTGACATCGCTGGGCAATTCGCCTATCGCCTCCACCCCATCGTGCTGAACGGGGGCACGCTCGCCAATTTGGGCCCTGACCAGACAAGCGAGAACTTCGGAGGCATCGGCAACGTCACGCTTACGGATGATTCGACGCTGGATCTGCATGCTTCCACGATCTTCTTCGGAGGTGACTACACCGTCTCCCCCACCTTGTACGCCAGTGGGACAAGAATCGAACTGGGCGGCCACACGCTCACCGTGCGCATAGGAAGAGACAAGACGTTCCGTCTCGGGGAATCGGCGTCGAATGGCACGATGGACGTGACGGAAGGCGGATGGCTCCGCTTCTACAAGGCCTTGTCGTACCCAATGTCCACGCTCGATCTGCGCCTTTCGGGCGATGCAACGCTTTGGCAAGGCACGGACGGCGTCACGGTGCGCAGCTTCGCAATGGACGAGACGACTGCAGAAAGCGTGGGTCTCTTCCCGATCAACGTGATAGAACGGTGCCAGCCGGGCGGAGACGGGTTCTACGGCTGCCTGCTCCACGACGGCGCGGTGCTCGACCTTTCGCAGTGTAACGGCGAGCTGAAGGCCCACAGCCCGTACGTGAAGGGATACGACTCGACCACGTACCAGCCCAACTCCACCATCACGATCCACCTCGCCGGGCGCGACGTACACGGAGGCCAGCGCCTCGTGGCGTGGGACACGCCGCCGGAGAACGTCACGTTCGTCCTGGACGCCGAAAGCCGTGCCTCCTGCCGGTGCCGAATCAAGGTGAAGGAAGACGGCATCTACGTGATCAAGGGATTCCTCATCATCATCCGGTAGGGTACCTTCTACTGCGGGCGCGGATTTGAAATTTGACAATTTCGCGCCCGCCGCTATTGACCGTCCCATTCGGTTATGTTATGCTAGTGCCGTCCGTCAAGGAGGCACAAATGGATAAATTTGTTGGCAGAAGGCATTTTCTTGAAGATCTTGAGTCGCTTTGGAGAAAGCGGACATCTTCGTTGGTTGCTTGCCGAGGTCGCCGAAGAATTGGCAAGTCAACGCTTTTTAGGGAATTTTCGCGCCGCACGGCTGACTGCTACATGGAGATTGAGGGACTTGCCCCCGAGAAAAACATGACGGATCAAGATCAGCTCGATGGCTTCGCTGCTTCCTTGGCGCGGGAGACGCAGTCGCCGCTTCGGAAATTCACGAACTGGTTGGATGCCTTTTATTGGTTAGACCATTACATCGACGACCGCAAGCGCACGGTCGTGGTCCTTGACGAGATTTCGTGGATGGGCGGGTACGATTCTCTTTTCCCCAGCATCTTGCGCAAGGCGTGGGAACGGTATTTTCATCGTCATGACAAATTGATCCTTGTCATCTGCGGAAGCGTCTCGGCCTGGATCAAGGAAAACCTGCTTGACAGCGCCGGGTTCGCCGGAAGGTTCTCGCGCGACTACGTGCTTCCGGAGCTTTCGCTCGACGAATGTGTCCAGTTCTGGGGCGATGCGGCGAGTCGTGTGGCACCGCGTGAGATACTGGATGTCCTTTCCGTGACGGGCGGTGTGCCGCGCTACCTAGAGGAGGTCGATCCCGGACTGGACGCGGGCGAGAACATCAGGCGGATGTGCTTCATGAAATCGGGTCAGTTGTTCCAAGACTTTGATTCCATCTTCAACCCGCTGTTCGGCGAAGAGAACGAAACCAGGAAAGCCATACTCCAGGCGCTGGGGGCCGGGCCGCTGACGGGGGCAGAGATTGCGAATCGGCTTGGGATAGTCCGGAACGGGCATCTGTCGTGGAATCTCAGGGCGCTTTGCGAGGGCGGATTCATATCGGACGATGCCGGACTCAATCCCGAGACGGGGAAGCCTGCGCGGACGTCGAAATACCGGCTGAAGGACAACTACACGCGATTCTACCTGAAGTACCTCGCGCCGCACAAGCGGGAGATCGAGCTGGGCACGTACAGCTACAGTTCCATCGAGAGCCTGCCCGAATGGCAGTCGGTGATGGGGCTGCAGTTCGAGAACCTCATCGTCAACAACGCCATGTCCCTCGTTCCCTATCTTCACGTCGGGAATGCCATCATTGAGTCGGTCGCGCCCTACCGCAACATGCGCAACGGGGCGAGCGGGAGAAAGGCGGGGTGCCAGATTGACTTGCTCATACAGACCCCGCGCACGGCGTATGTCGTGGAGATCAAGCGCCAGAAGGAGATCGGTCCGGAAATCGAGGACGAGGTACGCCGCAAGATGTCCCGGATTCCCCTGAGGTCGGGGATGACGCCGCGTCCGGTTCTCGTCTATGACGGAACCCTCGCGCCGTCCGTCGAGGGAACGGGTTTTTTCGACGCGGTCATCCCCGCGCACAAACTTCTCGGGATTTGAAAGGTTTTCGGGAGGGCGTGATTCCCCCTAATTCCCCTTTACGGGGAGGGGGCTTTCTGGTAGACTGTCCCCACTATGAAACAAGACACGCTTTGTGTACAGGGCGGCTGGCAGCCGAAAAACGGCGAACCCCGCGTTCTACCGATCTATCAGAGCACGACCTTCAAGTATGAGTCGAGCGACGCGATGGCGCGGCTCTTCGACTTGAAGGACACCGGGTATTTCTACACGCGCCTCCAGAATCCGACGAACGATTGCGTCGCGTCCAAGATCGCCGCGCTTGAAGGCGGCGTCGCGGGCGTGCTCACCTCCTCCGGACAGGCGGCGTCGTTCTACTCCGTCTTTAACATCTGCGAGGCGGGCGACCATTTCGTCGCCTCTTCCAGCATCTACGGCGGCACGTTCAACCTCTTCGCGGTGACGATGAAGAAGCTGGGGATCGACGTGACCTTCATCGACCAGGACGCGAGCGAGGCGGCGATCTCCAAGGCGTTCCGCCCGAATACGAAGGCGTTCTTCGGCGAGACGGTCGCCAACCCCGCCGGCAGCGTGCTGGACATCGCGAAGTGCGCGCGCATCGCGCACAAGCACGGCGTGCCGCTGATCGTGGACAACACCTTCGCGACGCCGGTGCTCTGCCGCCCGATCGATTTCGGCGCGGACATCGTGATCCACTCCACCACCAAGTACATGGACGGCCACGCCACGCAGGTCGGCGGGGCGATCGTGGACAGCGGGAATTTCGATTGGGAGAAGCACCACGACAAATTCCGCGGCTTGACGGAACCGGACGCCTCCTATCACGGCATCACCTACACGAAGCAGTTCGGCAAGGGTGCCTACATCACGAAGTGCGTGGCCCAGCTGATGCGCGACTTCGGGTCGATCCCGGGGCCGATGAATTGTTTCCTGCTGAACCTCGGGCTGGAGACGCTGCACCTCCGGATGCCGCGCCACTGCCAGAACGCGCTCAAGGCGGCGAAGTTCCTGCAAAAGCAGAAGAAGGTGGCCTGGGTCCATTACGCGGGGCTTCCCGGAAACCGCTATCACGCGCTGGCGCAGAAGCAGTTCAAGGGCGGGCTTCCGTGCGGCGTGTTGACGTTCGGGATCAAGGGCGGGCGCGAGGCATCGATTCAGTTCATGGACAGCCTCAAGATGATCGCCATTGTCACCCATGTCGCGGACTGCCGTTCCTGCGTGCTGCACCCGGCGAGCCACACGCACCGCCAGCTGACGGATGAGCAGCTGCGCGCGGCGGGCATCCCTCCAGATCTGATCCGGTTCTCCGTCGGCATCGAGGATCCGGCGGACATCCTCGACGACCTCAAACAGGCGCTCGCGAAGGTTAAGGCATGAAGCGGATCGGGATTGTGGGCGCGGGGCGTTTCGGTATCGCCCTCGCCGAGTCCCTGGCGGAAAAGGGGGCGGACGTCCTGTTGATCGACCAGGACCGGGAACGGGTACAGGAGTATTCCGACCTTGTCGCCAAGGCGATCGAGGGGGACGCGACGAACCTCCATACCCTCGAAGACGCCGGTTTCAAGGAATGTGACGTGGTCGTCGTCGCCATCGGCGACAATCTGGAAGGAAGCGTGATGGCGACGATGAACTGCAAGGAACTCGCCATCGAAAAGGTCGTCGCGAAAGCCGACTCCGACATGCACGGGAAAATCCTGAAGCGCGTCGGCGCGGATGTCGTCGTCTACCCGAACCGCGACCGCGCGCAGAAACTTGCGCAGACGTTGATGTCGAAAGGATCGGTGGACCTGTTCGAGATATCCGACGGTTTCAGCGTGGCCGAGATCGACGTCCCCGCCCCGTTGAAGGACAAGACGCTCGCCGAGGCGCAGGTGCGGAACAAGTACAACGTGACGGTTCTCTGCATCCGCCGCCTCGCGGAGGATCCGACCCAGCCCCGGATGGTGATCATTCCGACGGCGGAAGAGAAGGTGCTCGCGGACGACAAACTGCTCGTGTTCGGTGACAACAAGGCGATCGACGAGATCGTGCTGGAGATTTGACGGACGGCGCCATGACACAGGAACCGGATCCTTTGGAACTTGCGCACAAACGCCCGCAATGGAGCGCGGTCCGCCCCCTGACCGGGCTGCAGAAGGCCGGGTTCGCGCTCGCCGTCGCGGCGGTCGCCGCGTCGGCGTGGTTCGCCCCGGTGGCGACGGCGCGTTACGCGATCGCCGTCTGCACGGCGGTCTATGTCGCGCTCATGCTGTACAAGTTCCTGATCCTGCACGGCGCCTCTACGCCGAAAGCGATCCTCCGGTTTTCGCCGGAGGACATCCGCGCGCAGGAGCCCCGCGAGTGGCCGGTCTTCTCGATCCTCGTCCCGATGTACCGGGAACCGGAGACGCTGCCGCAGATCCTCAAGGCGTTGCGCGAACTGGATTACCCTGCGGACCGTAAGGACGTGCAGTTTCTGCTGGAGGCGGATGACGAGCCGACGCTCAAAGCCGCGGCCGCCCTGGCGATGCCGCCGGGGTTCCGCGTCACGCGCATCCCGCCCTCCTTCCCGCGCACGAAACCGAAAGCCTGCAACATCGGCCTCGCCTACGCGAAGGGCGACTACCTGGTCATCTACGACGCCGAGGACATCCCCGAAAAGGATCAGCTGAAAAAGGCGGTGCTTGCGTTTGAACGTTCTCCCGGAAATGTCGTCTGCGTCCAGTCGCGCCTGAACTTCTACAATGCGACGCAGAACCTGCTCGCGAACTGGTTCACCGCCGAATACTCCGCGTGGTACGACCTTCAGCTGCCCGGCCTCGCCGCGCTGGACGCCGTGATTCCGCTCGGCGGCACGTCCAACCATTTCAAGACTGCGGCCCTGCGCGAACTCATGGGATGGGATGCGTACAACGTGACGGAAGATTGCGACCTCGGCATCCGCATCGGAAGGCTCGGTTACCGTACGCGGATGCTGGAGACGACGACCTGGGAGGAGGCCTGCTGCCGTTTCGGACCCTGGATCAAACAGCGGACCCGCTGGCAGAAGGGGTACATCCAGACCTGGTTCGTACACATGCGCAACCCCTTCCGGCTGTTGCGTGAACTCGGGCTTGTCAATTTCCTCCACTACCAGATGCTCGTCGGCGGCGTGGTCTTTTCCGCGTTGGTCAATCCGGTGTTCTGGCTGCTCACCCTGCTCTGGTTCTGTTTCCAGCCGGCGGGCGCGGATTTGCTCTTCCCCGGCCCCGTGTTCGCGCTTGGCGCGTTCTGCCTCTTCTTCGGCAACTTCGTGTTCGTCTACGTCAACCTGCTGGGGTGTTGCGCGCGTAAGCGTGACGTCCTCATGCCGTCCGCCCTGCTCACGCCGCTTTACTGGGCGATGATGAGCTACAGCGGCTGGCGCGCGTTCATTCAGTTTTTCCGTGCCCCGTTCGTCTGGGAGAAGACCGCGCACAAGGGGAAGTCCGCATGAACAAAACCCGTCTGATCCGTTTTTTCACCCCCGTCCTCCTCGCCTGTGCCGCCGCCTTTCTCTACGGGCTGCCCGACGCCGCCCTTCCCGGCATCTGCAAGGAGCTGGTCGCGGGGACGACCGCCGGGCGCCAGGCGCTGGTCGGTTCCTGCTGGCACGCGCCGCTCTCCACGCTGATCTACCTGCCGTTCGCATGGGCGTTGCCGCCGGTGTTCGCGGAACGCGCCGGTTCCTTCCTCCTCTGGTGGTTCTATTTCGCCGCAGCCTCTACCCTGCTTGCCGGTTTTGTCGGCTGGTGCATCAACGGCAAAACGGGGCATCTGGTCCGGACGGCATCGGCCGGCGCGTTGCTGCTCCTTTGCGGGGCCGTCTTCATCCCGGTCGTCTGCGTCCTGGTCCTGCTGCTTCCGTTCGCCGGTTTCTTCCATCGGGAGACGCGCCGCCGTTTCTTCGCGTGGGTGTTCCTCGGCTGGCTTCCCGTGGGCTACGCGGCCGGCGTGTGGATCCTGCTGAACGCGCTGATCCTGGGCGACGGCCTGTTCTTCGTGCGGTCGCTCAACCGGGAAACGCTGCGCCGGTATAAAGTCGCGCAGTCCCAGCCGCAACGCGCCGGGCGCCTTCCCGATGCCTACTGCCTCGGCGAAGCCGCGAAATACGTGGACGACCGTACCGAATACGGACGCATCTTCGTGCTGGGGTACGCGGGGTTGAGGGCGTTGGCGGCGAATGTGAACCCGCTCTTCACGCCGAACCTTGATCTGCACCTCGACTCCATCCGTGACGCCTACAAAGGACAGGATCTTTACTTCCTGGTGCCGCGTCCACAGGGGCTGGCCTGTACGGAAAGCGTCTTCTGGCGTTATCCGGATATCTACACGCACGGGGCGGAACGCCTCCTCTTTGCGAAGAGCTTTGGAGAATGGCATCTCTTCCAACTCGTCCAGGCGCCGTCGCAGGAACAACTCGACGAGTGGAAACGTTCCCGGAACAACAAGTAGACGGAGAAAGGAGAATGATGCGTAAAAATAATCCGGCTTTCGCACACGTCGCCCCCTTCGCGCTCTGGATCGCGGTGATCCTGCTGCTGCAACTGCTGGAGTCCGCCGGATGGTGCCCGCGTCTGTTCTATCCCGTCTCCTATGCCCTTAAAAGCGTGGCCTGCGCCGCCCTCTTCCTCGTCGCGAAACCCTGGCGGGGGTATCCCTACCTCCGCTTCGCGCACCTTCCCGCCGCGCTCCTTGCCGGGGTCGGCGTCGCCGCGCTCTGGATTTTCCCGGAGACGCCCTGGTTCGCTTCCCGCTTCCCAGCCGTACAGAAAGCGTATTTCGAGTGGGCCGTCCTGATGCCCGGCTCGCTGCCCTCCTACGTCGATCCCGCGTGGTGGCCCTCGCTTCCGCCCGGACACCTTTCGTGGGCCTACTCGCCCGCCGAATGTGGCTGGGCGCTCGCGCTCGCCAAACTGGCGGGGAGCGGGCTCGTGATCGCCGTGATCGAGGAGTTTTTCTTTCGCGGCTTCCTCCTCCGCTGGTTCCGGAATTCCGCGTTCACGGAGGAGTCGTTGACGAAATTCGAAGCGAAGAGTTTCTTCCTCGTCCTCGCCGTGTTCGCGTTCGAGCACGACCGCTGGCTGGCCGGCGCGATGGCCGGCGCGGTCTACGGGGCACTCCTGCTCCGCACCGGCGACATCTGGTCGTGCGCGATCGCGCACGGGGTCACAAACACGTTGCTCGGCGCCTACGTGCTGCATACCGGCGCCTACGGATTCTGGTGAAACCATGCGATACCCGTTCAAACACGTTTGCGAATATGCCGCGCTCCGGACGCTCGCCGCCTTCCTGAACGTCCTTCCGTATCGTTGTGCGCTGGCGGCGGCGTGGGTCTGTGCGCGTTTTGCGTTCCACGTGCTGCGCTTCCGCCGCAAAGAGACGTTCCGGCGTATCCGCTTCGTCCTCGGCGAAGAAACGCCCCCCCGCCGCGTCAAGGAGATCGCCTGGCTCTCCCTGCGGAACACCGCCTTCAACGCGGTTGAGATGATGCGCGCGCCGAAGATCGACCGTGCGTGGGTAGACCGGCACATCCCCCGGTTCGCGGAAGAGATTCCCGTCGTCCAGGAACTGGTGGACCGGTACAAGGGCGCGGTCATCACCGTTCCGCACATGGGCAACTGGGATCTCGCCGGATGGGCCTGCGCCTGTCACGGGATTAAAATGTTCAGCGTCGCCACCAAACAGCGGAACGAGCTGATCGACCGGTGGATCAACCGCCAGCGGGAGTGCGGCATGACGAGTCTGGAACGCGGGCGCGGTGCGATGCTGCAGATCATGCGGCGGTTGCGCACGGGGCACGTCCTGGCGATCCTGCCGGACGTGCGCGTCCCGAAGCCGGACCTCGCGATTCCGTTTCTCGGCGGCGAGGCGAACATCGGGCGCGGCATGGCGATGTTCGCGATCCAGGCGAAAGTCCCGATCGTCCAAGCCGTGTTCCGGCGTGTCGGCTGGACGCAGCATGCCTTTACGCGCTATCCCGCGATACAGCCCGATCCCGCGCTCTCGAAAGACGAAGATGCGTTGCGCATCACCCGCGCCGTCCTTGAGACGGTGGACCGCGCCATCCGCGAAATGCCGGAACAATGGTTCTGGTACAACAAACGCTGGATCCTCTTCCCCGTGAAAAAGGGGTAGGGTGTGTTAATTGATTTGCCATGTGGCGTTATCCGGCCATTCAAATTTTCTGATTGCGGGAAGCAGATGAAGATTTCGATTGTATCCCGTCCGTTTGCAATAACGTCCGAAAACGATACCGGGATAAACATGGCATCTTTTGGCAAGTCTGCGTAGTTGCGAAACATCCCCATTTGTGCGAAGGATTTTTTTATCTGTAACGCCGGGTAAGAGAATCGATGCCGCAGTCGAATCTGCTTCTCGTTCAGCATCGGCATCTTCTTCACAGGTTACATACCCAAGTCTGTGATGTTGGTCAAGGATATGGCCGGCCTCGTGGCAGAAGGAGAAAAGAATGCGATCTATGAACTTACCGTGAAGGGAAAGCTGAATCACCGGTCTTCCTCCAATCCAATGTGCCGCACCATTTACATGGCGAACTCCTTTAAGGGGGCGAATGAACACGAGAACGACTCCCGCTTCCCGACAAAGGTCTCGAAGATGGAGCAACCATTGGGTCACATCCGTTTCTTTCGATTCCAAACTCTCTGTTTCCCGCGGAATAGAACCTAGCACATTTTTGAATTTTTCAATACTGAATTCCGGGGTTACGATTTTTCCGGCTTCTCTGCGTCCAAGTTGGACCCACGCCATGAGAGCTGGTTCGTCAGATTCCAGTCCGCGAACCGTCCTCGCCGCAAATAATTTCGCATTGAATGACTTTTCATATGCCTCCTCGTTGGCGACACCGAAGAACTGCAATAGGCACTCCCGCTGTCGAAGAATGCCAGTTCGTGCGAAGTCTTTAGGTAAAACACCTCTCTTTCTCAGATCGGAAATGGGGAATGCACGAATCCATTGCACCATGCGCTCTTTCTCTTCCTCGACATTCTTCCTAAGGAGCGCAATCTGGTAATCGGATTCCAGTTTGTTCCAGAAAGATGCCTTAACGCCGGTGACGAATTCCAGTTTGTATGCGGTTTCGGAGGTTAGCGCCTGCTTCCCGTCTAATAGCGAATAAACACTTTGTGTTGAAAGGGCCATCATACGGCTGAATTCGGCGATATTGATCCCCTCGGAGTTCATCCAACGGCGGATGTGCGTTCCCGGAGGGATCGGAAACGAGTGATTCAGAATCATTTCTTCTTTTATGCTCATAACAAACTCCTTCGCTTCTGCTCTGCCCTATTCATGGGTATTTACATACAAAGCCTCAATGAAAACACCTCGTACCTGAAGATAGTCTACTCCGCCGTCGCTCCGACGTGGAATAGGTTCTACAGGGCGGAAAAGAAGTCGATATGGATGGATAAGATCCATGGAAAATCGATCTCTCAAGTTTTGATGCAATTCATGGCAGCGGTAGTTGACCGAGGGAGGGAGCTGCAAAAGTTCTTGAAGCGTGTCGGCACACCTAAGAACGTTTAGACAGCCAGCAATTTCATCGCCTGCTTTCCCGTACTTACGCCGAAGGGAGGTGAGATTTTCAACCTCTTTTGCATACCTTTTTGAGAGCTTAACTTCCATAAGAAACCATCAAGTCCTGACTGATGGAAAGTAGTCTACAAGATTTTAGCTGGGAACACAAGTCTTATTTTGTCGTCATTCTCGGACTGAACGTTTTTATTCCGCTTTCTTGGCGCGGAGGGCGGAGCCGTCTACGGCATACGGGACTGCCCGGAGAAGCGACCCTTGACGAAGGGTGGGGGAGGCGTCAACCCGACATTCCAGGTAGTCTTCCGTCCAACCGCTCGCCTCGCCGTTCTGGATTCGCTCCACCAGGACATCGACGGTCTGTCCCAGATGTCGTTTCGCGAAGGTGGCTTTCTTTTGTTCGCGCAGGGCAATCAGCTCGTGCGCTCTCCGTTTCCGCGTTTCAAGCGGGACTTTCCCGTCGAAAGCGGCGGCGGGCGTACCCGGCCGCTCGCTGTAAGGGAAGACGTGCAGGTTGCTGAAGGGATACGCCTCGATCAACCGTTTCGTCTCTTCGAACAGGGGCTCGGTCTCGCCCGGAAACCCGGTGATGAAATCCGCCCCCAGTCCAAGCATCGGCACCTCCGCGCAGATCGCGTCCAGCGTCCGGCGCAGCTCCGCGACCGTGTATCCGCGCCCCATCCGTTTCAGGACGGGATCCGAACCGCTTTGCAGGGGGAGGTGGAGGAAATTGCAGAGACGTGGCTCCTTCGCCATGAGCGTCGCGACCTCGCGTTCGCACTTTCCCGGTTCGAGCGAACTGAGCCGGATGCGCCCGTCTCCCGCACCTTCCGTCAGGGCGCGGAGAAGGTCGGGGAGCGTCTTGCCCTCGTCCTCGTAGAAGGCGAGGTTGCAGCCGACGACGACGATTTCTTGAAAACCCTCCGCGACGCGTTTCCGCGCTTCGTCGAGGCACGCCGCGAACGGGCGGCTTCGCGGCGCCCCCCGCGTGTAGGGTACGATGCAGTAGGTGCAGAAACAGGAACAGCCGTCCTGCACCTTGAGCAGGGCGCGGTGGAGCTTTGTCCCGTTTGCGGCCGCGGCATCCGCCGGACCTCCCTGGCCGCGTTCCGCCAATTTGGCCAGCACGGCGGCTACCAGCGCGTCGCGCCGGTCCCGGTGGACAATCAAGTCCATCCCCAACGCGGCGAGCGTTTCCGGCTTTGCCGATTCGGCGGCGCATCCGGCGAGGACCAGGAAGACGCCGGGGTTCTTGCGCCGGAGGGAACGGGCGAGGCGGAGACATTCGTTCTCGGCGGTCTGCGTCACCGCGCAGGAGTGGATGACGACGATGTCCGACGGTTCCCCGAACGGGACGGCGGCAACGCCGGCCTCGGCGAACGCCTGCTCGAACCGGACGGTCTCCGCCCGGTTTAGCCGGCACCCGAACGTCTTGAAGGAAACGGTCATGGCGCGGCTTACGCCTTCTTGACCTTCTGGCCTTCTTTCGAGTCGCGGACGATGTACCCCTTCGCGGCGATTTCGTCGCGGAGGCGGTCGGACTCCGCCCAGTTCTTCGCCGCGCGCGCGGCGGCGCGGGCTTCGACAAGCGCCGCGACGTCGGCGGGGA
>JAGAEL010000092.1 GCA_017613085.1 Kiritimatiellia bacterium | reverse complement strand
TCGGGGAAGAGATACATCTTGTCGCCGTACATCTGCGCCAATGTCACGCCGGGATTCTTCGCACGGGCGTCAAGGATGGATTGGGCGGCGGTTTCGATTTTCTCGCGCAGAGACGCAGCGGCGCAGAGATCGGGCCATGGGAAGTTGTTGTAAACAATATTGGCCGAATAGCGGTAGTCGCTTTTCAGCCGTCCGGCGACCGCCCGCATCCACGCCATGTGAACCGACGACGTGAGAACGCCGAAGTGGTAGAGCGTGGCATCGGGGATGATAAAGACAAGATCGCTACAAAACGTGTCTGGCGTAAAGAAACCGATTGGCACATATTGCCGCTTCTCGGAAGAGACTTTGGGAATGACTATGTAATGGCCGTGGGGAAAATTCTCCACATGGAAGCGTGTCGGCTTGTCGGCTATCTTACGTGTTCCTTCGCTCTTGCTGGACAAGCGATAGTCGCGCACCGCTTGTACCCGCTTCATGCATTCAGGAAAGTTGAAAAGTTCTGCTGGAGTACACTCGCCAAGCCAAAGGCAGAAACGCTCCTTGCCGTTTATGAATTCCTCCGCACCGTACCAAGGGTGGAAATACTGCGCAGATTGCGGTTCCTTTTTGAGAAACTCATCCATCTCATCTTTTGTGAAAAGATAGTGGCCGCCGTCAATGGGCTTGTTGCCGATGCCTATCTCCGGCACGTCGCAGAACGGCTTTGTGCGCGATTCGATGAAGATGTCCGGCGCGTCCATCAGATAGCCGTTGATGTGCGCGGCGGGAATGGCCTTGCCGTTGTCGAAGATGAGCTTGGGAGGGACGGGCTTTGTCCCGTCCGCAGCCTCGGGAGGCGCCGGCTTCGTCCGGGCCGTGGCCGCGACGAAGCGCGGCCCTCCCGCGTGAAACCCCACGATCACGCAATGCACGTGCGCCTTCTCGAACGATTCGTTGTCCCAGCGGAAGGTGCGGTGCGCAAAGTCGATTTCAAGCCCCTGCGCCATGAGGGGCTTCCAGAGGTTGGCGACTGCTCCGCCCTGGCATATCGAGTTCGTCGAGACGAACGCGCAACGGGGAGGGCCCGGCTTCGTCCGGGCCGTGGCCGCGACGAAGCGCGGCCCTCCCATGCAATCGACCGCCTTTTTGTACCACGCCGTCACGTAGTCGAGGTCGCCGACGCCCCGCCAGTCCTTGCCGAAGACGGAGAGCATGTCTTCCTTCTGCGACTTGCCCATCCACCTCGCGCCGGAAAAAGGCGGGTTGCCCATGATGTAGTCGAATGATTTTTTCGCAAAAGCCCCCTTGACTGCCTCCGCAAACCTTAGTACCCTACTCGCAGCGCTCGGGTCGAGACCCTGTCCTTTTGCGATGGAGTCAGTTATTCCCCGGGCGTCGTTCTTTTCCCCCTCTATAACGACTATGGGCACCTCCGGTGCAGGCAGACCTATCCGATTCCACTCCATCCTCAGCGCGTTGCCCTCGACGATGTTGGCGTAGTCGCGGAGCGGGAGGTAATCGGGTTCGCGGTGCAGTATCTCCGCCGTCTCGCGGAGCATCTGCGCCTCGGCTATCCAGAGCGCGGTCTTGGCGACGGACACCGCGAAGTCGTTGATCTCGATTCCGTGGAACTGCGCGATGGAGACCTTGACCGAAACTCCGAGGTCAAGCTCCCCCTGCCCCTGCTGCAGCGCGGCGATGATGCGGTTCTCCAGCCGACGGAGGCAGAGGTAGGATTCGGTGAGGAAGTTGCCGCTACCGCAGGCCGGGTCGAGGAACGTCAGCGCGGCCATTTCCGCTTGCAGGGCAAGGAGTTCACGCCGCTGACGTGGCGTCAATGTTATCCTTGTGGAAGTGTTACCAGTTCCCAACTGGGAATTGGCATTGGCGATTGGCAACATTTTCACATTGGCAACAATTTCCTCGAAGCGCTTTTCAAGCGCAGAGAGGAACAAGGGGGCTATGACCTTGTGGATGTTCTCCACCGATGTATAGACCATGCCGCCCGCGCGGCGGGTAACGGGATTCAGCGTCGATTCGAAGAGCGCCCCGAAGATGGTCGGCGTGATGTCGCGCCAGTCGAACTGCGACGCGCCGATGAGCAGCTTGCGTATTTCCTCGGTCAGCGGCGGGATGTCATCGAGAGCGTGTGAAAATGTGGAAATGTTGCCAGTTTCCAATTGGGAATTGGAATTGGCAATATTTTCACATTGGCAACATTTGAACAGTCCGCCGTTCGTGTAGGGGAATACGCACAGTTCAGGCTCAAGGTATGGATCTCGCTTGTCGGGCGGTGTGTCAAGAATCTCAAAAAGCTTTTTCAACCGTTCGCGCAGGAACGGCGCAGGGGTTGCCTCCGTGAGACGGCGGAAACAGTCCTTCGGGAAGATGTCTGCGTCCTCGGCGTAGAGACAGAACACGAGCCTGACGCACAGGCGGTTCAACGCGGCAAGGTCGCTAGAGTGTAAAGTTGAAAGTGTAAAGTGTAAAGTTGAGGTGTCCCTGCGCGGCTCACCTTCATTTACCATTTTACACTTTACACTTTCCATTTGCTTGAGCAGCGCGTCGTAGATCTCGCCGACAATCCTTCCTGCCTGCACGGAGATTTCAAGTTCGCGGTCGATGGCCTTTTCCTTCGGGTTCACGAGGAACGCGAGTCGGTGCGCCTCCTTCGGCAGGTCGGCAAGCCGCACCTTCATCGGGGAGCCAAGGGGCTTTGCGCGGTCGTAGATGCGGAACCCGTCGAAGTTGCACGTGACGATCCACCGCGCCTTTTCGTCGAACGGGCGGGCGTTGTCGTACTCCACCGCCTGTTCGTATGGGGTCAAACCGCCATGCGAGGCCTGAGGCGCGTCGAGGTTCACGCCGCGGGATTTATGCTCGATGAGGACGCGCGTCTCGGGAATCCATGCGTCGAGGAACTTGGTGGTCTGCGGCGCGTTGGGGACAACGCGCCCTACCATCGGCACCGGCACCTGGTACTGGACACGGGACTTCACGTCCTCCATGCCCAGCACTTCGCCAAGGAGCGAGTTCCAGAACTGCTGGTCCTCGCCCTTTTCGCTTCCTCGCCGGAACGTCCAGTATTCGACGAACTTCCGCGCGGCCCTTCTTCTGTCTTCCACATTCATTTGTTGGTTGGTCTTGCCGCCGTTTATTATACCCCGAACTGTGAAAAAAATCAATGCGGCAGATGATGAGTTTGACGTCTTGACGTCCCGCCTTGCGCACCCCTGTGGACGCTCTGGGCAATCGTCCTTCCATGCGTGCCCAGCGATGTGATCGGACGCACGGTAATCGTCAGATTTTCTCCCTTCGGAAGTTCCGCAACGGGAATCTTGAAAACCGTCACGCCGCCGTTCGGTTCATGTCCAACGCCCATGTTGGCCCCCGCCGCGTAAACGCTTTTGAGGAGTTTCTTCTCCGGATCGTCGCCGGTCACGATTACGTCGAACGCATAGACCCGCGAATCGGGATTGCCGTCCGCAGGGGGGATGGAGAGCTTGAGCGCCCGCTCGCCCTCCTTCCCGACCGCCTCGACGCACAGCTTCGCATCGGCCCGGAACTGCGGCGATCCGATCTTCTTCTTCATGGCGGTAAGCGAAAGCGGATGGAGCTTCTGCTTCTTCAGCGGCATGATCCAGTCTTGTCCGAGGCTGCCGCCCTTGCTGTACTCGTGGCGCGAGATCACGAGCATATCGTCGTACACCCGGATCACCAGCCCCTGTCGCCAACTTCCCGCCTGTAGCTCGTCCTCGATGGGCGCAACAGAAATTCCCCTGTCGCCGCCGCCGAGCCACTTACCGTCGTTGAAATACGGATATATCGCAGGACACTGGACGCTAGGCGTCACACCTTCCAGGAGGTGCAGGACCTTCCAGTTCGCGGCACTCATGTGCCAGTGTCCGAAGAAGCCGAATCCGTTGCGGTAGGCGCGGACGGCCTTGTTGAATTCCGTGTGCGTGATCGCGTGGGACAGGAAGAAAAACGGCTTGTCACCGACATCCAGTGCGCAAGACGCGCACTCGGATGCGATCAGGCGGTCCAGTTCCATCTCATCCACGCCCCAGTGAAGTCCGAAGAAGTGGTAGCCCTTGACCTCCTTGTGCCACACCGGCTCGTACTTCTCGCCCCAGATGCGCTCCCACCAGCCGGCAAGGTCAGTCAGCAGGATGTGCTTTTTCAGCTCTTCGGGATCGTGGTAGATCTGGTCAACGCGGAAACCGCGTCCGTAGTCGTAACCGTCCACGTCGTGGTTGCCCATCACGAACAGCTTCTCGACCTTGCGCCCGTCCGCCGCGCGGTCGTCGGGGAACGCCTTGCGCCACGCCGTTGCATGAGCCTGCATCTCGACAATCTGCCCGCGGTCGGCCATGTCGCCGCAATGGACGACGGCATCGACGTTGATGTCGTGGAAATGCCTGAAGGCCGCGACAAGGTACTTGTCCGGCCAATTCCTCATGTCGATCTTCTTCCCCGTGCGGTCCGTGCGCAGATGCGTGTCGCTCACGACGCCGAAGGTGATGTTCGGCGGCCTGGGCGGCGTCCATCCATCCGGCGCGGCGAAGACCCGCCTCGTGCCGAAGGATGTCAATCCTGCGGCGGCCATCATGCCTTTGAAAAACTCTCGTCTTGTTGTGTCCATCATCTTACAATTCAACCTTGACGCGGAAGTGGCGCCCTCTTCTCGCCTTTACCCATTGGCGGGCGGGGGCTAATCCGCCTGCACGACTTTTGATATCCAGCACCCCCACGGGCCGACCGAGAACGAAAGGCCGCCGTTGAACTTCGCGTCGCGGGAATAGATGGCTTCCGGCGAAACGGCTCCCTTCACGCTGAAATCGGTGTCGTCCGCCACGACGCAGAACTGGTCCGCAACCTTCTTCGGCACCGTGAACGAAACGGAACAGTCCACGGGCTTGCCGGTCCAGTTCTGCACCACGATCACCGCATCGCGGCCGTTGCGGCGCACGAATGCCGTGACGGACTTCTTCGCGGACGTCTCAAGCCACGTGAGGCCGTCCTCGCCGTTCACGTCCGTGAACACGGAATGGCTGCGGCGGATCTCCGCGAGCCGCTTCACGAGCGCATGGCGGCTCTTGCCCGGCTCGCGGTCGAGCTGCGTCCAGTCCATGGGCGTCTTCCCGAACATGGAGTGCTTTGCGTCGGCGTCGGCGATCTCGTTGCCGGTAAAGAGCATCGGCACGCCGTCGATCGTGAACATCCACGTGATCACCTGGTCGATCGCGCGCGTTCCCCACGCCTTCTCGCGGCGGGGTCGAAGGTCTGTCGCGATGTCGTGGTTCTCGTAGTGGTTCACGAAGCGGGCGCCGTTGGGGCACTTCGCCTCGCGCGTCTTCCATGCGCCGGACACCTTCGCCGCGTCAAGCACATGGAACCTTCCGTAGTCGGCGTCGAAGCCGCGATAGTGGTTCATCGGGTTGAATCCCTCGCACAGCAGCACGGCGCGTCCGCCCGTGAGCGCATCCATCATGTCGTGCGCGTCGTGCCAGAAGTCAAGCGGGACCGCCGTCCCCACGTCGCAGCGGAAGCCGTCCGCGCCGAAGTCGCTGATCAGGCACTTGATGTTGTCCATCAGGTACTGGCGCAACTTCGGCTCCTGGAAGTTGAGGATGGGGAAGCGCCACGGACCCTTCTTCACGGTGCCGTCGGGGTTCCAGAACGTGAATTCGGGATGTTCTTTCAGGATGGGCGCGGTCGGGCCCATGTGGAAATACACGAGGTCGAGCATCACCTGCATCCCGAGCCTGTGGGCGGCGGCGCAGAAATCCTTGAGATCCTGATCCGTGCCGTACTCCTCGTCCACGTGGAAGTAGTCGGAGATGCGGTACTGGTTCTTGGGATTGTTGAACCCGCTCTTGATCTGGCGCGGACTCCAGAACGACCGGTCCATGTCGGCGTCCATCTTCATCACGGGCACGAGGTAGGCGATGGTCACGCCTAGATCCTTGAGGTACGGCAACTTGGCCGCAGCGGCCTTCAGCGTCCCCTCCGGCGTGAACGCGCGCGGCTGGATCTGGTAGATCACGCCCCGCGTGAACCATTCAGGACTTTTCCTCGCCTTCTGGTAGTGTACCTTGCTGGCCGCCGCACCAAACGCAATGCCGGTAGCGGCAATCAGCGTAAGCAGCTTTCTCATCGTTCATCTCCTCTGTTCTGTTGGTATTTCAGGATGGTTTCGGCAATCTGTCTGCCCGCTTTTTCCCGGACGGGTGGTTTATGGTGGTATTTGTCCGTCCAGTTTTCTTTACGATCCAATGGATCGAGAAGGGAAAAGAGGTCGTTCTCGGGGATGCCGCGTTTTTCAGCGACTTTGCGCCCGCGTTCATTCAACTTCTTGACCTTCTCCGTCAAGGCGGCGTCGGCAAGCGGCGTGGAGGAACACCACACGAGTTTCGCCTTCGGCTGTTTTTTTTGAATCAGGTCCAACGCGGCGGCGAAACCTTTCTCCCAGTCGTCGTCCGGCGTCTTGAGCGAATGAAGCCCGTTGTTGAAGTGGATGACGGCGTATTCCGATTCGTCAAGATAGAACGCGAGTAACTTGAGGTAGTTGGGGGAGGTTACGCAATAGCTGCTTGCCCAGTAGCTCACGTTGACTTTCCCTTCAAGATGCCGGCGCACGTTGCCTTCGTAGCCGCAACAGATGGAGTCGCCCACCAGCAGGACTCGCGGAAGTCCTTTTTTCGCGTCTGTCAGGTGGTAGGCGTAGCCTCTCGACCATTCGGTGTTCTCGTGTCCGCGAAGGTTTTCCGAGACCGGGCAGTCTTCGTCCGCCCGCACGCCGCCGCCGATGAGAAGCGCACCCAGCGCCAACACGGTCAGGAGGCGGCAGGCCCTCGATCCGATTGTCTTGTCCGTCTGTTTGTGTGTCATCTCTCTACTCCTTTTTGTCGTGTGAATCTTCGCCGAGACCGGCGATCGGGACTTTCCTTCTGGATCCGGGGAGGTCGGCGACGAAACGCGGAAAGGCCAGTCCGCCGATCCGTTCCGCCAGGCGCCGTTCCAGCGCCTTTGCCTCTTCCAGCGGAACCCGGAAGTGGCCGGTCCCGCTCACCGGGTCGCATACGAAGACGTAGTAAGGGCGCACCCGCGCCCGCTGGAGCGCGGCGCAGAGCGCGAAAAGTTTGTCGACGCTGTCGTTCACCCCGCGCAGCAGCACGCTCTGGCACGAAACCGGGATGCCCGCGTCGACCAGCCGTCCACACGCGGCGACGGCTTCGGGCGTAAGCTCCTCCGCGCAGTTGAACTGCGTGTTCACCCACACTTTTCGGCTTTTGGCGAGAAGGCGCACGAGTGCGGGCGTCACCCGCATCGGCAGCATCGAGGGGATGCGCGTACAGACGCGCACGACGTCGATTTGCGGCAACGCCGCGAACGCCTCCACGAACGCCTTGACGCGCCCGTCCGGCAGCGTCAGCGGGTCGCCCCCCGAAAGCAGGACGTCACGGACGCGCGGGTGTGCGCGCACATATTCGACGGCGAGGGCGAGCTGTCCCGGCGTACGCACGACCTCCGCGCCGCGCAACAGGCCCTTGCGCGTACAGTGCCGGCAGTTCATCGCGCAGAAGTCGCTGGCCATCACCAGCACGCGGTCGGGGAAACGCTGTTTCACGCCGAAACATTTCGCCGCCGAACCCCGTTCCGCGAAGGGGTCGGGGACGCATCCGGGGACGGGACGGAGTTCCCTCGGATCGGGGAGCATCTGTTTCCGGACGGCGGGGAAACGGAGCAACCCCTTCCCGTAGGGCGTGAGGAAGAACGGGTAGACCGCCTCCACGCCGGGGAAGCCAGCCGTCCGTTCCGCATGGCGCAGTTGCCAGCGCCAGTCGTTCCACTCCGTTTTCCGCATGGCGAGGTCACCTGGACAACCGAACGGTGAGGTCGGTCGGATACCGCCCGAACCGTCCGCCGTAAATCGCAAGCCCGTTCTTATCGGCCTCGAACCGTAGAACAAGGCGTCCTTCCCGTTCCGCCTTCGCCAGCGCGGCGGGCGTGATCGCGGCACGGACAAAGTAGCCGTAAGAACCGGCCTCGCGGAGACGCTTGTCGCGCTTCTGCGCGAACCAGGAGAGGATACCGCGATGGTCGGCAGGGTCATCCGGAAGGTTGACCGTGCCCAGCGTCTCGCCGTTGGCGAGGATACGCACCGCTCCGTTCCAGCACACCGTGTCGGTCATCGGGTAGGCGTTCTCCTTTCCGCTCGGATCTTCCTTCGCGCCGTAAGGCAGAGGCGCCGGTTCGTTTTCGACCGACGATCCCTTGCGGTCTTTCCCGTTCAGGCGCTTGGCGGAAAACTCGCCCGCGACGGTCGCCCCTTTGACATCGGCGGCCTTGAGATCTTTCGGCCAGGGGATTTCGTATTCGAAAAACCCTTTGCCCGCGCCATCCACTTTCAGACCGTCCAACACGTTCCACTGCTTCTCGCTCCACACGGCTTTCGTAAACGCCTTCGGCGCGACACGCAACACGCGTTCCGCACCGACGGTCTCGTCGCGTTTCGGTTCATCGCCGCGTGTGACGAACGTCGTGAAGTTACGGACAACGGCTTCGTCGCCGTTGCTCAAGATGAACCCGATGATGCCGACAGCGGGGACGTCGGGCAACGTGACGGCGACATCCGCCAGCTTCTCGTACATCCAGGGTTTGACGGCGACTTCGCGCGTCCCGACTTCGGTCTCCGTCAGTCTGCCGTCGGCATCCCAGTAGCGGAGGACGGTCTTAAGGGTGAAGGTTTCGCCGACAACCAGGCGGCGGAAGCGGCCCGCGCCGGTAAGGCGGTCGGTCTGCAGCCAGAGCGTGACGGGGACGCGGTATTCCGCGCCGGGGGCGAACTCGCGGCAAAGCTCGGTGTCGAGCGCAAGCACGGCATCGCCGTGCAGATCGCGGAGGGTCATGCCGGGCAGGAGTTCTTCGATCCCCGTGAATTTCTTGGTGCGGTCGAAGCGGACGTACCCGTTCCACTCCTTGCAGACATCGTGGTGTTCGGTGTAGAGCCAGCCGGCGCATTTCGGATAACGCCAGAAGGCGTTCATCATCGCATGATAATCCCAGCTCCAGTCGACATCGCCGGCGCTGCCCGTGTACCCCCAGACGTTCCCGCACTCGCTGTTGAGCATCGGGACGCCGGTCTGCCGGTGCCCGGCGATGTAATTCCACGTGCTGCCGACAAACGTCTTCTCGTCGGCGGTCTTGACCGTTTTCTCCCAGAGGTAGCCTGGCTTGTAGTCGTGCCAGCTGTTGAGGTCGCCGACCACATGGTCGCGATGGCACGGGGACTGGTCTTCGACAAGGCGCGTGGGGTCGAGCGCCTTGGCCAGACGGTACATCTTTGCGACACGTTCCTGCGTGGGGAGGAGGTAGGAACCGCGTTTGCTTCCGTTCGCGCCTTTGGTGAACAGGCCCCAGGTCTCGTTGTAGAGCACCCAACAGAAGACGGAGGGGTGGTTCATGTCGCGCCGGATCATCTCGCGCAGGGTGTGCTCGCCTTCTTCGAACATCTCCCGCGTCGGTTCGCCCCAGGCGTTGGGGAGATCCGCCATGACGAGCAGTCCGAGCTTGTCCGCCCAGTAGAGTTTGCGCGGCACTTCGACCTTGATGTGGATGCGGTTTCCGCTGAGACCTAGATTTTTGGAAATCAGGATCTCGTTTTTCATGAATTCGTCGGAGGGGAAGGTGTAGTAGCCGTCCGGCGTGTAGGACTGGTCGAGGGTGAGCCGCAGATAATGCGGTTTGTTATTCAGCGCGACGTATGCGTAATCCGTTCCCGGCAGTTTGGCCACGCTGATCTTGCGCATCCCGAAGTAGGTGGAGACGGTGTCCGCGACGTTCTCTCCGTCGAGCCGCGCCTTGACTTCGTAGAGGTAGGGGTTATCCAGTTCCCAGAGCTTGGGGCGGCGGAGGGAAACGCGCACGTCCTTCTCCATCTCGCCGGGGGCGAAGACGGCCTTGACGTCCTCCTTCCGATCCTCCGGCGAGAACACGAGACGGAACGCGAGCGGCGTCTTCGCCGGCCCGCTGAGCGAGACGCGGGCGGTCACGCAGTCGTGGTCGATGTCCGGAATGAAATGCACCGTTTCGAGGTACGTCTCGGAACGCGCCTCAAGGTAGACGGTCTGCCAGATGCCGCGCACGTCGCCATAACTCCGTTGCTTGCCGTTCAGGCGGAAGTCGCGCGGCGCGTCGTCCACGCGCAGCACGATCTCCTGATCCTTCCCGAAGGCGGCATACGGCGTCAGCTCGAACTCGAACGGCGTGTAGCCGCCCTGGTGCGAACCGACGGCCCTGCCGCCGAACCAGGCGCGGGTCAACCATTCACAGGCGCCGACGACCAGGAACACGCGCTTGCCCTTCCACGTCTCCGGGATACGCACGGAACGGCGGTACCAGGCCACATCGGCCCCGTTCGTGACGCCGGAACGTTCCGTACCCCAACCGAAGGGTACGTTGATGGCGAGCGGGAATTCCTTTCCCGGCTCGAACCACTTTTCCGCTTCCCCCTCCAGCCCGGCGTCGAAACGGAATCCCCACGTACCGTTCAGGTTGATCCATTCGGCGCGTTCAAAATCCGGACGCGGGTGTTCCGGCAACGGGATGGTCCCGGCGGCGGCGGGGAGGGCGAGCAGCAGGGCGAAAAACGTGTGACGCAGCATAGCGCGGTCCTCCTCGGGTTAACGCTTCACGCGGGCGTTTCCGCTCCAGATGCTCCAGACCTGCTCCTCGTCGGCGGGCTGGGCGTAGTCGGTGAGCTGGGTCGTCGCAAGCGCGCCGCAGGCCCAGCCGAACTGGATCCACTTCGCCTCGTCCCAGCCGCGCAGGATGGCGTACAGCAGGCCGCCCACAAAACCGTCGCCCCCGCCGATGCGGTCGGCGACCGTGATGTCGCGGGGCTGGACGACCTGCCACCCCGCCTTCGTGTTGAGGATCGCGCCCCAGAGGTGGTGATTCGCGTCCACCACCTGGCGGAGCGTCGTCGCGAAGACGCTTGCGCCGGGATACGCCTTCTTGACCGCCTCGATCATTCCCTTGAAGCCGTCAATCTTCGCCTGGATGTCCTTGCCGCCCGCCTCCGGCCCTTTCACGCCGAGGCAGAGCTGGAAGTCCTCCTCGTTCCCGACGAGGATGTCGGCGACCGAGGCGATCTCTTTGAACGCCTTGGCGAGTTCCTTTTCACGCCCGATCCAGAACGAGGCGCGGTAGTTCAAATCGAACGAGACGAGCGAACCGTTCTTCTTCGCGGCGCGGGCGATCTCCAGGCAGAACTTCGTGGTCGCCGGGGAGAGCGCGGCGATCAGTCCGGAGAGGTGGACGATCTGCACGCCTTCCTTCCGGAAGATACGGTCGAGGTCGAAATCCTTCGCGTCCAGAAGACGCCCGACCTCGCCGGCGCGGTCGTTCCAGACACGCGGGCCACGGGAACCCGCGCCGCTGTCGGCGATGTTGAACTGGTGGCGGAGTCCCCAGGGGCCTCCCTGTTCCAGTTCCGGGCCTTCGTAGTCCATGTGGCGCGAGGCGAGGTTGTCGCGGATGAACCGTGCGACGGGGCTGCCCTTGACGAACGCGGTCAAGACCTTGACGGGCAGGCCGAGGTAGGAGGAGACGCTGGCGACATTCGTCTCGGCACTGGTGGCCTGGAGGGTGAACTGGGTGCTGCAGTGGACGGGCTGTCCGTCCGCCGGGGTGATGCGCACGCCCATGCTGGTCGGCACGAGCAGCGCGTAACGGGTTTTCTTCTTCAGTTTCATACAGGGTTCTCCGTTTCAAATCCGAACGGCGTCCAGTATATCCCCCCCTTCGCCGAAAATCCACAACTTTCGCTACAAACCCCGAAACGATTGTCTTGAATATCCGTTCGGGATACGGTAGACTACGGGGGCAGACAACGTTGGGATGGGAGCATGAGTGCCGGACTTTTTTTGCGCCGAAAATGGATTAAGCTGAGGGAGAAGATCGTGGGCGAGAAAGCGTCTCCCGAATACATTGCCCGCGGCTGGGCCGTGGGGATGTTTTACGGGACGTTTGCACCGATCGGAACCCAGCTTATCCTTTCCATCCCGACCGCGCTCCTGTTAAGGGGCAGCAAGATCGGCGCGGTGCTGGGGACGTTCCTCACCAACCATTTCACGGTCTGGTTCATCTATCCGGCGCAATGCTGGCTCGGCGCGCGGATTCTCCATCGCGACATCTCCTACCCGCTCATCAAATCCGCCCTCCGCGACCTAATCCACGAACGCAGCTTCTCCGCCATGATGGATGTCAGCGAAGACCTCCTGGCCTCCTTCTTCCTGGGCGGTTTCGTCATGGCCGTCCTGCTCACGCCCCCGACCTATTTCTTGGTCCGCCGGTTGGTCGTCCGTTTCCGCGCCGAGGTCGAGGAACGCAAACGCCGCCGCCGCGAACGCAACAACCGCAACCCATCGGGGCAACATTCCTGACCCGCCGCCCGCGCCGTACGCGGGAAGGTACGTGCGTACAAAAAAACCCGGCGGACTTGCGTCCGCCGGGTGGGTGTCAAGAAGACCGCATTATATTTACACGGTCTTCTTGGAAAGCGGACGCTTGCCCTTGAACCACCAGATCATCACGGGCGTCGCGACGAACACGGAGGAGTAGGTGCCGACGAGGACGCCGATGACCATCGCGAGGGCGAAGTCGTTGATGGCGCCGCCGCCGAAGATGAAGAGCGTCAAGCAGGCGATCAACGTGGTGATCGAGGTGAGCAGCGTGCGGCTCAACGTCGAGTTGATGGACTTGTTGCAGATCGTCTTCAGGTCGGACTTCTGATCCTTGCGCAGATCCTCGCGGATACGGTCGAAGATGACGATCGTGTCGTTGATGGAGTAACCGATGATGGTCAACAGCGCGGTGACGATCATCAAGCCGACCTGGCGGCCGCCGAAGAGGAAGCCGAAGAGACTGTAGAGGCCGAGGGTGATGAGCGCGTCGTGCGCGAGGGCGACGACACCGCCGAGGGCGAACGCGAACTCGAAACGGAGGGAGACGTAGATCAGGATCGCGGCGAGCGACCAGATCGACGCCCAGATCGCCGCCTTCTTCAAGTCGGCGCCGATTTCCGAGCCGACCTCCTCGCTGTTGGCGAGCAGGAACTTCGCTTCGGGTTTGGCCTTGCGGAGCGCGTCGAGCATGGCATCGGCGACGGGCTTGCCGTCGGCGGTCTTCGTCATGCTGGTCTTGACCAGCAGGGTCTGCGCGGAACCTTCGAGCGAATCCTGGTACTGGATGGTGGCGTCGTTGACCAGTCCGCCCGCGATCTTGCGGACTTCGCCGATCTCCATCTTCTGCGCGGGATCGAACTGGAAGGTCATCGCCTCGCCGCCGGTGAAGTCCACGGACATCACGCTGGCGGGGTTATGGAACGCACGGCCGAAGAAGAGGCCCACGGTGACGAGCGCGATCCCGAAGGACGCGATGAACGCCGTCTTGCCCCACTTCACGAAATCGAAGTTCGGGTTCTTCAGCAGCTGCAGCATCTTGTAGGGCTTGGTGCGCGTCTCGGGGACGGTCAGGTTGAAGATGATGCGCGTGACGACGAGCGCGGTGAACATCGAGATGATGATACCGGCGGAGAGGGTGATCGCGAAGCCGCGGATCGGGCCGGCACCGAAGATGAAGAGCAGCGCGGCAGTCAGCATCGTCGTGATGTTCGAGTCAAAGATCGCGAGGAATGCGTTGTCGTAACCGGCGGCGACGGCGGCGCGGGCGGACTTGCCGAGCCTGAACTCTTCGCGGATGCGCTCGAAGATCAGCACGTTGGCGTCGACCGCCATACCGACGGTCAACACGATACCGGCGATACCGGGCATCGTCAGCACGGGCAGGTCGATCGCCTTCTTCGCGACGGCGGCATCCTTCACGAAGACGCCGAGGACGTTGGAGGCGATGATCAGGCCGGCGGGCAGGAGCACGATGTCGAGGATCAGCGCGATGTTGGCGAGGACGCCGCAGTACCAGTAGTAGCAGAGCATGAAGATCATGACCAGCACGAGGCCGAGGATACCGGCCATCAAACCGCTGTGGATCGCGTCGGCGCCGAGCGTGGACTCGATGGAGCGCTTTTCAAGGACTTTCATCGGGGCGGGCAGCGAGCCGGCGTTCAGGATGTTGCGGAGGACGGCGGCCTCGGACCAGCTGAAGGAACCGCTGATGACGGCCTTGCCGTTGGGGATCTCCTCGTTGATGGTCGGCGCGGAGTAAAGCGTGTCGTCCAGGATGATGGCGAGCTGGCGCCCGACGTCCTTGTCCTTGTTGCGCGAACCGTGCGGGGCATACGCCTTGGTGAGGCGGGCGAACTCCGCCGCGCCCTTGGCGTTGAAGGAGAGCTGGACCTGCACCTTGCCGGTCATGGAATCGACTTCGACGCTGGAATGGGAGAGCGCGCCGCCGTTCATCTCGGCCTTGCGCCGGACGAAGACGGGGCGGTAGACGATCGCGCCGGTTTCAAGTTGGACGCGCTCCAGCATGAACTGGTAACGCGGATCGCGGACTTCGAAACGCCCGAGGCGGTTCAGGTACTCCGGATCCTTCGCCACCGTGTTGTAGTTGGCGGAACGCTTGAAGGAACGCCCGTCGTCGCCCAGCTCATAGCCTTCGGGGATGCGGCCGGAGGTGAAGAGCTTGTCCACCTCTTCGGCGTTGTTCGGCGAAACCAGCTTGAACTCCAGGAACGCGGCGGACTGGAGGGACTGCTCTGCGGCGCGGCGGGATTCCTCGCTGATGCCGGGCAACTGGATGGTGATACGGTGGTTCTTGCCGCCCTGGATGACCGGCTCGTTCACGCCGAGACCGTCGATACGGTTGCGGATCACCTCGATGGCCCGGTCATCGGCATCGCGCAGGAGCGCGTCGATGCGCGACTGCACCTGGGCGTCCGTCAGGTCGGGATTTTCCGCCTTGATATTGCTCGCCAGACGCGCCTGGTCGATGGCGATCGTGAAACTCGTACCTCCGGAAAGGTCGAGACCGAGACGGATCTTCTCCTTCGGCGGATACACGGTGTACACAGAAAGAACGGCCAGGAACGCAAGCACCAGCCATTTCCACAAGTCACTTCTACTCATTGCCTTTTAGTCTCCAAAAAACGTTCTGGAAGATTCAACGAACGGTCAGTATAGCACAGTACCCCCTGGAAAGCAAGGGGGAAAAAAAGCAAAATGCGCACTTGACATCCTGTGCGGGAACTGCTTTAATAACCGCCGTTTTCACACCCGTTCCGGGTGTTGACCTTTTGGGGGTATAGCTCAGTTGGTAGAGCGTTTGAATGGCATTCAAAAGGCCAGGGGTTCGACTCCCCTTACCTCCACCACCTTTTCCCCGGCAAAGTTGAACGTCGTCTCGTCGAGCCGAAGTCGAATGGGAGGGTCGGCGTCGTAGCCGTAAGCGGCGGAGGCGTTCAATAAAGAGTAAGTCCGTGGGTAATCATTTGTCTTGTCTTGTTCATGTTTCGCGTGCGAGGCGGCACACCAACGGCAGTCTACTCATTGTTGATAAGTTTCCCGCTGATGTACGGCGCATTGATATGGGGCCTTCGCCGATGGTGGAAGGCAACGGGCCGTTTAGCGAGATGTATCGGCTGTATCGTAACGGCCTGTTATTCTGCCTTGGCGACCTTTTGTATGCTGTATGTCTCATCGACCATGTAATCCCGGACATCCCCATTTCTTCGTCTTCTATGCAATTCTCAAGGGAGAACAGGGGGTGATCGGGAGGGACGCGCTTTGTCGCGTCCGTTCCTATGCGGCGCGTGGGGACACGCGCCCTCCCGCACGACAGGCGACACCCGACAGCCGCCACTCGGACGCGACAAAGTCCGGGGAGGGACGGGACAAAGCCCGTCCCTCCCGTTACGCAAGGTCTTTCAGGTACTGCTTGACTCCGAAACCGGCGCGTTCCTCGCGAAAAAGGGTCTTATTGGCTTCCGCGTCGTCGAGGAACCGTTCGGCCTTGGCGTCCCACTTGAGTTTCCGGCCGAGCTTCAGCGC
>JAGAEL010000091.1 GCA_017613085.1 Kiritimatiellia bacterium | reverse complement strand
GTCGTTCGGGGAAAATCTTCTGTCAATCGGGAAATGGGCGTTCTCCGAGTGCATTTCCATTAAAGAATGTGTGTTCCCTGACACGCTGGAGACCATTGGCCAGGACGCTTTCTATCACAACACTTCGCTCGCTTCGGTCACGTTTGGGACAGGACTCATCACAATCGGCGGCAGTGCGTTCGCTAATTGTCCAGAACTACAGACGGTCGTATTCCGCGAGAATAACACACCGCTTCTCTCAATTGGAGAGAATGCTTTTGCAAGCGCAACCAAACTCACGACCCTATCATTCTCCGAATCCCTAAAGATTATAGGCTATGGTGCATTCGCCGGCTGTACCTCCCTCGAATCCGTGTTATTTCCAAATTCTTTGACCGCGATCTACGGTGTCGGAAACTACACCGGCAGAACGGGGGCGTTCGCGAACTGCACGGGACTCTTAACCGTAACATTTGGCAATGGATTGCGAACCCTTGGAACTGACATCGATCGATATGGTGTGTTTGAGGGATGTCTCAATCTTGAAGAGGTAACGTTCGGCAGCAATCTCGAAACGGTTGGCAAGCGTGCGTTCTACGGGTGTGAAGCGTTGAAGACGCTTGATTTCCCTGATTCCGTCAAATTCATTAGTGATTATGCCTTCTACAACAACATCCGACTTACCCGCATTTCGTTTGGCGCGGATTTACAACTTATCGGTGAATGTGCTTTTATGGGTTGCGTCTCGCTCAGTTCGGTGACCTTCTCGCCTGCGACCACCCCGCTTCTGACGATCAAGTCCAATGCGTTCAAGAACTGTGTGCAACTGGCATCGTTGACACTTTCCAACGCCATGCCGACGCTGGAATCCGGCGCGTTTTCGGGTTGCACGATGCTCCGCCGCATTACGATTCCCTCCTTGATGTCCACGCTGCAAAACGGCGTGTTTTCCGGCATGACGAATCTCAAGGAGGTGACATTCCTCGGATTGCCGCCGGAGAATCTCGCGAATGCCGGACTTGCCACGGATGTCAAGATCCGTTATTCAAAAGAATACGCAGAAGACTGGGCGGAAGCCATCGCAGCCTGCGGTTTCACGAATGTAACGGAATACGATCCCAATACCACCCCCATCCTTCCTTCGCCAGATCCGACTCCCGTTTCGGAAGATCCCCGGTACGAACTTGCCGCAACCCCGGCCGACCGGTCTATCGCTTCCATCTCGGTGGAGAGTGACTGCGCCATCGACAGCTTCGTGTTGACGGACGGAAAGGTGTACGACACGGCGCTTCGCATCGTCAACACGTCCGACAACGCGGTGCGGCTGACACTCCCGACGGGTTACACGTATGAGTGTTTCAAAGGAATGTCGCCGTTGACGATTCCGGCGAAATCCACGAATATGCTGACGATCACGCGCACGGCGGACAACGTGTTCCTTGTCTCGCGTGAAGAGTTGGAGACGGTGCAATGAGAGGCAAACTGCTTTTGTCCGCGCTTCTTTTCTGCGCGGGCGTACAGGCGATGCCCCTCGGACTCCGCACGGCGATGTGGGGCATGGCGGCGGGACGGGGACAAGAGCCCCCGTCCCCTACCGTCACCGTCCATATCGACATCGGTTCCGGAGAGGACGAACCCGTCGATGTAACGGAGGGTACGCTGGTCGGCGAGTTGCCCGTGCCAAAACGGGACGACCTCGTGTTCGAGGGGTGGTATACGGAGGCGGTCGGCGGAACGAGAATCGCCAACACGGAAATCGTCAGGGCCGGTGTGACTTACTATGCGCATTGGACTCCGGCGGCCTCCGGCGGCGGTTCGGAACCGGATCCGACTCCGCAACCGGAACCCGATACCGTCTCCGCGTGGACGGCAAAGAAGGCGGTCACGCTGGACGGCGCGGTCTACGACGCCGATGGAAATGTCGCAGGCGTGGTTCAGCTGAAGGTGGCGAAACCGAACGCCAAGAAACACAACGCCAAGGTTTCCGGCTCGGTCACGTTGCTGGACGGAAAGAAGCGGACGTTGAAGGCGGCGGCATTCCATGTCCCGGCGGATCAGCCGATCGCGGCGAATCTGAGCGTGAAGGGACTTGGTACGCTTTCGCTTCTCATCGGCGACAACGGGTTTGACGGCTCGTTCAGCGCGTACACGGTCGCCTCCGCAAAGGTGGGCGGCAAGTGGACGCGCACGGACGCGAGGGTACACACGGTCGCGACAAGCGCCCCCCTCCCGCCGGGAACAATCGAGGAACTGCTTCCCGACGGCGAACCCGTCCGCGTGAAAGGCGGCAAGTGGG
This sequence comes from Kiritimatiellia bacterium, assembly GCA_017613085.1. Taxonomy (GTDB): domain Bacteria; phylum Verrucomicrobiota; class Kiritimatiellia; order RFP12; family UBA1067; genus RGIG8368. Next base: position 11,083 of record JAGAEL010000091.1, on the reverse strand, counting down.
CGTTCGACAAGGCGGCGTCCATCAAGTACGCGAAGGGTGTCTTGAGCGGTTACACCGACCCGAAGAAACCGAACCTCGCCGCGTTGAAGTTGACCTACACGCCGAAGACCGGCCTCTTCAAGGGCAGCTTCAAGCTCTACGCCCTCCAAGGCGGCAAGCTCAAGAAGTTCACGGTCAAAATCACGGGCGTGGTCGTGGACGGCGAGGGTACGGGAGTCGCGAAACTCGCCAAGCCCTCCGTGACGTGGAGCGTGAGTGTGAAGTAGTGACGATCAGGGGAGGGACGCGCTACCGCGCGTCCCTCCCCATGTTACAGGTAACGGGAAAGTATCTTGATACCACACGGGGGGATGATTAACGCCGCCCACAGAAGCAAGGATTACAAAATCAGCATACAATCGCCGTAGCTGAAGAACATGTACTGACGTTCGACGGCTTCCTTGTAGGCGGCGAGGATCCGTTCCCTTCCCGCCAGCGCGGAGACCATCATGATCAAGGTCGATTGCGGCAGATGGAAATTCGTCAACATCGCGTCCACCACGCGGAAGGTGTAGGGCGGGTAGATGAAGATACGACTCGACCCTGAACAGGCGACCACCCGCCCATCGTGTTCGGCGGCGACCGTCTCCAGCGTCCGGACGCTGGTGCTACCGACCGCGATAACACGGCCACCGCGCGCCTTGCAATCGGCAATCTCCCTCTCTGTCTTGTTCGGGACGCTGTAGCGTTCCGCGTCCATGACGTGTTCTTCGACGGTCTGCGTCTTCACCGGCTTGAAGGTACCCGGCCCGACATGAAGCGTGACGCTCGCCCGCCGCACGCCTTTTGCTTCCAGCGCGGCGAAAATCTCCTCCGTGAAATGGAGTCCCGCCGTCGGCGCGGCGACTGCGCCCACCTCGCGGGCGTAAATGGTCTGGTAGCGCTCCTTATCGAGCCGCGCCTGTTCCGGATCGTTCCCGTCGCGGTGGATGTACGGCGGAACCGGCGTAAGCCCGATTTTTTCCAGCACGTCCATCAGCGGTTCGTTTCCCGCCAGCACGAATTCACAAACGCCCTCGCCGAAACGTTCCGTCACCTCCGCCAGCAACGCCCCGTTCCCGAACGAAGCGACCTGCCCGGGGCGGGCGGGCCGGCCGGAACCGGCGAGACACCGCCAGCAGGCCTGTTCCGGCATCGCGGAGACCGCTGCATCCAGCGAAGCACCGGAGGGGAACGGGCGCGGTTCCAGAAGCAGCACTTCGACGGCGCCGCCGGTATCGCGCCACACGCCTTTCAGCCGGGCGGGGAAAACCCGCGTATCGTTCACGACCAGCAGGTCGCCGGGGTTCAGGTAGTCCACAATGTCGGCGATATGCCGATGGACGAAGGAACCGCCAGCGCGATCCAGCACCAGCATCCGTTCCGTTCCCCGGACGGCGGCGGGTTCCTGCGCGATCCGTTCCGGCGGGAGTTCGTAATCAAAATCCGAAGTCTTCATACGGTTAGCGGATCAACACCGTGTCGTGGGCAAGTCGTTTGGTTTCCGGGTAGTCGAGCGTGTAGTGGAGGCCTCGGCTCTCTTTGCGCAGCTGGGCGGAACGGACGATCAACTCGCCGACGAGCGCGATGTTTCGGAGTTCCAGCGTGTCCTGCGTGACCAGGTAGTCGAAATAATACTCGCGGATTTCCTTGCGCAAATTGGCGAGACGGCGCAAGGCGCGGGCCAGGCGCTTGTCCGTCCGGACGATTCCCACGTAATCCCACATACAGGCGCGGATTTCCGTCCAGTTGTGCGCCACAAGCACCACCTCGTCGCTGGCGACGGCGGTTCCATACTGCCAGTCGGGGATGCGCAAGTGGTCGGGCAGGAGGTGTTTTTCGGCGGAAAGCCGATCGGCGCAGCGGCGGGCGCAGACCAGCGCCTCCAACAGCGAATTGCTGGCGAGCCGGTTCGCGCCGTGAAGCCCGGTACAGGCGGCTTCGCCGACCGCGTAAAGCCCCTGAAGCGAAGTCACGCCGTCCACCGTCGCCTGGACGCCGCCGCAACAATAATGCGCGGCGGGGACGATCGGAATCAGATCGGTCGCCATATCGATGCCGAACGAGAGGCAGGTCGTGTAGATCTTCGGGAAACGTTTCTGGAGGAACGCCTTCCCTTTCGCCCGGATGTCGAGGCAGCAATACGGCGCGCCCGTCCGTTTCATTTCGGAGTCAATGGCTCGCGCGACGATATCGCGGGGCGCGAGCGCGCCGCGGGGATCGTACTTTTTCATAAACGGCGTCCCGTCGGCATCCGTCAACTCCGCGCCTTCGCCGCGGACGGCCTCGCTGATGAGGAAACGTTTTGCCTGGGGATGGAAGAGGCACGTCGGATGGAACTGGATGAACTCCAGGTTCGCGACTTTCGCCCCCGCGCGCCAGCCGAGCGCGATACCGTCGCCGGTCGCGATGTCCGGGTTGCAGGTGTATTGGTAGACCTTGCCGCAGCCGCCGGTCGCAAGAATCGTGTGCGGCGAACGGACGGCATAGATTTCGCCCGACGGCACATCCAGCACATACGCGCCGAGACAACGGTTCTCTCCCGGCTCGCGGAGAAACTGGAGGGTGATCAGGTCGATGACCATCGCATCCTCGCAGACGCGGATCCGGGAATCGGCGCGGACGCGGCGAACCAGCGCCTCTTCGACGCGCTCGCCGGTGATGTCGCCCGCATGGAGGATGCGCCGTTTCGAATGGCCGCCCTCGCGTCCGAGGTCATACCCTTCCCCATCCTTGCCGGGGGCGAAAACCACGCCGTAGCTTTCCAGCTCTTTAATCCGGGCGGGGCCGTCTTCGACGATTGCGCGGACAACCTGTTCGTTGCACAGCCCCGCGCCCGCGACCAGCGTGTCCTCGACGTGTTCGTCAAAACTGTCGTCCACATTCTGCACACAGGAAATTCCACCCTGCGCGAAATTGGTGTTGCAGTCGTTCAACTTCCGTTTGGTCACCAGCAGGACATCGCCGTGCGGCGCCAGGTTGAGGGCTGTGACCAGGCCGGCCATGCCGCTTCCGACCACGAAGAACTCACAAGACTCGATTCTCATTTTTTCTTCTTGGAAAGCTGGGTCTTGTACGGGATCGCGACCCCGTACTGTTTGTTCAGTTTGACCATCTCCTCCATCACGTCGCGCCGGGGCTGACGGGAATACTCGCCGACCAGGTGGTACATCTTCTGCTGGACCCAACGCTTTTTGATGTCCGACCGACCGCCTTTCGCCGTCCCCTGCCCCACGTCCAGATGCAGGATGGAATCGTACCCTTTCGCCGAGGCGAGTCCGCGAATCTGGCAGACAATCTGTTTCGTCGAAGCGGGGCAGACGCCGCACAGTTCCAGCGGGCGATCCTTGTACAGGTTGGTCGTCTGGCGCGGATAGACCTCCGCGAGCGAGGCGGTGTCGAACGTGACGGACACATCCCCCATAATCGGGTTGCGTATCTCCCGGCAGGATTTTCCCATGACCTCCGGGATGTCCCAGCTGTTCCCTCGCAAAAGGGCGGCAGAACCCCGGTTGCAATAGGTCAGCATATCGATCAAGTAGGCGTTCGCTCGCTGGGACGCGCCGAACATGTAGACCGACATCATCCCGTTGTTGATGGCGGAGAAATCGCCGATGATCTGCGCACTCTCCATTTCGCCGGCGGTGGGAAGTCCGTCGGTGATCATGTAGGCGATCATGGGGCGGTGGGGATCGCGCTGGAGATTGAGCAGGGACTTCAGGGAGGCGAAGACGTCCGTATTGCCGAACGCCCGCATCCCCTCCACGAATTTACGGGCCTTCTCGATGTTCGCCGCCGTCGCGGGGGCGCAGACGGGGAAGCAGTTCTCGAAGGTGTCGCGGAAGGCGACGACATTGAACCGGTCGCCGGTATTCAGCATCGCCAACGCTTCGCTAATCGCACGACGGCAATAGGCGATCCGCTGTTCCCCCATCGAGCCGGAGACGTCCTGGAGGAAGATGATGTCCTTCGGGACGACCTGTGCCGTCACGTCGGTCCGCGGCTGGATCCCGACACGGAAATAGACCTTGTCCGGCTCGGAAGCGTCCTTGTACGTCTGGATGCCGACGGAAAGAAGGTCGTCGATCGGCTCGTAATCGACCGTCTCGCGGATGTTGCTGATTTTCTTCTGCGTCACACGGGCCGCACGTTCCTGCGGCGTCTCGGTGTCGGCCGTTTTCCCGTCCACCGCCGTTCCCGGCACCGTCCCGTCCTTCGTCGCGGCGGCGGCCGCTTCGATTGCCTTTTTCCCCGCATCGACGGTCTGTTTCTGGATCGCCGCCTTCTCCTCTTCCGTCAGGAAGCCTTTCACCGCCTCGTGCTTCTCCTTCTGGTCGGCGGCGAAACGGTTCTCCGCCGCCTTGACGGAGACCTCCTGGGGCTGCACGGGCGGCGGGACGTCGATCGCCGCCGGCGGTTTGTAATCGCCCTTCACCGGCTCGGTGTCGAGCGAAGAGGGCGTGACGAGGGGCTTGGGCGGCGCGGGCGTGTTCCCGAACTGCCGTCCCGCCAATTCGATGGACGGCACGACGTCCGGCGCCTCCGGGATGCGTTCGATCAACGGGATCTCGTGGCGGGGCAACGCGGCGGCGTTGTCCTGCACCATGCGGTCGAAAATCTGCGCGATCTCCTGACGCGGAATCCACGGCGTCGTGTCGATCGGGCGGTTGTACACGGCTTCGCTTAACTGCGGGACGCCCGGTGTCAACGCTTCGCGCGGAATCGGAGGCGGCGCCGTAACGGCGGGCGGACTACTCCGGCTCAACTCGTCCACATGACGGGACATATCGACTTCCGCCTGCGGGGGCGGAACGGGATGCGCGTTCTTCGCCGTTGCGAAAATCGGGTCGTTCATCAGACGCTCGACGGGCATCGGCTGGACGCGGTCATCCTCGTACAGCTTCTTCATTTTCGCCTGGACGTCGCCGGAACTTCCCAACCGCCAGTCCCCGAAAACAAACATCATGCCGATATGCGCGGCCACGGAAAAGAGGATGGCCCCGACGAGAAGCCCCCAGTGCTGTTCCGGTTCGGGATATTTGGAGATAAAACCATAGGGCGTGTTCATTTTCCACCCCCCTTTGCCTTTACGTATCCGGGATAACGCTCGTCCAGTTCGTCGCGCAGCTTGACCGCCTCGTCCGGCCGCCCCAACTTCTCCAACAGACGGACGGAGGCCAGCATGGAGGCGGGAACCAGTTCCTTGTCGTCAAACAGGATACTGACGCTCATGTAGTACCGGAGGGCCGTCTCCTCGTCCCCTTTCTTCTCGGCGTTTTCCGCGAGCGCGGCGTAGGCGCGGGCGCGTATGCCGATCATTTCGGGCGAAACGGCACGCGCCGCCGCGTCGGCGAGGAAACGCCTCGCCTCCTCGAACGCACCGTTCTCGGTCAGAAGGCGGCCGAGGTTCAGCGCGGATTCGGCGGCATACGTGGTCGATGCCCCCGTCTCCAACGCCTTGCGGTAGGCTTCGGCGGCCGCATCGCGTTCGCCGCGCGCCAGGTGGACGTTCCCCGCCAGCGCCCAGCCCGTCTGCAGCCATCCCGCGTCCGGCTTCAATCCGATCAAGGCGTTCGCGGCCGCGAGCGCCGGCTCGTACGCCTCTTGCGCCAGCTCGAACGAGGCCAGCCAGGCCAGCCGCTCGACCCCCATCTTTTGCGCGAAGGGGGCGTCCAGCAGACGCAGGAAGAACTTCGCCGCCTGGTCTTTTTCCCCTTGCTGGTAGAGCAGAAGCCCCAGCTGCAGGATTGCCTCTCGCTCGATCTCTTTCGCCGGACCGGCCTTGAGACAGGCACGGAATTTCTTTTCCGCCTCGGTGAGGTCGTTCAACTTACGGTAGGCCACGGCGCGCCAGTACAGGACATCCGCCTTCCGATTGTCGTCGGGATACCGCTTCAGCCGTTCGTCAAGCGTCGCGCCCGCCGCACGGTACGCCTCGCCGCGAAGCTCTTCCATCGCTTTCTGGTACAGCGCCTCCGGCGCCTCTTCGCTCTGCGGGTAGTGCGTCAACAGCTGCGTCCAGTCGCGCAGGGCAAGGTCGCGCTGCTGGAGCTGCGAGTGGCAGACGCCGCTCGCATACAACGCCTTGGAGGCGACGGGATCCTTCGGGAAGCGTTCGTGTATCTTGAGGTACCATTGTGCGGCGGCCTCCCACGCCTTTTGTTTCTGCAACAGCCAGCCGAGACGGTAGAGCGCGTCTTTCAGCAACGGGCTCTCCGGGCATTGCGAAACCAGCCGCTTGGCATACTCAACCGAAACGTCCTCCTGCCCGATGGCGAGCGCGGCGTCCGAGGCGATCCAATACGTCCGGTCAACCCGGTCTTCGGGCAGTTTCACGCGCGCCTTCACCAGCGCCAGCGTGTTTGAATAGTCGCCGCCGTGGTAGTAGGTGTTCAGCTGTTCGCTCCATCCCTTTTCCGCAAACGCGCCGTTCGGGAACTCGGCGAGCTGCTTGGCGTAACAGGCGACCGCCTCGCCGCGCTGTTCAAGCTGGCGGTGGCAGTTGGCCTTCAGGTACAGCACCTCCTCGCGCCGGGGATAGGAGGTGTCGTCCGCGACCAGCCGCAGGATGGAGGACGCCTCTTTGTACTGCCCCGTGAAGAAATCCGCCCAGGCCGCCGAAACGGCGCTCTCCTTGACGCGGGGAGACTTCGGGAAATTCTGCTTCAGCTGCCGGAAGAGCCGGGCGCATTGGGCGTAGTTCTGTTCGACGAGGGCGAGCTGCGCGGCGAGGTATGTCGCCTCTTCCTGGACTTTCGGGTTCTCCGCCTTCGGAATCAAATCCAGATAGATGCCCATCGCGCGTTTGCGGTCTTCTTTTTTTTCACTCCGCGCCAGCAGATAGGCCGTCTTCAACCCGGCGAACATCCCGTACTGCGTCGTCCCGTACTCCTTCGCAAGACCTTCGTAAACCTGTAACGCCTCCTTGTCTTTTTGAAGCTTCTCCAACGTCTCGCCGAGATAGAAAAGCGCGGCGGAACGGACATCGTCCGGGCGGTCCGCCTGGGCGAGCACGGCGAAGGACTTCGCAGCCTGTTCCAACGAACTGCCGCCTTTCGCCAGCTGGATCAAGGCGCTCTGGAGGCGGGCCCGGTCTGCGTAGGCGGATTTCGGGAAAAGGTTGATCAGCCGCATGTACGCGGCCTCCGCGATTTCCTCCTTGTGCGTCCGGCGGTAGCACTCGCCGAGCCGGAACAACACCACGTCCTTTCCCCCCACCCCCTTCAAGGAGGCGAGTTCCGCATACTCGCGCGCGGCAAGCTCGAACATCCCGCGACGGAAAAGCCCGTCTGCCAGCTGTACGCGGTCTTCGACCTTCACCGGGTCTGCCGCACGGACGGCGAGCGCCAGCGAGGCGGCAAGGAACACGAACGCGGAACGGGAGGTCTTCACTTCTTCTCCTCCTCCCGTGTCGCCAGCGAGAAGTTCCAGATGTCCGCCTGGCGGCAGGTGTCGATCACGCGCATCAGGTTCTCATACTTGGTGTCCTTGTCGGCGCGGAGGACGATCGGCTGCCCCGGATAGAAGCTGGAGATCTTCTTCAGTTTCTCGCGCAGGACGTCGATGGAAAGCTCCTGCTGGTTGAGCGTGATCTTCCCGTCCACATCGATGTTGAGGATGATTTCGCCGGGAAGGCGCTCCGGGATCTTATCGCTCTTCGCAGTGGGCAATGTGATGCTCACCTCGTATTCCCACTGGGAGAAGACGGAAGTCGTGATAAAGAAGCAGAGCAGCAGGAAAATGACGTCCATCATGGCCGTCAGTTGAAACGCCGGCAACGCGGATTTCTTGCGCTTGCGGAAATTCATGGCTAACGGGCTCCCATCCCGATGATCGCGGTGACGACCTCCGAGGTCGCCGCCTCAAGCCGGGCGACCTGCTTGACGGCGCGGCGGCGGAACCAGGCGTAGCACGCCATGCTCGGAATCGCGACAAAAAGGCCGAAGATCGTCGTCACCAGGGCCTGCGAGACGCCGGCCGCCAGCACGACCGGCTTGGCGTTCGCCACGTTCGTGGCGACGGAACCGAACGCCGTCAACATGCCCAACACCGTGCCCAACAGCCCGAGCAGCGGCGCGATGGTCGCGATATCGAGCAGGAATTCCGTCTGTCCCTGGATCGACTCCGCCTCGCGCGCCCCCTCCGACTCGACCGCGTCGCGCAACAGCGCGACATCGCACTGCGGGACGTTGCGCAAGGTTTCCAGCGCCGTCAGGACGACGCTGGAAAGCGCGCACGGCCGGCGGTCGCAGAGGCGGTGGACGTCGTCCAGCTCGCCCTTGCGGATTTTCGCCAGCACGTCGGTCAACAACGCGCGCGGCACAATCGCGCCCAGACGCAACGCGCCGAGGAAATACAGCACCATCGCCAGCGCGAGAATGGAGATCGCGCCCAGAACCCACATAATCCAGCCGCCATACTCCCACGCCTGCTTCAACGACATCGAAGCCGCCTGAACCGCCGGCTGTTCCGAACTTCCGGCCGCCTGGGCAAACGCCCCCGCAGCCATCATCAACGCACAGCCCATCAACATGAATCGCTTCATCGAACATACTCCTTTCGTACGAAACCATCCTCCCCGACCCTCGAAATCCGGCGGGGCATCCGCAACACGCGCAAAAGTGTAGCAGAAAACCAACCCAAATGGAAAACGAAAAATGCAGGAGATGAAAAGTTAAAGATCAACCCAGTCGTACAGGCGCAACGCGCCGTTCACGACGTTTGCAAAGGGAATTCGCTCCGCTTTCCTCAAAGCGTGCGCCCAAGCCGAGGGCGGGTCGATACGCGCCGCAACGGAAACGAGGTCGGGGCGGACGAACCGCGCATGGGCGGCGGCGATCCCGCAACGGCCGAACGCGGTGACTTCGACCGCCGTGCCGTACTTCGCCTTCAGATCCTGCGCGATTTCCAGGATTTCCCCCGCCTGGACGCCCACAATCGATCTGCCGAGCACGTAGAGGAGGACGGCGATTTCCTCCTCGTTCTCCTTCGCGTGGTAGAACCGGCGGTGGACGCCGTTGACTTCACCATTCCCGGTAAGGTCGGCGACGGCGACGACACGTCCCTCCCGCAACGCCCGGCACACGATCCCCGCGCGCCCGCCCTTCCCGTCGTCGCCGATCGCAAGGACCGGCGGTTTACCCGACGCCGGGGCTTGCGGCGCGAACAGCACGACCGGCAGGATGACCCCGTTCGGCCATGTGTAGGAGAAGCGCACGACCTCCACGCCGTCGCCGGCCTTCTTCCGCGACAGTTCTTTGCGCACGACGTTCTCCCCGCCCGGATCGCGAATCTGCGCAAGCCGCCGCACCGTTTCCGGCGAAACGGGCGCGGTCCTCGCCTTGACCGCCGCCGCATAGTCCTCGCGCATCAGGTCATAAACCGTCCGTTCCCCCGGAAGGTTCAAGACTTTCCCGCCGGGGCAGACAAGCTCGCCGCCGTTACCGATGCCCATATCGACCGCTTTGGGATCGAACGCCTTGTCGAGGGCGCGATATCCCTCAAGGTCGTGCTTGAACGCATCCTTGTCGCCATACAGCCAGCGGCGCATCCACTCCACGGACGACGTGCGCGTCGATTCCTTCCAGCCGTGAGGCCCGTCAACGTCGGTCATGCCGTAATGTCCTTCCATCCCGTACTTCGCGGCGATGGCGCGGACGAACGCGAACGTTTCCTGCGAGCCTTTGAACGGAAAATAGTCCGAATGGCTGAACATGAAACGGATCGGAAGCGGGAACTGCATCAAGGCGAACGAGGCGTTGTTCACGCCGACCGGGAACTGCCCGAAGGTGTTCTGTTCCGCGTCGCCCGGTCCGATATTACGGGCGGCCGCCGTGTACGTGCTGATGTAACACGAGGGACATGCCGCCTTGAGGCGCGGCTCCACCGCCATCAACAGGGACGACATCGTTCCGCCGCCCGAATTTCCCATCACGCCCAGACGCGCGGCATCGATCTCCTTGCGCGTTTCAAGGTAGTCCAACGCCCGCATACCGTCCCAGATGCGGAAACGGGCCATGCTTCCGCCGAGCAACGCGGCGAGCGCACCGATCCGGTTGTGCGCATGGACGTTTGAACTCCGTACGCCCTGCCCGCGTTCTCCCTGGTCATACGGATCGTAGATGAGACACGCCATGCCGGCCTGGGCGGCAAGGACGCCGCCCCGCTGATAGCCCTCCGATCCTTTGCCGTTTCCCGAATGTCCGCACGGCAGGAGGATCGCCGGATACGGCGCGGCATAGTTCGGATTGTCGGGCAGGAAGAGATTCGCCGGAACGTGTATGCCCGGCCAGCTCTCGAAAAGCACCTTCTCGACGACGTACCCGTCACGCTTCACGACGGCGACCGTCTTTGCGTTCAACGGGCAGCGTTTTTCGGGGAAACCGCCGAGCGCGCGGATAAAGTCTTCGCGGACTTTACGGGTACGGGCGAGAAACGCCTCCTTTGTCGCGCAACGCAGCCACGCTTCGTTACATGCGGTATCCGCCGCCGCCAATTCCGCGAACACGGCGTCGATGGACGACTTCTTCGCCGATTCGGGAAGTGTGCGCACGGCCAGTTCCGCCCGTACGGCGGCATCCAGCGGGGATTCGGGCGGCTGTACCTCAGCCCACGCATTTACCGCGACCCAAAACGGCACGGCGATCAACAAACGTCTCATTCTCGTTCTTCTTCTTACGGATAAACATAAAGCCTGATCGCGTCGGCGACGAGCGGGCCGTCGGCTTTCTCTCCCGGCGGCACGAAGACGCCCTTCGGCTTGCCGAGGCCGTCGATCACGATGTCGGCGGGTTTGCCCGCGATAGTCCACACGCAGACCGCGCTCGTGCCGTCGTCGGCGACGAAGCGCTTGGCGACGACGGAACGGGTAGAACGCGCTGCCAGCGCGTTCGCGTCCCCCCCTTGAACGGGCTGGCTGCCCGTTCTACAAGCGAACCCTTCGTCATCGACGAACTTGCCGCGCATCAGGTACTTCGCGTACTCCTTCTGGAAGTCGGCCACGGCCTTCATGTACGCACTCGCGACAGCGGGCGGTTCGGCGTGCATCGCCGCGATCGACGGCAGG
>JAGAEL010000090.1 GCA_017613085.1 Kiritimatiellia bacterium | reverse complement strand
CGGCAAGCGTCATCGGCGGAACGGCCGGTGCGGCGGGCGACGCGGTGAAGAGCGTCGGCGGCGCCCTCACCAAGGGTCTCGGCGCGTTGACCGGCGGTTCCTCGGAGAAGCCTGCAGACGCGGAGAAAGGCGCGAAAGAGGCGGTTAAGGATGCCGCCAAGGACGCGGAGAAAGGCGCAAAAGACGCGGCCAAAGGGGTCACGGACACCGTGAAATCCCTCGGCGGCCTTTTCGGCGGCGACAAGAAGAAGTAAATTTCCCGTTTCCTTCACGCGCGGCAGTCCAACAGCGGCTCTGCCGCGCGTTTCCGTATTCACAGGAGGTGTTCTACCATGCCGCTTTATGAATTCTACTGTCAGCCCTGCCACACGGTCTTCACGTTCCGGTCTCCCCGCGTGGACACGACGACCGTACCGGCGTGCCCGAAGTGCGGCGCGAAATTAACCCGCGAGGTCTCCGCTTTTTCCCATTCCATCGCGGGGAAAAGCGACGGTTCCGGAACGGACACCGACGAACTGGCCAACGCGCGCGAAGAGGACTTGATCGCGAAGATGAGCGACCGCATGGATCAGATGGCGTTCGACGAAGACGACCCCGCCTCCGCCGTCCGCGCCATGCGGGAGATGGCACGCGCCGGCGGCCTTTCGTTCAACAAGGATGTGGAAGAGGCCTTCGCACGGATCGAGTCCGGCGAAGATCCCGAAAAAGTGGATGAAACCTTCCAAGACCTTTTCGAGAACACCCATAATCCCTTTGCCGAAGAAGAAGGCGGCTCCCTCGGCGGAAAGGTCTCGGAACTCTGGCGGCGGATGCGCCCCCCCGCCCGTGATAAAACCTGGTACGATTTATAACGGCGAGCGGCCGGCAGCATCAACTGCTGCCGACCGCTACCGATTGCTATCGAGTGCTATCGACAAAAACAACCAGCTCCGCCGCCCGCTTAGAGCAGGTCGGACAAGATGGCGACGGCGCGCTGTTCGACGGCCGCCGCCGCCCAACGCTGGACGGTCTGGGCATCGTAGTGGATGCCGTCCTTGGCGAGCAACGCAATCACCTTCTCCACGGCCTTGCGTTCCCCCTTGGCGGCGGCGAGCGTATACAGGCGGTTCGCCAGCTTGTGCGCCTTGGTGGCGTCGCGCTTGTTCGAATAGATCGCATCGGCGTACATCCGCATGGCGATCGGCAGTCCCGTCTTCGCGGCCTGCTTCAGCAGGGGCTTGACGTCAACCTTCTCGAAACCTTCGATCGACTTGCTCTCCTCCATGAGACAGGCGAACGCGCAGGCGACACCGGGATGCCCGGCCTCCGCGCCTTCCTTCAGGATGTTCGCCGTTTCGCGCTTGTCGCCCTCGGCGTAGGCGGCGTCGGCGTCCTTCAGCAAAGCGTTGCCGATGGAGTCAACCGGTGAAAAAAAGTCACTTGAAAACATTGCTTCTCTCCTCAAAAAGGGTTAACAAAACGGACACGTGCCCGATAACGCGATAAGTATACCACAAACACCGCGATACGCCTAATCCTTTTTTCCATCCTTCGAGAAAGTTTTCGTTTGCGTCCCCCCCTGCTGTTTTCTAAAATAGACGGCTTTCAAGGAGCGTTACCATGATTGCCATTGTCGACTACAGGGCCGGGAACCTGACCAGCGTGAAACTCGCCTTCGAGGCGCTGGACTGCCCCGCCCTCATCACCTCCTCGCCGGACGAGATCCGGGCGGCAGCCCGTGTCGTCTTCCCCGGTGTCGGCGCGGCGAAGAGCGCGATGGAGAACTTGCGTTCGATGGGGCTTGCGGATGCCGTCCGAGAAGCCGCCGCGACAAAACCGTTTCTCGGTATCTGCCTCGGTATGCAGATCCTCTTCGAATACAGCGAGGAGGACGGCGGTGTCGATCTCCTGGGGATCCTGCCGGGGCGTGTGCGCCGTTTTCCCTCCGTGCCGGGGTGTAAGGTTCCGCAGATCGGTTGGAACGAAATCGAGGCGAACGATCCTCGCGGTTTTGTCCAGACCCACGACGAATACTACTTCGTCCATTCGTACTATGCGGAGGTCAACCCCTGCACCGTGGCCACGGCTGGATATGCCGGCGTAGAGTTCTCCGCCGCCGTCCGGAAGGGCGACCTCTTCGCGTGCCAGTTCCACCCGGAGAAGTCCGGCAAACTCGGTCTCCGGCTGTTGCGGAGTTTCGTACACGCGCCGTCAAGCGAAGGGAGGGCGTAAGATGCTGAAGAAACGGGTGATTCCCTGTCTTGACGTCCGCCAGGGGCGTGTCACGAAAGGCGTTAAGTTCAAGAACAACATCGATCTCGGCGATCCCGTGGAACTAGCCGTCCGCTACTCCGACAACGGCGCGGACGAACTGGTATTCTACGACATCACCGCCTCGGCGGAAGGCCGCCCCATCGACATCGGCATGGTCGCCGCCGTTGCGCGGGCGATACGGATTCCCTTCGCCGTCGGCGGCGGCATCGCCAATATTGCGGACATGGAACGTGTCATCCTCGCCGGCGCGGAGAAGATCTCCGTCAATTCGCTCGCCGTGCGAAACCCGCAGATCATCGCGGAAGGTGCGGCTGCGTTCGGCCGTCAGTGCGTCGTACTGGGGATGGATCCCGTGAAGAGCGCGAAATGTCCCTGCGGGTACGAGGTAACGACACGCGGCTTCCGTGAACGCACCGGGATGGATGCCGTCGAATGGGCGAAACGCGCCGTCGACCTCGGCGCAGGGGAGATTGTCGTGAACAGCGTCGATGCGGATGGAACGCGCACCGGTTTTGAACTGGAGATCACGCGGAAAATCGCCGACGCGGTAGGCGTCCCGGTCGTCGCATCCGGCGGCGCCGGATGCCCGGAACACCTCCGGGACGCCTTCCTCGAAGCCCATGCGGACGCGGCGATTGTCGCCGGCATCCTACACACCGGCGAATACACAATCCCGCAAATCAAGTCCGCCTTGGACGCGGCGGGCATCCCGGTCCGCATGAGGTGGTGCTGATTGCCCTCGGTAGCTATCGATGGCCTTCGAGTGTTCTCGATGGCCCCTACTCATCCTCGTCAGAGCCGCCCGTCGGCGCCGGATCCATGCAGGAGTGGTCGAACGCATACTTCCCGTTCGGACCGACACAGTACGCGAAACCACGCGAGACGTATTCCATGATGTCGGAACCGTCCCCGATCCGATAGGTGACGCCGTTAAGTTTCGCCGTCGATTTCTTGAGTTTCCCCCCGACCTTCGTGTAGATGTAGTAGGATCCCTTGAACGTGTGCATCTTAAAGTTGGGGGAGAGCTTGAGTCCGCAGGGGTTGGCCAATGCACCTTTCACGGTCGGGTTCAGGGGGCCGTTCAGCGTGACCTTCGTGGCTTTCGGGGTAATCCAGCCGAGGCGGTTCACCTTCACCGGCGTGCTGTACGTCGGATAACCGATCGTCACGATAACGGGATAACCGAAAGCCGTCACATCGCCGATGTTGTACAAGGGGAACATCGCGTTATCCCCGTGGACGATGTAATCGCCGGCGGGACGACGGACGCCCTTCCCACCTTCCACCTCTTTGATTTCCTGGGCGTAAAGTTTGCACTGCTCCTCATCTGTCGACTGCTGGAAGGAACCGAACCCGCTGATCGCGTAACATCCCGCATACCATGCCGCCGTGTAACGCTCATCCATCGTCAGCCGGATCGTCCCCTTCTCATCCGGCTTCAAGCGCAGAGAGAACGCCGCCGAGGTGTTTTTCTTCTCCGTGAGATTCATGAAGTTGATCGGGATGCAGCACCCCTGATAGTCGGGTTCGCAGGCGACGAGCTTGGTCTTGCAGATTCCCCTCAGCTTGCAGTTCCACCCCCAGCAGAAGGCCTGGATGATTCCATTATCTTTCACACTGCAATTCACGTAGATATCACCGTATTTTTCTACGGTGAGCTGCGCGTTCCAGATACCGACGTAGGGTTTGTATTGGGCGGCCTTCGCCTTCGCGTCACTCCCCTCCAGGTAGTTTCGCGCACAGTTGACGAACATCCCGGTCGCATGGTTGACCATCTGGAAGTGATCCGGATCGACGATTTCGATCTCGTATTCACCCACGCCCTTGCCGATTTTCCCGGTCAACTCGCCGTTGGCGCCGACGGTCAAATCGCCGGTGACACGGACACGCTTCGTATTCGCCTTCTGGACGTCCATCGTCACCTTGCAGGTCTTCTTCGTCGTGGGCTTGCCGACTTTCACCGTCACAAGGCCGACAGGGACATTCTTGTCCGCCAACCCCTTCACCCTGTACTCCAACAGCCCTGCGTAGGTGTAGTTTCCCTTGTACTCGGCACCGTTCACACCGAACAACATACCGGCAGACACGATCAATGCCGCAACAACCTTCTTCATACCTGATTTCCTTTCTTCCCCGACCGCGCCGAAAACAGCCCGACCAGGGGCATTTTGAAAAACCGTAGAGAGGACTCCCGTCCCCTAACCTCAAACGAGTATACCACACCCCCACCGTATAGCAAGGACAAAAAAACGCTTTGCGCCCCTCGACCGCATCCGCGTGGATATGCCTCCCGCACGACAGGCGACACCCGACAGCCGACAGCCGGTCGCGACGGGGCGCAACCCTCCCGCTTTTCCTCTGCGCCGCCGCATGGGATAAAAACGGAGAAGAGGAGCGGCTGTTAACACACGGATTTATTCGCGGCAAACGCAACCGTTGCCACGATGAACGTGCGTACTCTCTTCATTTCTGTATTCCTTTCCCTTCCCCTCTCAACCAAGTCCTTCCCAGATTCCGATTGGCCAAGGCCCGGCTTTTAGGATCTTGAGTGTCGCCGCACCGTAACCGAGGTCTTGAATCATGTATCCCGTGACTTTGACCGTATAGGACTTAAGTCGCTTCTTCGCCTCGTTGACGGCATAGAGCTTGAAAGAACCTCGAAACTGACCGGTTTTCATGTTGTAGGTGAGTTTCAAAGAGTAGACGTTATCAAGTCCATCCGCGCCGGTCACCGTCGTCGAGCCGTCTTTATTTTTCTTGAGCTTGATGCGTGCGGGCTTTTCGGTCGTGAATTTCCGCCCGTTCTGGATATGGACAGAAAAGCTAAGGAAATCCAATTTCGTATATCCACCCAGATAAAGGGGTTTCCACCCCGCGCTGAAATTCGGCATCGCTCCATCTATGTGGTAGATGTAAAAACCAAGTTTGGAATGACCTATCACGCCGCCGATTTTCGCTTTTGCGAATTTGTATTTGTCATTTTTCAGCGAGACTTTACCTCCTGAAATATTCAAGGTGACGTCTTCTTCTTCCATCCCGTTTAATTTCAGGTGGATATTCAGCGGCGCGGCGGTGGAACCGTCGGCGTTGACCTTGAGGGTCGCCTTCACCCGCTGCTTGCTTCCGTCCGGCGCGATAAAGGTCGCGGTAAGTTTGACCGGGCGGGGCTGGCCGTTCTTGGATTTTCCCGCCTTGGCGAACTTGAGTTCCGCCACCGCACCGTTGAACCGATACTCGGCCAACGTCCATCCCCCAATGAATGTCCTTGCCCCCTTGACCGTCTGCGACTTCGTGAAGTTCGCGTAGGTCAGGGGAATGTCCTGCGGTGTGTAGAAATAACTTACTTCCAGAACCGTTTTCCCGTACGTCCCGGATACCAGCTTGTTTTCCAGCGTATCGGGAGCGTATACCTGGACATGGCTACCCATATCCCGGAACGCCTCGCCTGTGACCTCCGCAACCGTTTCCGTCAGATAGACACTTTCGATGTTCAAGCAACCATTAAACGCGCCGTCCCGAATTCCCGTGACGGTCATTTCTATCGTGCCCTTAAGTAAGGCCGCCGGCACGGATATCCCCGTTTCGCTTGTACCATGCGTGTCGGCGCGGGTAATCGTGGCCGTGTTGTCTGCGTACGTGTACTCATATTCCCAGATAACACCATCCCCATCCGTGTAGGTAGATGCATCACCAGCAAAGGCAGACGTGAAAGCGGCGAATACAACCGCCGCCACCGCAGACAACAGGCCCTTTTTCATCTCAAAATTCCCTTCTCGCGGGCATCATTCGTTGTTCTGAGGATCCATGCAGGAGTGGTCGAACGCATACTTCCCGTTCGGGCCGAGACAGTACGCGAAACCGACCGAGCAGTATTTCGGAGTATCCTCCCCGACCTCATAGGCGCGGAAGGTGACGCCGTTGAGCCTCGCCGTTTTTTTCTGGAGTCTCCCGCCGACCTTCGTGTAGATGTAGTAAGACCCCTTGAACGTGTGCGTCTTGAAGTTGGGGGTGAGCTTGAGTCCGCAGGGGTTGGGCTGAACCCCCTGCACGGTCGGGACTGGTCCGGTCAACGCGACCTTCGTGGCTTTCGGGGTAACCCAGCCGAAACGGCTTATCTTCACCGGCGTCGTTTCCGGGTAACCGAGCGTCACGACGACGGGATACCCGAAGGCCATCACGTCGCCGATGTTATACCCGGCGTATATCCCTCCGTGGACGTAATAATTACCGTAGGGGGGACGGGCGCCCTTCCCTCCTTCCACGTCGTCGGAAATCTTCTGCGAATAAAGCTTGCACTGTTCCTCGTCCGTCGCCTGCTGGAAGGAACTGAATGCGTTGATCGCGTAACAACCGCCTTCCCACGCATCCGTGTAACGTTCGGGGAAGGACATCCGGATGATCCCCTTCTCATCCGGCGTCAGGCGCAGAGAGAACGCCGCCGAGGTATTCTTCTTTGCCGTGAGATTCATGAAGTTGACCGGGATGGAACACCCTTGATAGTCAGTTTCACAGGCGACGAGCTTGGTCTTGCACGTACCCTTGAATTTGCAATCCCACCCCCAGCAGGAAGCCCGAACGACGCCCTTCTCATTCACAACGCAGTTCACGTAGACGCCACCGTAGTTCTCGACGGTGAGCATCGCATTCCAGACACCGACGTAGGGGTTGTATTGGGCGGCCTTCGCCTTCGCGTCCGGTCCCTCCAGATAGTTCCGGTCGCAGTTGACGTACATCCCGGTCGAATGGTTGATCATCTGAAAGTGATCCGGATCGACGATTTCAACCTCGTATTCGTCCGCACCCTTGCCGATCTTCCCCGACAACTCACCGTTGCTGGCGACGGTCAAATCGCCGATGACACGGACACGCTTCGCGTTCGCCTTCTGGACGTCCATCGTCACCTTGCAGGTCTTCTTCGTCGTGGGCTTGCCGACTTTCACCGTCACAAGGCCGACAGGGACTGTCTTGCCAAGCCCGCTCACATAACACTCCAACAGCCCTGCGTAGGCGTAATTTCCCTTGTACTCGGCGCCGTTCACACCGAACAACATACCGGCGGACACGATCAATGCCGCAACAACCTTCTTCATACCTGATTTCCTTTCTTCCCCGACCGCGCCGGAAACGGCCCGCCCGGGACTTTTTGAAAAACCGTCGAGAGGACTCCCGCCCCCCTAACTTCGAACGCAGTATACCACACTCCCACCGTATAGCAAGGATAAAAAAACGCTTTGCGGCGCGAAACAAAACCCTTTGCGGGCATGGGGAGATATGGTAGACTGGAATCCGTTTCGATACGAAGGAGATTGCATGAGGCTTTCGGTAGGTTTTGTTTCCCTGGGGTGTTCCAAAAACCTCGTCGACACCCAGCTCATGGCGGGGTTTCTGAAGCGCGACGACATCACGCTGGCACATTCGCCGGAAGAGGCCGACATCATCCTCGTCAACACGTGCACGTTCATCCAGGACGCACGTGAAGAGGCGGCGGATGCCATCCTCGCCGCCTGTGAGCAGAAACGCGCCGGCGGATGCCGCGCGGTGATTGTGGCGGGATGCATGGTGCAGCGTTACCGCGAGAAGCTGGCGAAGGCGTTCCCCGGCGTCGATGCCTTTCTCGGCGTGGACAACCTCGAATCCGTCTCCGAAATCGTCCAGAAGCTCGAACAGGGTAAACGCCCGAAGCGCGTGCAAGCCGGATCTGAAAAGCCTGCGAAAATTTACAACCCCGCCTACCCTACCCTGTTGTTTACCGGCGGCCCGTTCGCCTATCTGAAAATTTCCGAAGGGTGCGACCACCGGTGCGCGTTCTGCGCGATTCCCGGAATCCGCGGTCCCTTCCGATCCCGCCCGGAGGCAGACCTCCTGCGCGAAGCCAAGGCGATGATCGGGGCCGGCGTGAAGGAGATCAACCTGATCGCCCAGGACGTGCTGCGGTACGGACGGGATTTCGCGCCCGACCGTAAGCCGCGCATCGCGTCCCTGCTCCGCAAACTGGACAAGCTCGACGGCGATTTCCAGCTCCGCCTCCTCTACGGATACCCCTCCGCCGTAACCGACGAGATCCTGGAACTCCTGGCGACGTCGAAACACCTTTGCCGCTACCTGGATGTCCCGGTTCAGCACTGCAACCCTTCCGTCTTGAAAGCAATGGGACGGGCGGACGCCATCGACGCCACGCTCGGTTTCGCGGAACGTCTGCGCAAAGCCGTCCCCGGCATCACGTTGCGCACCACCTGCCTCGTCGGCTTCCCCGGCGAGACCGATGCGGCGTTCGCGGAACTGCTCGACTACGTGAAGGTTTCCCGGTTCGACCATCTCGGCACGTTCGTCTATTCGCCGGAAGAAGGCACCCGCGCGCTTCTGCTTCCCGATGTCCCGGATCTGGAAATCGCAGAAGCGAGGCGCGACGCTTTAATGGCCGCGCAACAGAAAATCGTCCGCGAACGGGCGCGTTCGCTTGTCGGGCAGCGAGACCGCGCGCTGCTGTTGCGCGCCCCTGCGAAGAAAGGCGGCGCCTGGACGGCGCGTCTTCCCCGGCAGGCGCCGGACGTCGACGGCGAGACCCGCGTGAAGAACGTCCCTGCCGACGCGAAAGCCGGCGATTTCCTCCCCGTGAAAATCACCGGGGCGCGCGGGTACGACCTGCTCGCCGAAGCCATTTGCCAGAAAGGAGAATGAAATGTTTCCCGAAGTCCGTCTACGCCGGCTGAGAAGAACGCCGGAAATCCGCGCCATGTTCGATGCCCCGCCGCCCCCCGCGTCGAAATTCGTCTGGCCCGTTTTTGTGGTCGCGGGCGACAAGCGCCGCGAGCCGATCGGCGCGATGCCCGGACAGTTCCGCATGAGCATCGACACGCTGATCCGCGAACTCGAACCGGTCGTCGCGCAGGGTGTCGGCGGCGTCCTGTTGTTCGGCCAGTGCGAGGACGACGCGAAGAAGGACAACGACGGAACGGAGGCGTACAACCCGCGCGGCGTCGTCCAGCGGGCGGTCCCCGCGTTGAAACGCGCCTACCCCGGACTGGTCGTGATGACGGACGTCTGCCTCTGCGCCTACACGTCGCACGGGCATTGCGGCCCGCTGCGCCCGGACGGAAGCGTTGAAAACGACGCCGCCAACGCGCTTCTCGCAAAGGTGGCGCTTTCGCACGCGGAAGCGGGCGCGGACGTTATCGCGCCGAGCGCGATGATGGACGGGCAGATCCTGGAGATCCGCCAGACGCTCGACGACCACGATATGCAGGACACGCTTCTCATGGCATACTCCAGCAAATTCGCCTCGAACATGTACGGGCCGTTCCGCGACGCGGAGAACTCCAAACCGGGCCAGGGAGACCGCAAGGGGTACCAGGCGTCCTACGCGAACCTCCGGGCCGCCCTGCGCGAATCCGAGTTCGACGAGGAGGAAGGCGCGGACATCCTGATGGTCAAGCCCGCGTTGTTCTACCTCGACGTATTGCAGAAAATCCGCGAGGCGAGCGACCTTCCCGTCGCCGCCTACAACGTCAGCGGCGAGTATTCGATGCTCATCGCCGCCGCAGAACGCGGCTGGGGGGACCTGATGGGCATGGTGCGGGAATCGCTCATGGCGATCGACCGCGCCGGAGCAGACCTCTTCCTCTCCTACTGGGCGCCCCGTTACCGCGAAATCTTCAACCCCTAGAACCGAAAGGCGGATCGGTATGGCGAGAAAAGGCATCATCTTGGCGGGCGGTTCCGGCACACGGCTCTTCCCCGTCACGCAGATCATCTGCAAACAACTCCTCCCGGTTTACGACAAACCGATGATCTACTATCCCCTTTCCACGTTGATGCTGGCGGGGATCCGCGACATCCTGATCATCTCAACGCCGGAGGCGACACCCCAGTTCGAGTCGCTGCTGGGGGACGGTTCGCAGTTCGGGATCCGCCTCTCCTACAAGGTGCAGGAAAAACCGAACGGCCTCGCGCAGGCCTTCGTCCTAGGCGCTTCCTTCATCGGCAAGGATTCCGTCTGCCTGGTCCTCGGCGACAACATCTTCTACGGGGGCGGGCTTTCCCGCCTTGTGCAGGAGGCGAATCTTTCGTCGGGGGCAACCATATTCGGCTACTATGTCAACGACCCGGAACGCTACGGCGTCATCGGGTTCGACGAAGCCGGACACGTCTGCTCCATCGACGAGAAACCGAAGAACCCGGCTTCCAACTATGCCGTCGTCGGGCTGTACTTCTACGACAACGACGTCGTGCAGATCGCGAAAGACCTGAAACCTTCCGCACGCGGCGAATACGAGATCACCGATGTCAACCGCATCTACCTGGAACGCCGCCAGCTGCGGGTCAAACTCATGGGGCGCGGATACGCCTGGCTCGACACGGGGACGCACGATTCCCTCGCCGACGCGACCGCGTTCGTCAAGACCCTCCAGGACAGGCAGGGGCTGAAGATCGCCTGTCCGGAAGAAATCGCCTGGCGGCAGGGGTTCATCGACAACGAAGAATTTTCCGAACTCGCCAAGAAGTTGAAGAAATCCTCCTACGGGCAATACCTGATCCATCTCTTGAAACGGGGGAACATCTGACATGGCAGACATCCTGATCACCGGGGCGAAACAGCACAATCTGAAGAACGTGGATGTGCGCATCCCCCGCAATTCCCTAACCGTCATCACCGGGTTGAGCGGATCCGGGAAATCCTCGCTTGCGTTCGACACGCTGTACGCCGAAGGGCAGCGGCGCTACGTCGAAAGCCTCTCCGCCTACGCGCGCCAGTTCCTCGACCAGATGCAGAAACCCGACGTCGAACATATCGAGGGACTTTCGCCGGCGATCTCCATCGAACAGCGGACGACCGGGAGCAACCCGCGTTCCGTCGTGGCGACCGTCACCGAAATCCACGACTACCTCCGTCTGCTCTACGGCTCCATCGGCCTCGCGCATTGCCCGAATTGCGGGAAACCCGTCCGGAAACAGAGCGCGGAGGAAATCGTAGACCAGCTGCTGCGGCTTCCTGAAAAAACGCGCGTCATCCTTCTCGCGCCGCTCGTGCGCGGCCGCAAGGGGCGGCACGAAGATGTGCTTGCCGAAATCCGCCGGCAGGGGTTCGCCCGCGTCCGCGTGGACGGAGAGATGTACGCGCTCGACGATGTACCCGACCTCGATAAGAAAAAAAGCCACAACATCGATGCCGTGGTAGACCGCCTCGCCGTCTCTCCCGCAATCCGGAGCCGTCTCACGGATTCCGTTGAAACGACCTTGAAACAGGGGAAAGGCGTTTTGATGGCGCAGATCATCCCCGCCGCCGGGAAAGAGGTCAAGTTCGTCGCAGGCCTTTCCGCCGAGGCGTTGAAGGAAGCGGGGGCGAACGAGGCGTCGCAGGAACGCGAAGTGCTCTTCTCCGAAAAAAACGCCTGTCCGGACTGCGGCATCAGCTTTGAAGAGTTAAAGCCGCGCTCGTTCTCCTTCAACAGCCCGTTCGGCGCGTGCCCGACCTGTTCGGGACTCGGCGCGCTCTGGAACTTCGACGAGGACCTGGTCGTGCCGGACAAGGAGAAACCGCTCGGCGAGGCCATCAAGGCGTGGCGCGTCGCCGGGCACCACGCGATCGTCTACTACAAATACCTGCTCGAGCGCGTCGCCGCGATGTACAACGTTTCGCTCGACACGCCCTTCAAAGACCTTCCCGCCCGTTTCCGCAAAATCCTCATGCACGGCGGCGACACGCGGAATCTCGAACTGGAATGGCGCAACGAAGACCGTCCCTTCGAAGGGGTGATCGCGACCTTGAAACGGCGTTACGAACAGAACGAGAGCGACGACGTGCGCGACAAGCTTGCGCAGTTTATGAGCCGGCAGGACTGCCCCGACTGCCACGGCGCAAGGCTCCGCCCCGAAAGCCGTGTCTGCACCGTCGGAGGAAAGACCATCATCGAGGTCATGCACATGGGCATCACCGAGGCGGTCGACTTCTTCGACAATCTGAAGCTCCGCCCTGCGGAGGAGGCGGCCGTCGGCGACATCCTCCGTGAAATCCGCCGCAGACTCCGTTTCCTGCTGGACGTCGGCTTGGAATACCTGTCGCTTGACCGGGAGAGTTCCACGCTCTCCGGCGGTGAAATGCAGCGGATCCGCCTGGCCACGCAGATCGGGAACGGGTTGACCGGCGTGCTGTACGTGTTGGACGAACCGACCATCGGTCTGCATCCCCGTGACAATGAACGGTTGATCGCCATGCTCCGTGCCTTGCAGAAACGCGGCAACACCGTGGTCGTCGTCGAACACGACGAAGAGATGATGCGTAACGCGGATTACGTCATCGACCTCGGCCCCGGCGCCGGCGTGAAAGGCGGCGAGGTCGTCTACCAAGGCCCTTACGCCGGTCTGCTCAAAGCCAAGGGTTCGTTGACGGCGGACTACCTGTCGGGGCGGCGCAGGGTGGAACTCCCGCACGAGCGCGTCAAACCGGGCAAACGGCGGTTGCGGATTTTCGGCGCGGCGGAGAATAATTTGAAGAACATCGACGTCGAAATCCCGCTCGGATGTTTCGTCTGCGTGACCGGCGTCTCGGGGTCCGGCAAATCCTCCCTCATCAGCGATATTCTCAAACGCCACCTTTTCCAGCTTTTCTACGGTTCAAAGGAAAAGCCGGGAAAATTCAAGCGGATCACCGGGACGGAATTCCTGGACAAGGTGATCGAAATCGACCAGAGCCCGATCGGGCGGACGCCGCGCAGCAATCCCGTCACCTACACCGGCGCGTTCACCGGCATCCGCGAACTTTTCGCCGCGACGCCGGGCGCGAAGATGCGCGGGTACGATCCGGGGCGGTTCAGTTTCAACGTGAAGGGAGGCCGCTGCGAGGTCTGCACGGGGGACGGACTGCGTAAACTGGAGATGAGTTTCCTGCCCGATGTGTACGTCACGTGCGAACAGTGCGGCGGCAGCCGTTACAACAAGGAAACGCTTGATGTCCGCTACGGTGGGAAAAACATCGCCGAAGTCCTGGACATGAGCGTGTCGGAGGCGCTGGAGTTCTTCAAGGCCGTCCCGATGATTTCGCGCAAGCTGGAGACGCTGGAGAAGGTCGGCCTCGGCTACATCGGTCTCGGTCAGTCTTCCACAACCCTCTCCGGGGGTGAAGCGCAGCGTATCAAACTCTCGGCGGAACTCTCGAAACGGGCAACCGGCAAGACGCTCTACCTGCTGGACGAACCGACGACGGGGCTTCATTTCGACGATGTGAACAAGTTGATGCAGCTCCTGTTGAAACTGCGGGAAAGCGGAAATACGGTGGTCGTGATCGAACACAACCTCGATGTGATGAAATGCGCCGACTACATCATCGACCTCGGACCGGAAGGCGGGGAAAACGGCGGGGACTTGGTTTGCGCGGGAACGCCCGAAGAAGTCGCCGCCTGTCCCCGTTCCCACACCGGCCGTTTCCTCCGCTCGATTCTCGAATGATGCGTGTCTGCCTTCTTCTTCTCCTTTTCCCGCGCGCGGCGTTTCTCCAGCTCGGTCAGTTTCGCGGCATAGATTTTCCGTTGGCTCTCCCGGAGAGCCGGGGTGTTCACGACCATGCGGGCGCAACGTTCCCACTTCGGGGTGAACTCGAACTCCGGCTTCGCCTTGCACAGGGGTTCGAGAAAGTAGTAGGCGGTCAAACCGTTTTTGTCAACCCGTTCCTCCAGATACGACAGAATCCGCTTCTTGACGGCAGGGCTACTTTCCCCGTACCGTAACTCTTGGTGGAACGGTATGCTCATCGCCCAGATTAACCAGTTCTGTACATCCACGGGGCGGGATTTCGCCTCCTCCATCAGGCGATCCATCTCCTCCAGACTTTCGGGAGAAAACTTCATGAGTTGCAGATATGCATCAACCGCACGTTCTATCTCGTGCGGGTACTCGTTCCTCACGGTGCGCAGAAGGAAATTCGTCGCCGCCGGGGTAATGGTCTGCATCCTGCCGAGGTAACGAACGCCAAGTTCCCATGTGAATTGTTTCTTCTCGCTCCTCGAACGAACTCCAGGTATTTCCCTCCCCGTGAGTACATCCTGATGCAGCGACTCCAAAACATCGACAAGGATCTCGGCGTATTCTTCATCGGGAATCCCCTTCCATTTTTGAAATCCATTCAAGCGGTTGTACACAATACTTCCATCGGCAACTCCGGGAAACAGGATTCGGTTGGTAACAAAACAAACCGCCTCGTCGAACTGCGCTTGGGTGAGCGCCGATGCCGTACACCCCAAAAACACGCAAACGATACCGATAACCTTTCTCATCATTCTCCTCCTCCGTCCTTCTTCTGTTCTGCCTCCTTCTTCCCTTTTTCCTCTTTGCGGCGTTTCTCTTCCGCAACCAGCTGGTCCCGGTAGGGCTTGCGCAGATTCTCGTGGAGCGACTTGTCGGCGAGAATCAAGCGGACATGGTTGACCCACTCGTCGCTTCCCTTGAATTCCGGCTTCACTCGGCAAAGCGTATCCAAGAAATAACAGGCGCTCGTACTGTCGCGTCGGACGGATTTTTCGATGTACGCCACAATCCGATTGCTGACCACGTTTGATGGACGTACGGGGTCCCAGAATAATTTATGATAAAATCTACACTTCATCGACCAGAGTAAACTATAATATGTAGAATCGTTCCGCCTTCTTTTATCCATGAGGATATCATCTAACTTTTCAAAACATTCTATCGTATAATCGCGTTGTTTCAGATAATTTGAAAAAGCAAATGATATTTCATCATCTGATCGACCATTCAATAATAGTTCCTCATAGAAGGCAATAGCTTCCTTCAACGGAACATTCCTCATACCGAGATAGAGCATCGTCTGCCGCCATGCGGACACCTTCCTACTTTTTTCTCGTCCGTTCTCACTCCCGTCCATCCGATTAAGCGAAACGACGCATAGTAGTTCACGCGTGAAGTCCTCGTCCGAAAGATGCCGGTACTTCTGAAATCCGGTTAAACGCGGATAGACCGTATCACGCGGATGCCTGGCCCATCCGTTCAGTATTTTGTTCGTCAGGAAACACACGTCCTCGTCGAACTGCGCCTTGTCGAGTTCCGCACAGGCAGTCGCCGCGACGATACAGAAAACACCCATAAACCATTTATTCATTCTCCGCCTCCGTCCTTCTTCGTTTCTGCCTCCATCTTCCTTTTTCCCTCTTTACGGCGTTTCTCTTCCGCAACCAGCTGGTCCCGGTAGGGCTTACGCAGATTCTCGTGGAGCGACTTGTCGGCGAGAATCAAGCGGACATGGTTGACCCACTCGTCGCTTCCCTTGAATTCCGGCTTCACTCGGCAAAGCAGCTCAAGAAAATAACAGGCGCTCGCACTGTCGCGTCGGACGGATTTTTCGATGTACGCCACAATCCGGTTGCTGACCACGTTTGATGGACGTGCGGGGTCCCAGAATAGGCAATTCCCAAAGTTACATTTCACGGCATACAGCAGACTCTTCCGCGCCGGATCGTCCTTCTTCTTCTTTTCAGCGAGAAAGGTGTCGATTTTTTCAAAGTATTCGGGCGTGTACCCCAGCAGCCCCGCATAGTTGTACACCGTTTTAAACATCTCCTCGCCGGTCCCGTTTTGGAGGACATCCTCATAGAAGTCTATTGTATCTTTCGTAGGTATGTTCCTTATACCGAGATACCCCATCGCCTGCAACCAAGCGTTTTTTCTTCTAATT
>JAGAEL010000089.1 GCA_017613085.1 Kiritimatiellia bacterium | reverse complement strand
GGAAGGAGATTGAGGCCGCCTGTCAGGCGCTCCCCGGTACGGGGGCGCTCGTGACACGGGACCAGGCGGTCTGGTTGGACAAGGTGCGTAGTCCTGTGCGCATCTGCGGTGTGTTTCCGCAGGAACGGAAGACAGCTTAGGCCGGACGACGGCGGGTGCCGGACGTCCGGGTAGGTCAACAAACGGTTTCGCGAGAAACCAGAAAAGGAGAGAGAAATGAAACTGAATGCATGCATCATCGCCGCCCTCGTGTTGGGCGCGGGTATCGCCGCCGAAGCGCAGGTGACGTTGAAGATCGAACTTCCGAAGCCCCAGTTCACGGGAACGCCGAAGGATATCAGGACGGCCAACCTTGAGCCGGCCCGCAACGGCAAGCCGTATCCTCCGATCACCGTGCCTGCCGGCTGCGACAAGGTCCTCTCCCGCGACTGCAAGGTCACCTCCAGCGATCCGGAGCCGATTCTCGGTGAACTTTCCTACATCACCGACGGCGATAAGGAACACGATGCGGCGACCTACGTCGAACTGGGGCCGAAAGTCCAGTGGATTCAGGTGGATCTCGGCGCGGAGCATGAAATCTATGCCGCGTGCGTCTGGCATTACCACGGCGAAGCGCGCGTCTACCGCGACGTGATCTGCCAGATCTCGAACGACAAAGACTTCATCGACGGTGTCCAGACGGTCTTCAACAACGACCACGACAACACCGCGAAACTCGGCGCCGGCCGCGACAAGGAGTACATCGAGACGCACGAAGGCCGTCCGTTCGCGTGTAAGGGCGTGAAGGGCCGCTACGTCCGTTTCTACAGCAACGGCAACACCTCCAACGAGATGAACCACTACACCGAAGTGGAAGTCTACGGGAAGTAATCTGGTAGAACGGGCAGCTTGCCCGTTTACGTGAGGGACGCAATTTCGTGCGTCACGACGGAGCGTAAATGATGGAGGGGCGCATCGCGCCCCTCCCGTCGTAAAGATAACGTAGAACTTGGAAGGGGGGGCGTATGCTGCGGCTGATGAAGCTACCGATTATCCTTCTGGTGTTGATGGGATTGCCTGCCGAGGCGGAGGTGACGTTGAAGATCGAAATCGCGAAGCCGCCCTTTTCGTCTTGGAAAGGGGATATCCGTACGCCGAATCTTGAGCCTTTCCGTTTCGGTAAACCCCGGCCTCCGATTGTTGTCCCGGACGGTTGCGACAAATTGATTTCACGCGGGTGTAAGGTCTCGGCAAGTATTCCAAGCGATTCGCTTGCCTGCGTCACGGACGGGTTTAAAGAGTATGACTCGGAAAAGGTCGAACTTGCCCCGGGCGTCCAGTGGATTCAGGTGGATCTCGGTGCGGAGCATGAAATCTATGCCGTGTGCATCTGGCATTACCACGGCGAACCATGCGTCTACCGCGACGTGATCTGCCAGATTTCGAACGACAAGGACTTCATCAACGGTGTCCAGACGGTCTTCAACAACGACCACGACAACACCGCGAAACTCGGCGCTGGCCGCGACAAGGAGTACATCGAGACGTTCGAAGGCCGTCCGTTCGCGTGTAAGGGCGTGAAGGGCCGCTACGTCCGTTTCTACAGCAACGGCAATACCGCCAACGCGATGAACCACTACACCGAAGTGGAGGTCTACGGGAAATAGTTGACGATTTCGGCTTTCGGCACCTTGGCGACGGAGGCCTTTTGGCTAGGTTAAAGAATAGGGGATTCAGAGATGCATACTACGAAGTGGATGAAGGTGGTTGTGGCGGTTTTCTTGTGGACGGTTGTTTCCGTCCTTTCCGCGCCGGCGTTTGAATTGACCGGGGTGCAGGTGCCGGATGCGTTGCGTCCGCGCGCGGGCGAATGGGGCGGCTTGAAGGCGGTTTTCATTCCGCTTCCGCAAGGCGGCGAGATGTTCGTGGTGAATGAGGGCGGCGACCAGACGAAGGGACTGCAGAAGGAGTTCCAGATCGTCGCAAAGATGCCCTGTATCTCCGGGCTGAAATCCCTGATCCCCCCGGAGAACAGGATTGAGATTCCCCTTTTCGGGCAGACCTTCTTCGGGGTAAAGCATGATGACATCGAACCGCAGATGGTACTTTACGAGGGCGGCGTCGTCATGAAGGGGATGTACACCATCGTGGTCATCGGGATTCCGAAGGGGCGCGCCTTGGACAACTCCATCCTGAATATCCTGTCGCAGTTTTCGCTCCGGCTGCCGGCGGACAACTTCATCGATAAGCTCCTGGCGTTGGTTGCCCAGCAGGAACAGCCGGCGATGCGGATTGCGGGATTGCGGTTCGCGATGAACATGAGCCCCGAATCGGCGGAGCTGGTACAGGCTTTGTTGAAAGCCTCACGCGAGGGCGGGAACACGGCGGTGGCGGAGTGGTGCGAGTCGGCCCTGGTGGAATTGAATCCCGCCGTGTACGGAAACAAAATGCGCCGCGACGCGCCGAACTGCACGGCGGTCGTGAACTGGCTTGACTTGAAGCCGGGGTTACAGGTAGCCTCCACGCTCCGGTTGCCGAAGGTGGAGGGAGTGCCCGACCAGGTCGCCGATGACGGCGACAAGAATACGGGAGGCATCGCCGAGAATCGCGGCGGGGCGGACACGCCGAAGCAGACCGCGCAGACGCCCCAGACGCCGCCCGTCCCCGAAGGCAACGGGTTCGCCCCCGCGAACCTCCCCCGCTTCAAGCTGCCGACGCTGGCGGAGGCGGACGAGGGGATCCGCAAGCTCAAGCGGACGAACCGGCGGCGGTTCACGCCGAACCGGACGCGCGCGCAGACGGTCAAGCCGAT
>JAGAEL010000088.1 GCA_017613085.1 Kiritimatiellia bacterium | reverse complement strand
GTCGCCCGGTCGTACCTCGTCGTGCGCTCCAGCACGTAGATGTCGCCGTTTTTCTGGCGCTGGACGCGCCACCCCACGTGGATTTTCCCCTGAAACTTCCATGGCATCCTCTTTTACCTCCTCATTTCGTGGAAATGGATAATAACATATCCACGAAACGAACGCAAGGGAAATCTCGCGTTTTTTTTTGAAAAAAGTTTACGGAACGGACGGTTTCCGCCGTCGGGGCGGTTATCGTGGTCGTGTTAGACGATTTTTAGGGTTCACGCTCTCGCGCGACAACAATACCGGTGCCGTTACCGTCCGCTACGACAGCCCGAAAGGATGCCCCATCACGTTCAACTGGACATCGACCATCGACGTCGACGGTTTCACCTCTTCAACCCCGATACAGGTCGTAAACCGGCCGACACCCTAATCGCCGGGCAGTTCGATCGTTGCGGAAAGCGGATAGTGGTCGGAGGGGTAGAGGTCTGTACCGGGGCGCTTGTCGTTGTGCGTCGTGAAGTCGCGGACGCGGATGCCGTCCGAAACGTAGATGTAATCGACGCGCAACCGCTCCCTGGGCTTTACCCGTCCCCAGCTGTGGTACGTGTTGACCGGACCGGGATCCTTCGTCTCGGAGACGTCGCGCGCGTCCTTCAGCACACGGCGAGCGATCGCCGCCATCTCGGACTTCGGCCCGTCGTTGTGGTCGCCCACAAACACGACGGGCAACCCCTCGCGGAACGACTTCATCCGTTCCATGACCAGCTTCATCCCCTCCACCCTCGCCTTTACAACTTGATGATCGGTGTGCGTGTTCGCGAAACAGAACCTGCGCCCCGTCCGCCGGTCCTTCAGGATCAGGTACAGGCAGGGACGCACGAAATTCGCGCCCCATCCCTTCGAACGGGGGACGTCCGGCGTCTCGGAAAGCCAGAACACGCCTTTCTTCTCCAGGTCGAACCGGCTTTTGCGGTAGGCGACGGGTGTCGTGACGCCGTGGTCATCGACAAGTTCCCACTCCTTCAATCCGGCGCAAAGCTCGCGATATGGCTTGGCGTGGACTTCCTGAAGGCCGAACACGTCCATGTCTATCTTGCGGAGAAGAGCGATCAGGTCTCCCTTTCGGTCTTTCCAGCCGTTTCCCGCCGCGACGTCCTTCTTCGCCGCCACGCGCACATTGCACGTCCCCACGCGGATCGCGGCGTTCGTCACCGCCGCGCCGACATCCACCGCAAAGACCATGACGGCGATTGCAACACTTATCATCTTGCTCATTGGGTTATCTCCTCCTTCTGAACCTTCGGCAACGCGGCGCGAATCATCGCGGCGGATTGCACAGGCGTTTCAACGATTTGCCTTTGCATACTTACCCCCGAATAATGATTGCGAAGGAATCCAACCAACAGCAATCGCATCAGCTTTCTCCAGCCATTTACGAATGCGCTCTTCAGGTTTAACTGTTTCACCCCAGTATTCCACGAAGAGCGCATCGTCCATTTCCATAGCGGCTTTTACCATGTCAGCAAATCATCCAAAACTTGGCGAACCCTATTCTCAAATTGAACGGACGTGGTAAAACCACTCTTCCTGGCCTCATGTGTCAGAGTGCCGCAGCAGACGTCAAGCAATCTTTCAAAATCAGCCTTCTTCATTTCTTCGCCTCCAAAACCCTTTGGATGTTCCGCGCAATGTACCATGCCAACACAGGCGGAACCGCATTGCCAATCTGTCGCTCTGTCTCACGAATGCCGCATGGGAAAACAAATGTGTCGGGGAACGATTGTATACGAGCGGCTTCCCGCATCGAAAGACGGCGGGGTAGTCTGTAGTGGAACTGTATGTTCCCGTGGCATTCAGCCCTTATCGTATACCCCGGACGATCCTCAACCATCTTACGGCTTCCCTGTTCTCCAGACGGCGCTGCTTTGCTCCAAATATGCGAAAACATCTTGTCGGCAGGCTTCCCTTCAAGATCACGCAAGGCTTCGCCACAAGTTATTGGATTACCTGAAAGCGGCATCGGGGGCTCAAATTTCGGCAAATCTTTTCTGGTTCCGACGAATATGATCCTCTCTCGCGTCTGCGGCACTCCATACTCTTCTGCATGATAAACCTTGTATGTGACATTGTAATCCAACGCCTCAAAATCAGCAAGGATCGTCTTGAACGAATACTCGTTCTGCTTCAACATAAGACTTCCAACATTCTCAGCAAGAAATACCTTCGGACGGCATCGTCTTACGGCTTCTACAATATAGGAGTAAAGGCTGCTTCGCTTGCCTTTTATTCCTTGCATTTTTCCGTTTATGGAAATATCCTGGCAGGGAAATCCTCCCATGATTACATCTACGCCAACAGGAATTTCGTCAATCTTTTCCCTTATGTCGCCACAAACAATGTGCTGCCCAAGATTGCGCTCGTAAGTTCTACAGGCATTAGGATTCAACTCGTTCGCCCACACAACGTCAAACTTGTTACGACTAAACTGCTTTCCAAGAAAATCAAAACCACCTACAAAGCCCAAATCTAAGCCACCACATCCAGCAAAAAGTGAAACTACGCGATAACTACCTTTTCTTGATTTTTCATACTGCGTAACGCACTCCGGCGTCAGAAAGTTGAAGAAATTCAACTGCACCGCCGCTTCGCAGACCCGCAACTGCTCGGGGCGGAGGCGGGTGATGATCGACGGGAGCCGCTTTGCGAGGTCGGGGTCGCGGCGGTCGGGCGATTCGAGATACGCCTTGAGTTGCTTTGCGATCTTGGGCGAGCGCTTGGCGAAGTCCGCCGTGCGGATGATGACGCGCTCCGCGTCTTCGGGAACGTCGCCCTTATGGCGGTAC
>JAGAEL010000087.1 GCA_017613085.1 Kiritimatiellia bacterium | reverse complement strand
GCCGCTTGCATTGGGGACGAAACGCATGTAGATGTTGAGCAGCCCTGAAGCCTTCAGTATGCCGGAGGATGCAGACGCAGCGAAAAACGCCGTGCCGGAATTTGGGTTGGAGCAGTTGTTGATCGCCTTGCCCGAAACGGAGATTACGCCGTTGTTGACACTGGAAAACGCGCCGTTGTGGTTCGCCACCGTCAAGTCGCCATCGATGTTCAAAGTCGTTCCACTATCGAGTTTGAAGTTCGCTGTTCCGTTGACCGTCACGGATTGCGGAATTGTCAGCGTCGCGCCGGCGCAAAGATGCAAAAGGTCGATTTCGACGTTCGCCGCCCAGTTGGCAATCTCCTTCGTGAGCGTGATGTCGCCCGAGATGTATGCCTCTGCCCCTGTCTTCTTCAACGTGTACGCCGTCATGCCGCCCGCGAACTTCACGTATGAACCCGAACCACTTGCCGCCGTGATGTCCGCATCGACATTCTCAGCAAATGCGACGGGACAGTTGAACACGTGGTGGACGCCGGACGTCTCGTTCGTGATTGCGAGAAGATTGGCAATTCCGACATCGCCGTTGATCGTGACGAGTGCGGAATCAGACGGAAAGGTTATCGAATCCGGCGTAAACGCCGCGCTGTTCGTGAGCGTCGCCGCCAAACCGGACGTAATGATTGCGTTGCCGTCAACAGGTACAAGTCCCGTGGACCAGTTCGCGCCATCGCCAAGATTGCCCGACGCGCCGCCAATCCACGTCTGCGGAACATCCCCGTAGAGGCAGATGATGGATTTCTTATCGGCGGAAAGGCGGAAGCGCGCGTTGGCGTCGTCTGTCGGCAGTGTCGCGGCGGCGAATGCCGCTTCAAGAGTGCCGCTCCCCGTCGTCGAGAAAACGGTATAGACGCCGACGTCGGGCGGCGTTTCCGGAATCGTGATGGCAAGTCCGCCGCCAATGGACGACGGATCGGCGAAGATGACGGTCGTGCCGACCTCTGCCGTGGTTCGTCCCGAATAGGAAAGCGTGCCGGAGAAAGTCAGATGCGCCGCACCCTTGATGGTCAGTCCACCGTCTGTGCCGGAAGAGAGTGCAGAAGAGATGTTTGCGGGGATTGTCGATGAGATGCCGTCAGCAAGGAGGATCGTACCGCCGTTCGCGCCGACCTTGACCGCGAGCTTGCTGCTGTTCTGGATTGCGGCGGACTGGCTGGCGGTGAACTTCAGCGTTCCGCCGTCGAACGTCACCGTTCCGCCCGTGCCGCTTCCGACGGCGATTCTCTGCGTCGCGAAAGTTCCGCCCTTCAACAACACCGTTCCGCTGGCACCGGTAACCGAAACTACTGTATTTGCGATGCCCATCCTGTCGGCGTTTATCGTGCCGCCGGTCTGCTCAAAGTATCCCGTGCAGTTCTTTCCGTACCCGACCTCGAACGACTTTGCGCAATTGAGCGTTCCGCCCTCGAACACAAATGTTCCGCCCGTGCCCGTGAAGTTGTTATGTTGGTTGTATCTGCCGCCTATCGTCACACCCGGCATCGGTGAACTTGAGCCGTTTCCATTGCAAACGATTGTTCCGGACTTGTTCGTGAATACGACGGTACTGTTGGAATCGTTTGCGATGGCGAAGTAGTAGGCGCACGTCCAGTCGGCGTAGTTGACGATGTTGACGGTCTGGCCATTGTTGCCGGCGAGAAGCGCATTGCCGGACAGGAGTTTCTGCGTACTGGCGAATTCCCACGAGCCGTTGGCGACCGTCGTGTCGCCCAGCTTGTAGGAAATGTCGTTCGTGACGTAGAGCGTACGCCCGGTGGTGTTGGTGAATGAAGATCCATTGTTTGTGGCGGGAGCAGTCCCGCCGATCCAGTTGTCGCCGTCGGACATGAACCCGCTGGAGATGCCATTCCATGCCACGCCGAACGACGGCGAGGGCATCATCGCGGCGCAGATGATGATGACCGCGAACATCATTGGTACAGGGAAGATGGTTTTTGACTTCATTGTCTCTTGTCCTTTTCTGTCTTCGATACAACTTTCCCAATGGGGTGGGGCTATATGCTCACGCACACCGCTCCACCTAGGCTTGGTTTCGCGCATCGGCCATCCAGCCGATGCCATCCCGCCGTGGAAACATCACGATACCATATTCCCCCCCCCCGCACGTCAAGTGCCATATTTAAAACGTTCTGCGAATTTTCCCTTTGTTTGAATGGTTTGTTTGTGGTAACATAGCCCTCCCTTTACGAAAGGAATAGACTATGAACATGATGCATGATAACGCATTACGGTTGTCGTCGGCGCTGGTCGCCTGTCTCCTTCTGCCGGGACTTTTTTTGACGGGGTGCAGGAAGAAGGAGAACCCGGAGACGCCCGCCGCCGCCAAGGATTTGGAGGCGGAGAGGGAGAAAATCGCCGCCGAGGTGGATGCGATTTTCCAGAAGGTCGCCGAGGCTGCCCAGGAGAAGAAGTACGCCGAAGCGCTGAAGCTGGTGGACGGGAACGAGAAGAACCCGCGCTACGGCGAGTTCCGCGACCGTTTCTTCTCGGCGCGTATCGCGCTCCTGCTCGCGTCCGGCGAAACCGGGAAGGCGGGCGACGCCGCGCTCGTGTACTGGACGGTCGATGCCGAATCCGCGCGCGGAGGTTTCCGGCAGATCTACGGGTTCCTTCAGGGGAATAAGGACCAGGCGGGGGTGGTAGCCTGGGCGAAACGCCTCTCCGATCCGGCGGCGAAGATGCCGGCGGACGTGCTGGTTGAAGCCGCCGGGTGGCGGCTTGACATCGCCGTGGACACCTCGGACGCGGCGGAGGCGAACGCCATCGTGAACGAACTCTTCGACCGGATTACGGACGAGCAGCGGCTCGCCCTCATCGAGCGCTATCTGAACCAGTGCCTCTCCGCGGAACATTTCGATTTGTTCCAGACGTCGCTGGAAACGTTCGACGCGGATCCGAGATTCCAGAACGACGCCTACAAGATGTGTTTTGCCAAGCTCCGCCTCCGTTCCGCCCTGGAGCAGAAAAAGTGGGACGCCATGCCGCAAGCGATGGAGGCCTGCCGCCTCATCCTGCCCGACGGCGAGCTGCATCCGTTGCTGACGAAGACGTTCCAGCAGCTCCGGAAACTCGGCCAGCTCGCGCTGGTCGAAACGCTCGCCGGTTCGCTGTACAAGGCGGAGACGGAGAAGACCGCTTCGTTGAACTACGCCGCGCGTGTCTGGCTCGGCGCCTGTATGCCCGACCGCCGCGATGAAATTCCCGCGCGCCTCGTCGAGCTGGGGAAGGGGAAGATTTCGCCGATTGAACTCGGATTCCTCTTCGAGCGGTACTTCTATGAGCTTCACGACCGTCCGGAGGGATTGTCGAAAATGTGCGACATCGGCGAGGATCTCCTGCGCCGGACGGACGACACCAACACGTTGAGCGCCATCTCGCTGAAACTGCTGGACGGCGCGTTCATCCTCGACCGGCTCTCCAAGGCGGTCGAAATGCTGGAGAAGGGGATTCCCGGGAAGGACGCCGTCTGGCACGCCATGACCATTCCGAAAGTCAAGGGGCACGCCGCGTTGCAGACCGCGTCGAAATGCACCGATCCGGAAGAGAAGAAAAAATGTACGCTCGCCGCGATCGAGAGTTTCAAGCAGTTCATGGAGGTGTTGAAGGCGCAGGAAGAGCAGGACGACGAGTTCGACCCGACGACGGGTATCGCCTACAGCCGCGAATGGATCCTAGGGCGCAATGCCGACCGTATCGCGAAGCTTTACGAGGAGGTCGGCGACAAGGCGGGCGGCGACGCGATGCGCGGGACGGCGAAAGGGTTTTACGAAACCGCGTTGAAGAAGGCGGAAGGAGAACCCGCCGCGCTGGAACTCCTGCGCAAGGAGGTCGCGCCCTACGGGCTCAAGGTGCCCGAAACCGCCGGCGATGCGAGGAAATAGCGATGCCGACGTACGATTATGAGGCGCGCTCCCCGGAGAACGCCTGCGAACGGTGCCGCGACGGATTCGAATACGTGCAGTCCATCCATGATCCGCACTTGACCGAGTGCCCGTATTGCGGCGCCCCCGTCAGGCGCCTGGTCTCCGCGCCGGCGATCGGCCGGTCGAAGTCCAAGCTCGACGACCGCGCGAAGGCGGCGGGGTTCACGAAACTGAAACGCCTCGGCAAGGGCGAGTACGAGAAAGTGTATTAGAATGGCAGAAATTGTGTTGGGCGTGACGGGGTCGATCGCCGCCTACAAGGCGTGTGAACTGACGCGGCTCTTTGTGAAAGCCGGGCACGGGGTCCACGTCGTTATGACGAAGGCGGGGACGGAGTTCGTGACCCCGCTCACGTTCAAGACGCTCTCGCGGAACACCGTCGCGACCGGGCTTTTCGAGAACCCCGAAGTCTGGACGCCGGGGCATATTTCCCTCGCCGTCCTCGCGGATGTCGTGGTCATCGCGCCCTGCACGGCGAACGTGATCGCGAAACTGGCGAACGGGATCGCCGACGACATGCTGACTTCGACGTGCCTGGCGACCGCCGCGCCGCTGGTGGTCGCCCCCGCGATGAACACCGGCATGTGGGAGAACGAGGCCACCCGGGCGAATGTCGCGATCCTCCGCGAACGCGGGGTGCGGTTTGTCGAATCCGGCGTCGGCGACCTCGCCTGCGG
Organism: Kiritimatiellia bacterium; assembly: GCA_017613085.1. GTDB lineage: Bacteria > Verrucomicrobiota > Kiritimatiellia > RFP12 > UBA1067 > RGIG8368. The sequence goes on along the minus strand of JAGAEL010000087.1, from coordinate 1,064 downwards.
GACGGAAGGGAAGGGGCGGATGGCCGAGCCGTTGGAGATTTTTGACGCAGTCGAAACACTTCTTGCATGATGAGCGGGACGCACCAAGAGAACGGGGGGCTGGAGTTTTCCGCGATTACCGAGCGGAAAGACGCCATCCGCCAGGAAATGCGCGAAAGGCGCCATGAGATCCGCCGGAAGGAGCGGATTCACGCGGGGTTGAAGATCGCGTTGAATCTGAACATCCCGCCGCTCGACATTTTCATGCGTTCCCACGTCATCGCCGTCTACCTGAGCGCGGGGCACGAGATCCCGATGCGGTTCCTCATCTCCACCACGTGGCGGTTCGAGAAGATGTTGTGCGTCCCCGCCTGGGACGAGTTGATGAAGGAGTACGCGCTCTCCGAGTTCCAGCCCGGCATGGAGCTTGTGCCGGGACGCTTCGGCATCCGCGAGCCTTTCCCGCAGATCCCGGTCTCCCCGTGGGAGGTCAATACCTTCGTGATTCCGGGGCTGGCGTTCGACAAGGTGGGCGGCCGGCTGGGCTACGGGGCTGGGTATTACGACCGGATTTTGAAGAACGCCTCCAAGGCGGCGTTGCGGGTCGGAGTCTGCTACGACTGGCAGATCCTGGACGAACCGCTTCCCCAGGATGAGAACGACGTACGCCTCGACTGGGTCGTTTCGGAGCGGCGGATTGTAAATTGTAAAACCGGCGAAGCCCAAGACGTCTCCGATCTCAAAGGCGGAATCCCGTGAACGAGAGACGAGTGCACACAGGGGAGGGACGCGCCCCGTCGCGTCCGCAGTAGAATGGGCATCTTGCCTGTTCCAGACCGTGTTTTTTTGCCACAAAGAACACAAAGACCGCAAAGGGAGGGACGCGCCCCGTCGCGTCTGGAACGTGGTAGAACGGGCAGCTTGCCCGTTCCGGCACGACGAGACACGCGACACGGGACACGCGGCCACGACATTCGACAGCCGACGTCCGACAATCCCCCCCGGTCGCGTCCCACCCTTTGTGTTCTTTGTGGCCTTTGTGGCTAGAACCACAGACCGACACAGACGCGCCGCGCTTACGCTTG
>JAGAEL010000086.1 GCA_017613085.1 Kiritimatiellia bacterium | reverse complement strand
GTCAGGGTCTGAATCGGTGCGACGGTGATTGAGTCGCCCGTGTGGACGCCCATGGGATCCATGTTTTCGATGGAGCAGACGATCACGGCGTTTCCCGCCTTGTCGCGCATCACCTCCATCTCGAATTCTTTCCAGCCGATAAGGGACTCTTCGATCAACACTTCGTGGTTGAGCGACGCCTCAAGCCCGCGTGTCACGATTTCGCGGAACTCCGTCTCGTCGTGCGCGATGCCGCCGCCCGTGCCGCCCAGCGTGAAACCGGGACGGATAATGAGCGGCCACATCCCGATTCCCTTTGCAATGGTTTCCGCTTCGGGAAGCGAGTGCGCGCTTCCCGATTTCGGCATATCGAGCCCGAGTTCGGACATTGCGGCCTTGAAGAGATTACGGTCTTCGGCGCGGGCGATCGCCTCCGCGTTCGCGCCGATCATCTCCACGCCGCACTCCGTGAGGACGCCCGACTTCGCAAGCCCCGTCGCAACGTTGAGCGCGGTCTGTCCGCCGAGTGTCGGCAGAAGCGCGTCCGGGCGTTCCTTGCGGATGATGGCGGCGACGGAATCGACGGTCAACGGCTCGATGTAGGTGGCCTCCGCCATTTCGGGGTCGGTCATCACCGTCGCGGGATTCGAGTTCACGAGGACGATTTCGTAGCCTTCTTTCCGCAAGGCTTTCACCGCCTGGCATCCCGAATAATCGAACTCGCATCCCTGCCCGATGACAATCGGGCCGGAACCGATGATCAGGATTTTCTTTAAATCCGTGCGTTTCATTTTGATTTCCTCTCCTTTAGCGCTGCCGCGACGAGGCCGAGGAAAAGCGGGTGGGGCGCGGTCGGGCGGGATTTGAACTCTGGATGGAACTGGCAAGCGATGAAGTACGGGTGCGTGGGAAGTTCGACGATCTCCGCGAGCTTGCCGTCCGGCGAGACGCCGGAAATCTGCATTCCTGCCTTTTCAAGGGCGACTGCGCTCTCACTTCCCACCGCCAGTTCGTAGCGATGCCGGTGTCGTTCGGAGATTATCATCGTATCTTTGTTTTTAGACACAGAGTCCACAAAGGCTTTGTGGCTATAAACCTTTGCTGCGAGCGACCCCGCCTTGAGAACGCACGGATAGGCGCCGAGGCGCATCGTGCCGCCTTTCTGCGTAACGTTCCGTTGCTCATCCATAAGGTCGATCACGGGATGTGCCGTGTCTGCGTCGAACTCTGTGGAGTTGGCATCCGTCCAGCCGAGGACATCGCGCGCGTATTCGATGACGGTACACTGCATACCGAGGCAGATGCCGAGGAAGGGGATCTTGTGTTCGCGGGCGTACTTGATGGCCGCGATTTTTCCCTCGACTCCGCGAGAACCGAAACCACCCGGCACCAGGATGCCGTCGATGTCTTTGAGGGAATTCTGGACATGAGACGTTAGACATGAGACGCGTCTCCTGTCTAGCGTCTCACAACCCTCCTCTTCCAGTTCTTCAGCCTCGATGGGGACAACCTCCACCTTGCAGTCGTTCTCCATGCCGGCGTGTTGAAGCGCCTCGTGGATGGACTTGTAGGCGTCGCGGATGGCGATGTACTTACCGACAAGCGCGATGCGGCAATGCTTCTTCGGCATTGTCGCCTTGCGGACGAGCGTATCCCAGACGGTGTGTTTAATCGGCCAAATGTCCAGGTGCAACTGCCGCAACACCTGTTCGTCAAGCCCCTGCTTGCGCAGTTCGCGCGGGACGGCGTAGACCGAATCCGTCACGTCCTGTTCTTCGATCACACATTCGCGCCTCACGTTGCAGAAAAGGGCCAGCTTCTGTTTGTGTTCTTCCGGTATCGGCATCTCCGTGCGGCAGACGAGGATGTCCGGGATGATGCCGATATTGCGGAGCATCCCGACGGAATGTTGCGAAGGCTTGGTCTTAAGTTCGCCGGCGGCCTTGAGGTATGGCACGAGCGTCAGATGCACGAAGCACGTGTTTTCAGTCCCTTCCTCAAAGCGGAACTGCCGTGCGGCTTCGAGAAACGGCAGACTCTCGATGTCGCCCGAAACGCCGCCGATTTCACAGAGCACGATGTCGCAGTCGTGTTCCCCCGCACTCCGTATCGCCGCCTTGATCTCGTCCGTGATGTGCGGGACAACCTGTACCGTGCCGCCGAGATAGCCCCCGGCGCGTTCGCGGGCCAGGACGGCGGAGTAGATGCGCCCGGAGGTGTAGTTGCTCGCCTTGGTACACGTCACGCCCGCGAAACGCTCGTAGTGTCCGAGGTCGAGATCGGTCTCCGCGCCGTCGTCCGTCACGAACACCTCGCCATGCTGGTACGGGGACATCGTGCCGGGGTCGATGTTGAGGTAGGGGTCGAGTTTCTGCATGAAGACCTTGTAGCCGCGTGACTTCAGAAGGAGCGCGAGCGATGCGCTCGTGATCCCTTTGCCGAGGGAACTCACCACCCCGCCGGTGATGAACACGTATTTGACCTGCTTTTTCATTTCCGCTCCTCGATGGCTGGCGATAGCCGCCGCTGGCTTTCGATCACCTTCGCAAGCTCGTCAAACAAATATCCGCTGTCGTGCGGGCCGGGGCAGGATTCCGGGTGGTACTGCACTGAAAACGCCGGAAGCGTTTTGTGTCGGATGCCCTCGATCGTGCCGTCATTGAGGTTGACGTGCGTGACTTCGAGGAAGTCCGGGACGGATTCCTGTAAGACCGCGAAGTTATGGTTCTGGCTCGTGATCTCCACCTTGCCCGTCGCAAGGTTCTTGACGGGGTGGTTGCATCCGTGGTGTCCGAATTTGAGCCGCCCCGTCTTCGCGCCGCATGCCAGTGCCAACAGCTGATGCCCCAAACAAATCCCCATAATTGGAATGGGAGGTTTTTTGACAAGATTACAAGATTTGCCCAATCCTGTCAAAAATGGTTTTACCCCTAACAACTTTTGGATGTTCTCGATGGCGTAGGTGACGGCGGCGGGGTCGGCCGGGCCGTTGGAGAGGAACACGCCGTCCGGGTTCAGGGCGAGGACTTCTTCGGCGGAAGTCTTGGCGGGTACGACCGTGACGCGCGCCCACGAGGCGAGTGAGCGCAGAATGTTCGTCTTCACACCGAAGTCGTAGCAGACGATGTGGAATGTTGCCATTGTGGAAAGGTTGCCAGTTCCATTGTTGCCAATTTCCAATGAGTGTGCGGAGCCATTGGAACTGGGAATTGGACTTGGCAACACTTTCACATTGGCAACATTTTTTAACTCGTAAGGCTCCTTGCACGTCACCTTGGCGGCGTAGTCCTGTCCGTCGAGACCGGGCCATTCGCGCGCCTTGGCGATTGCCCATGCCTCCGGATTTTCCGGAGTCTCCGGATGATCCGGACCGACCACATTCAGATACGCCTTGCGATTTCCATGTTCGCGGATGTGAAGGGTGAGGGCGCGCGTATCGACACCGTAGATGCCGGATATGCCGTTTTCCTTGAGGTAGTCGTCAAGGCTCTTCTCGCTGCGCCAGTTGCTGGGCATCGTCAGGTCGCCGATCACCAGTCCCGAAAGGAACAATTTACGGCTTTCGGTGTCTTCGCCGTTGATCCCGTAGTTGCCGACCTCGGCGGTGGTGAGGACGACGAACTGTCCGGCGTAGGAGGGGTCGGTCAGGATTTCCTGGTACCCGCTCATGCCGGTATTGAAGACGACCTCGCCCAGCGCATCTTGCTTCGCGCCGAACGCGACGCCGTGGAACACGGCTCCGTCGTCAAGGGCGAGAAAAGCAGCCCGTTCCCGTTCCGCTTTCCATTTCTCAATAAGATCGTTCATCCTTTTTCTCCAGATAGTTTTCAAGCGCCTTTACAAGAACCTTGCGTCCGCCGGGGGTAGGGTAGTCGCCGGTAAAATACCAGTCGCCGGTTGAACCAGGGCAGGCCGCGTGGAGCGCGTCTATGGACTGGTACACAACCTTGACTTCGGCTTTCATGCCGGGAGGGGTCAAGAGCCGTGCGATTTCGACGCAATGTTGTTCGTCCGTGAAACGGGCGTAGAGGGATTGCAGCGACGACGGACAAGTGTCGAGCGGCGAGACGGGGGGGAGACACGTGCGCAGTTCCGTTTCGGCGTCCTTCCCAAGGAGGTTTACGAGCGCACGGAACGCGACGAGTTCGTCCAGCGTTGACATGTCGATGCCGTAACAGTCGGGATAGCGTATCGGCGGCGCGGAGGAGGCGACGACGATGCGTTTGGGACCAAGGCGGTCGAGCATCGGGAGGATGGCGTTTTTCATCGTGTTGCCGCGCACGATGGAATCGTCCAGAACGACGAGCGTGTCCCTGCCCGGACGCACAAGGCCATACGTGACATCGTAGACGTGCTTGTAGAACTCGCGCCGTGCGGAGGCGTCCGCGATAAAGGTGCGGAACTTCGCATCCTTGACGGCGATCTCGCCGAAGCGGGGAAGGTTTTTGACAGGATTATTTGGGGGCGTACCCTCAGATAATCCTGTCAAAAAAACATCCGAGAATAGTTTTTCGAGAAGGCCGTGGAAGGCGATCCGGGCGGAGTTGGGGATGTAGGAGAAGAAAATATCTTCCATCGGCACGTCCGCCGTTTTCAGGATCTGCGGCACGAGCGCCGCGCCGAGCGCCTTGCGTTCGCGGTGGATGTCGGCGTCGTTCGCACGGGAAAAGTAGATGCGCTCGAAGACGCAGGGACGGGGGTTTACATGGATGGTCGAACTAAGTCCGACCATCAAGACGGAACCGGAGGGGGAGACAACCAGCGCCTTGCCGGGTGGAAGTTCCTTCACGGCCTCGGGCGGCACGTCGAAAGCCGCCTGTATCGCGGGGCGTTCGCTGGCGACCGCCACCACGTCGTCGTTGACGTAGTAGAAGCCGGGGCGTATGCCGTGCGGGTCGCGTGTCGCAAACGCCCATCCGTCCCCCGTCGCGCCGCAGAGCGTCCATGCGCCGTCTGCGTTGGCGAGAGCCTTTGAAATGGCGGAGGCGATGGAAACGTCTGTGCCGGCCGCCAATTCATGCGCGATCATTTCGCAGAGGAGATAGCCGTCGGCGCGGCTTGTCGGGAACTCGCCTTTGCGGCGGTAGTCGTCGAAGAGTTTCGGGGCGTTTGTGAGGTTGAAATTCCCGGCAAGGAAGAGCGTGTGTTCAAGTTCGCTCGCCTCGTGTACGAACGGATGGCAAAACGCCACCTCGTTTTTTCCGAAGGTGGCGTAGCGTAGGTGTCCGAGGAAGATTCGCTCATCGTTTTTTTTGACAGGATTTACAGGATTTTGGGAATCTAGGGATATGCCCCCGGCCAATCCTGTCTGGAAACTTGTCCGCTTCGTCAGCATCCCCAGGACGTCGACCAGGGGCGTGGCGGAGGCCGACTTGCTTATCCAGTAAGGCTGCGTACCCGGCTCCGGGTTTTCGGAGAGGATTACCGCGCCCGCGCCGTCCTGTCCCCGGTTGTGCTGCTTCTCCAGGAGAAGTGAGAGTTTCGTCCCCCCGAAGTCGCCCGTGGCGGATGGCGGCCTCCGCAAGACCACCATCGCCACGGCACATTCATGCTTTACGTCGTCAGACATTCCGCATCAACCACTTTCCCCTTAGTACAGGAACAGCATATCGCGGTACTTCGGCAACGGCCAACGGGCGCCGGCGACGCGCTTCTCCAGGGTATCGACCGTCGTCCGGAGCGACTGCATGGCGGAGAGGATTACGGTCGTGTCCGTGCCCTCCAACGCCTGTTCGATCTCCTGGATGCCGATCCGCAGCGTGTCGAGTCCAGCGCCCAGTTCGACGAGGTTTTCGCGCAGGGCGGTCGTGCCCGAAGAGACGCCCACCTTCTCCGCCTTCGCGAACGCTTCCGCCGTTTCGAGGTATTCGGCCTTGACGGCGGGGAAGATCATCTCCGAGGCGATGTCGCGTGCGCACGCCCCTTCGATCCGTACCTTTTTCGCGTATTCTTCGAGAAAGATTTCGTGGCGGCTTTTGAGTTCGCGGGCCGTCATCACGCCGTACTTGACGAACAGCGCGGCGTTCTCTTTCTTCGTGAGCGCGGCGAGGGCGGACGGCGTGTCCGGCGCGTTGGGAAGACCGCGCTTCGCCGCCTCTTCCGGCCATTCCGCCTCGTACCCGTTTCCGTTGAACACGACGCGCTTGTGCGCCTTGATCGAAGCCTGGAGGATTTTCTGGAGCGCGTTGTGGAACGCGGCGGTGTGTTCGCCCGGCTTCGCTTTCCCGGCGACGTTCGCCGCCTCCAGTTCGTCGGCGATCCGGTCTACCGCCTCGGCGACGATGGTGTTGAGGACGGTCATCGGACCGGAGCAGCAGACGCTCGAACCCGGTGCGCGGAACTCGAACTTGTTGCCGGTGAACGCGAACGGCGAGGTGCGGTTGCGGTCGGTCGCGTCCTTCGGGATGACGGGGAGCGTATCGACGCCGATCTTCATCGGCTTCACGGAGGCGCGGGAGCGTGTGCCGCCCGACTCCAGGCGCTCCAGCACGTCGGCGAGCTGGTCGCCCACGTAGATGGAGATGACGGCGGGCGGCGCTTCGTTTGCGCCGAGGCGGTGGTCGGTCCCCGCGCCGGCGACG
>JAGAEL010000085.1 GCA_017613085.1 Kiritimatiellia bacterium | reverse complement strand
TAGCTCAGTTGGTAGAGCATTACGTTCGCAACGTAGGGGTCAGGGGTTCGAATCCCCTTCGCTCCACCATCCCAAAAGCGCGTTTCACCCAATAAAATCAAGGGTTTTGCGCATTTCACCGAAGGTTGATTCTGGTCTAGCTTTTGTCCCCGTTTTACACCTTTTTATCGCTATTCTCCCCGGTAGACGAAACGGAGACGGCCGAGGGGCAGGGCGCAACCGAGATCGTAAAAGTCGGAGACGTCCCGGTAGGGTAGGGTGGCGTCCGCGAATTTGAAGCGGAGTTCAAATGGTCCGGAGGATGGCAACCCGATTTTGTCGCGCCGCACGGTGAGCACATACGTGTCGCCCGAAACGCGGTTCTCGCCGTCTGCCGGGGCGACGGTCACGGACTTCGGCTTTTCGCCGGGAATCTCCAGGAAGAAAGAGAGCCATGTGCCTTCTGTCGGCGAACCGGTTATCGGTTTCTTCGTCTTGACCGTGAAGGTGACGTTCGTTTCGTCGTGACGGACGGCGATCGTCAACGGCACGTTCCGCTGGGTATGGTTGGAGTAGGTCGTGCCGTACCCTTTGGCCTCGCGCGCGAAATCGCCGTCCTTGAAACCGTCGTAGATCAGGTCTTTCCCTTTCGGGTTGGCGGTGTATGCGTCCGTCCCCTTGTACCGGCGCACAAAGGCGACGAGCTGGAGGAAGTAGTTGTCGAAATAACCGCCGCGCATCATTTCCAGGTCACGCGAATATTCGTAATTCGCGCAGTCCACGAACATAATCGGGCGGTCCGGGCGGCCCTTCCAGCGTCCCATGATCCATTCATTCCATCCGGTCACGAGCACAATGTCCGGATCGGTCTTGATGGCGTGTTCGAACTGCTCGGCAAAGTTGAACCCGCGCGTCCATGCATCGGGGGCGGGGTCGTTTGCCCCGTCATGGAACGCGCGTCCCCGGTTCCCCTTCTCGCCGTACATGGCGGAGTCGCCGAAGCGGAGCTGGGGATGCTGGGCGACGGAAACGTTCATCACGCTCTTCGCGACCTTTTCGCCGGGGAAGAGCCGCTGCGGGCGGGCGAAGTCCATCCACGGCCACCCGCCGGGTTTGTCCTTCTCGTTCGGCCACTGCGATTTCACGATGGTGAAAAAGTCCCGCGTTTCCGGGGAACACTGTTCTTCGACCGCGACGATCACCGGCTTGCCGTCCAGCCGGAACCAGGTGTCGGGCGCGAACGATTTGCGGTAGATGGTGTCGTAAATCCGCTGGACGGTCCTGCCGCTGGCGGTATGGGTATAGAACATCACCTGCGGGATTTTCCATCCCTCGTCGTGGTATTCCTGCAGCACGCGCATCACCTGTTTCGCGTTGCGTTCGTAGATGGCGGCGTTGGTCGTGTCGAAGAAAAGGAAGTCGATGTCCGCCTGGATGAAGAGCTTTATATGGTGGCGGACCACCCATTCGTCGTCCGAATAGTAGTACCCGTAGAACGGTTCGCCCCAATGGTGGTAGAACCCGTGCGGCCCCCAGGCGGGATTGTCCGGCTCGTTCCCCGCGTTCGGGTTCCCGGCCAGGATTTTGGAAACGTCGCGCGGCGGGTTGCGCCCGTGTTCCCCGCACCAGAGGAAGTAGAATAGCCCGACTTGACGCGCCTTGTCCGTGCGCCTTGCCGGCGCGCCTTCCCCCACGGAAGGCATCCGTCTTCCGAGCGCGTCCGTTCCCGCCAGCGGGCCGTTTGTCGTGCGGCGGGGGGACTCCCCGGAACCCGTCGCGGGACAGGCCGCCGCCGCGACCGCCAAAACCACCGCCAGGAACTTCGCGCCGCCGTGCCGATTCCCGCCTTTCATCCTTCGTCTCCTTTCCGAAAAAACACTTGCCGCCCGTCAACCGGAGGGCTGGCGGGCGGCAAGCGGGGTCGCTTACTCGGCGGCGATGGCGCCGGCGGGGCAGCTGCCCGCGCACGTTCCGCAATCCACGCAGGTCGCTGCGTCGATCTTGTACTTGTCACCGTCCTGGGCGATTGCTTCAACCGGGCAGTTCTCCTTGCAGGCGCCGCAGCCGCGGCACTGATCAGCATCGATTTTGTATGCCATTTTGTTACTCCTTCTCGCGCAGGGGTGGAGCAACCAAACTCCTGTCCCCCCTGTTTCGACGTCTATCTTAGCGCATAACGGAGGTGTTAGGCAACGCTAGTTTCATAAAATTTTTGAGATTTACAGACGCAGGAATCGGACGTATACTGGTCTTTCACGTTTTTGGAAAGGGTTTGCGTTATGACAAAATGGGTTTCACGAACGCTGCTGCTCGCGTTGGGCGCCGGCCTTGCAGCCGCCCTTGCCGGGTGCTGTGTGCCGGAGGCGTCCTGCGGTTGTCATGCGAAGGTCAAGACGTATCGGAGTTCCGATTTCTATGCGGACGGGAATTTCGTCCCGGAGAAGGCGAACCAGGCGTATTTCGACCTGATGGACCGGTTCGGCGTCCCCGCGTTCGAGGCGTTCAAGACCGACAAGATGGCGGACGGCAAGACGCCGTACTTCTGGGTGACGGATTTTGCGCAGGGCGACTTCGCGGCCATCGGCATGGGCGGCGTGATCTACGTCAACGAGAAGGCGGAGGGGTATTTCAACCACGACATCTTTCTCCTGCCCGGGCAGTCCATCTGCGAGCACCGGCACCTCAAGACGGTGGACCGCGAGACGGGGCGCCCCATCCCGTGCAAGATGGAGAGCTGGCTGGTGCGCAAGGGAAGCGTCTACGGATTCAGCGAGATCGGCGAACCCAACCTCGACAAGTTCCCCGAGGTCAAGGCGCGTCTCGCCAAGTCGCAGCTTCCCCACCTGAAATGCGTCCATGTCGAAAAGTGGACGGCCGACGGACGTTCCCACAAGCTCGCCGCGCCGGAGACGTGGCATTTCATGATGGCGGGGCCGGAAGGGGCGGTTGTCAACGAGGTCGCGACGTTCCACGACGGGAACGGGCTTCGCTTCTCGATCCCCTCCGCCGTGTTTTGAGCGGGAAGCCTGTTGACGGGGGGATATGACTGGAAGACCGGATAAGCTGAACCTGGTGAAGTGGCTGACGGCGGGGGGTCTCGCCGTGGCGGCGCTGGTGAATTATCGTGCGATGATCGAATACACGATGCTGATGTTCAACTCGCCGATCGAGGATATGTCGCACGGGTGGGTCGTCCCGTTCTTCTCGGCCTACGTCGTCTGGCGGCAGCGCGACCAGTGGAAGGCCGTCGCGGGCGGCGTCTCCTGGACGGGAGTCTTCTTCACGCTCTTCGCGCTGGTCCTGGCCTTCTTCGGCGCGAGGGGGGCGCAGTCACGCATGGAACAGCTCTCCTTCATCCTGCTGATCTGGTCCGTCCCTTACGCGCTGTGGGGGCGCGGCGTTGCGAGGCTGATGGTCTTCCCCGCCGCCTTCCTGCTTTTCACGATCCCCGTCTCCTCCTTCCTCGATGTGTTCACCATCCATCTGCGGATGTTCTCCACCACCCTCGCCACCGCCTTGCTGAACGGCGTCGGGATCGTTGTCGAACGTTCCGGCACGGCGTTGTACTCGCGGGTGCCGGGGGCGGAGTTCAACGTGGACGTGGCCGACCCGTGCAGCGGCATCCGTTCGATGTTCGCGATGATGGCGTTGACCGCCGCTTTCGCCTATTTCTTCCTCCGCTCGCCTTGGAAACGCTGGGTCCTGCTGGCCTTTTCCGTCCCTGTGGCGATTGTCGGGAACATGGTGCGGATCATCTCGATCTGTCTGGTCGCGGTCTGGTTCGGGCAGGACACCGCGCTCGGCTACTACCACGATTATTCCGGCTACCCGATTTTCCTCGTCGGCGTCCTGATGGTGTTCGCGCTCAGCGAATGGCTCAGCCGGATCTCCTTCCGGCGCGGCGCGAAACCCGGCGGGGCGGAAGCCGGCGCGGAGGCCGCCGCCGAAAGCGTGGAGCCGGCGCCGCCCGCCTCCTTCCCGCGGACCGTGGCCGTCCTCGCCGTCCTTCTCTCGGCAGTCCTGGGCGTCTTCGCGGTCAACCGCTTTGTCCCGCCGCCGGAATACAGCCCCGCCGATTTCCTTGCGCACGCCCTGCCGGCGAACATCGGCGAGTTCACGGGCGACCGTCCTTTGTTCTGCCACAACGACCAGTGCCTCCAGTCTTTCCTCGAACGCGAGATCGCCGGCGGGAAGAAGGCGCCGGACGGACGCCCGGCCTGTCCGGAGTGCGGGCGACCGCTGGAGACGATTTCGCTCGGCGAATTCAACGATCTGCCGCGTGACACGGAGATTGTGAAACGCACCTACCGTTCGACGGACGGCCTGGTCTACGCGGTGAGCCTGGTGATCGCGGGGCGGCAGCGCGCCAGTATCCACCGTGCGGAACTCTGCCTGCCCGCGCAGGGGTTCGTCATGCAGGACGCGGACAACCTCCGGTTCCGTCTTCCGGGCCGTCAGATCCGCGCGCGGCGCATCTCCGCGCTCCGGAGCGGCGGCGCACCGTTCAACTTGGTCTACTGGTTTGAAAGCCGGGACCGCAGTTGCTGTTCGCATACGGAGCGGATTCTTGTCGATGTCTGGGATCGTTCCATCTACAACCGGATCAACCGCTGGGCCATGCTGGCGGTGACCGTCTCTTCGCCGCTGGACTCGCCGTTGGCGGTGGACCGGTTTGAGGGCTTCCTCGCGGAACTGTATCCCCAGGTGATGAAAAGGAAGGGGGGAAAAGATGAATAGACTGGCGCATCATTTTCCGTGGCTTGCTGAACAGTTGGGCGACGGGCTTCCGGACGGTCTCCGGTATCTGCTCGCCTTCCTGGTCGCGTTCGGCATCGCGCTCGCGCTCACGCCCCTCTTCCGGGAATGTGCGCGGCGCATGGGGATCGTGGACAAACCGGATCCCCGGCGGATCAACAAGGTGCCGGTTCCGCGCGGCGGCGGGCTTTCGATCATCTTCGCGTTCAACGTGACCGCCTGGCTCCTGGCCTGGTATCACGGCGGGTATGTGACCCCCGCGTTCGAGATGTCGCGCCTGGTCGCGTTCACCGGTTGTTCCGTCGTGCTGGCCGTCGTCGGGTTGTTCGACGACATGGTCGGGCTGCGTCCGCTCATCAAGCTCTTCGGGCAGATCGCGGTCGCCGTCACGCTGTATTTTGCGGGGTTCCACTTCGGCGGTATCGTCGTCTCCTTCCCGCCCTGGCTTGATCTCCTCGTGACCTCCTTCTGGATCGTCGGCGCCATCAACGCCTTCAACCTGATCGACGGACTGGACGGGCTGGCGTCGGGGATCGCGCTGATCGCCTCGATCGGGATGATGGGGGCGCTGTTCTTTACGGGGCGTCCGGTCGAAACGCTGCCCTTCCTCGCCTTTGCCGGCGGGTGCCTCGGCTTTCTCCGGTACAACTTCCACCCCGCCTCCGTCTTTCTCGGCGACACGGGCAGTATGTTCCTCGGCATGTCCATCGCCTCGCTCCCGCTGCTTTCGGGGACGCGCACGGAACTGATGGCCTCGCTCGGCATGCCGTTGCTGGTGATGGGCGTCCCGATCTTCGACACCTTCCTCGCCATCTGGCGGCGCGTCGTCCGCCACTTCCTCCCGGAAGGCGTTGCCGCGAAGCTCCAGGGGAAGGAGGAAGGCGTGATGCAGCCGGACAAGGATCACATCCACCACCGTCTGCTCCGCGAGGCGATGAACAACCAGCGCCACGTCGCCATCGTCCTCTACGGCTTGACGGCGGTCTTCGTGCTTCTGGGACTCGGGAACATCCTGTTGCGCGGTCGCGGCGTGGGACTCTTTTTCATCGCGTTTGTGACGGCGACGTTCGTGATCGTGCGGAACTTCGAGTGTATCGAGCTGTTCGACACCGGGAAGCTTTTCACGTCGAACACCTTCCGCCCCCGCCGCTATCTCGCGCTTCCGTTCACGCTCCTGTTCGACGCGGTTCTGCTGATCGGCGTCTTCCTGGTCTGCTGGTTCGCCACGCGCACGAATCCCGTCATCACCCGCGGCGTGTTGCTGGAATGGATGCCGCTCTTCGTCGTGCCGGCGTTCGTCTGCCTCGCCGTCGGCAAGATCTACCGCCGTGTCTGGCCGCGCGCCCAGTTGCGCGACTACGTCGTGCTTGGGTTCTGTCTGGTCATGGGGGCGTGTATCAGCATCGGCTTGGTCTGGATGCTTTCGATCTCGCACCACAAACTGCTTCGCTTCAGCGCGCTCTTCGCCGCGCTCTCGCTGTTGGCCCTTTCCATCGTCCGCGCGCGGCGCGAATGTTTCACCGCCGCCGTGCAGGTGTTCGGACGGAACGTGCAGCGGTTCGACAAGGCCGCCGAGCGGACGCTCATCTATGGGGGCGGGCTGCGTCTGCGCGGGTACCTGCGCGAACTCTTCCGGCTCCCCGGCGCGGCGCACCGCTTGATCGTCGGCATCATCGATGACGACCCCTTGTTGAAGGGGCGCCTGATCGCGGGGTATCCCGTCCTGGGCACCGGGGTCGAGCTGGAACAGATGATCGAGGAGAACCATATCCGCGAGGTCGTCCTTACGTGCGTGATGGATCCGGCCTACCGGGCGCAGGTGGTGGAACGCCTCCACAAGACGGGTGTCCGCATCATCCTCTGGTCTTGTCAGGAAACCGAATTATGAACCTTTGGAAGAACACTTACCCGATTATCCTTTCCTGTGCGAAAGGTCTGGCCCCGTTCACCCGGCTCGAACTGGAGCGGATGTCGTATCCCATCCTCGAAGAGAAGGAGAACTACGTCGTCACCAAGGGCGGCATGCGCGACGTCATGCGCCTGAACCTCCAGCTGCGCACCGCGCAGCGCGTCCTCGCCCCGCTGCTCCGGACGGACTGCTTCAACCAGCGCGAGCTGTACGACAGCGTCTATTCCATCAACTGGGAAGACCTGCTGGACGCCGACGGCTACTTCACCGTCCACAACACCGTCCACAACGCCACCATCCGCGACACGCGCCTGCCGTCCCTCGTCACGAAGGACGCGATCGCCGACCGGATGCGCACCTACTGCGGCGGGGCGCGGCCGGATTCGGGTTCCTCCTACGACGGCGCGTCGGTCTACGTCTATTGGGAAGACCGCACCGTCATCGTCTACCTTGACACGACGGGCGAACCGCTTTCGCGGCGCGGCTACCGCAAGCTGCCCGGCGCCGCCCCCCTCCAGGAAACCCTCGCCGCCGGGTGTATCCTGGCCTCCGGCTGGGACGGGAACTCGCCGTTCCTCTCCCCGATGTGCGGGAGCGGCACCCCCGCCATCGAAGCCGCGCTCATCGCCCTCAACCGGGCGCCGGGTTCTTTCAAGAGCCACTTTGCCTTCCAGTCGGTCAAGGGGTACTCGCAGATCATCCCCGGCGAAAAATGCGCGAACTCGCGCCGCCGTTTCGGCGCCTCGCCGGAAGACGTCTGGAAGGACATGGTGAAAGAAGCCCGCGCTGCGGAACGCAAAACCCCGATGCCCCGGATCCTGGCGACGGATATCGACCCGGAGGCGGTCGAAACCGCGCAGCTGAACGCGATCGCGGCGGGCGTTGTCGACCGGATCGAGTTCAAGATCTGCGATTTCGCGGATACCGAAATCCCCCCTCCGCCCGGCGTCTGTTTCCTCAACCCCGCCTACGGCGAGCGCCTCGGCGCGGGGGACGACCTGCCCGCGCTCTACACCCGTGTCGGCGACTTCTTCAAGCAGCGCTGCACCGGGTATACGGGGTGTGTCCTCACCGGGAACGCCGAGCTTGCCCACAAGATCGGCCTCCGTTCCCGCAAGCGGATTCCGTTTTTCAACGGACCCATCGAGTGCCGGATGCTCGTCTACGACCTGTACAAGGGGTGCGAGGCGGAGAAACCCGACGAGCCGATGGAACGGATCAACCCGCTCCCGGAGGAGCTTCCGCAAGACCGTTCCGAGAATTTCGCCTGTTAAGGCGCAAGGAGTGCTGTTATGAACATCAACAAAGTCAACCCCTCGACCCTCAAGATCACCGATCTGCGTTTCGCCGACATCGACGGCGCGCCGAAACGCTGCACCCTCCTGAAGCTCTACACCAACCAGGGGCTTGTCGGCTACGGCGAGGTGCGCGACGCCTCCAGCCGCACCTACGCGGCGATGCTGAAGTCGCGCATCCTCGGCGAGAACCCCTGCAACGTGGAGAAGGTTTTCCGCCGCATCAAGCAGTTCGGCGGCGACTCCCGCCAGGCCGGCGGCGTCTGCGGAATCGAACTCGCCTGCTGGGACCTCTGCGGCAAGGCGTGGGGCGTCCCCGTCTGGCAGCTGCTCGGCGGGAAGTGGCGCGACGAGATCCGCTGCTACTGCGACACTGACTCCGAAGGCGGTGGACGCGACATGGGCCAGGCGCTCAAGGAGCGCATGAAGATGGGCTTCACGTTCCTCAAGATGGACCTCGGCATCGAGCTGCTGATGAACGTGAAGGGCGCGCTCATCGCGCCGCTCGGCTATCTCGACTACATGAAGAAGATGAAACACGTGGTGCAGACGCCGCATGGATCCATCGACCCGCGCGCGATGCGCGGCGAGGCGTACGATCTCTTCAACACGGCCCATCCGTTCACCGGCATCCACATTACGGAGAAGGGCCTCGACTACCTCGAGAAGTACATGGCCGACGTCCGCAAGGTGATTGGCTGGGAGGTCCCCATCGCGATCGACCACCTCGGCCACATCCCCTACGAGGACGCCGTGCAGCTCCTGCGCCGCCTCGAGAAGTACCATCTCTCATGGGCGGAGGACGTGCTGCCGTGGCAGATGACGGACGCCTGGAAGC
>JAGAEL010000084.1 GCA_017613085.1 Kiritimatiellia bacterium | reverse complement strand
CGCCGCGCCGGCGCCCGCCGCGCCCGCCGTCCCGAAATTCTAGTTCCATTCGACAAACGCCGCGCCCGCCCCGACCCCGGAAGCGCCGTCGCGCCCGCTGGCGGCGACGACCGACCCCGCGCCCGGCGCGGAGGGGATGGTGCGCCCGAAGGACGGCCAGAAGGCGCTTTACTATCAGTTGCTGAACGGGCTTTATGACGCCGTGCTGATTCTGGACGAACACGGGCACGTCGTCGATTGTTCCGTCCGCTGCGAAGAGGTGCTGGGGTACAAGCGCGAGGACATGTGGGATCTGCCGATCGACAAGATCATCGTCGGACTGACCGTCCCGATGCTCCGGAACCTGTCGCGCAACATCGCCGAACAGCACCACGTCCTGATGAACGCGCGCTGCTACCGGCGCGACGGCTCCTCCTTCGCGGGCGAAGTCGGCGTGAGCGGGCTTTCCCTGACCCGCCGGAAGAACATGGTCTTCGCCATCCGCAACATCGAGCGCCGCAAGGCCGCGATGGACGAACTCCGCCGCAGCCAGACCGCGCTGGAGGTCTCCCTCGCCCCAACGTTCGTCTGCGACCAGGAAGGGTATTTCCGCCAGACGAACCCCGCCCTGCTGGAAGCGTTCGGCATGACGGAGGAACAGGCGAAAAAGGCGCGGTTCATGGACATCCTCCCGGATTCCGCCCGGAGTTTCCTCCGCGCCTCGTGCGGCGAACGGATCAAGGAGAAGATCAACGTCCAGTCGGAGGGCGGCAGCGTAACCCTCACGGTCTCCCTCACCCCCATCAAGAACGGGGCGGAGATCGTCGGCGTCGCCGGGTCGGTCCTGCAGTAAAGGAGGCGCGCATGGTTCCGCAATGGGTGATCGAGAAGAAACGCGACGGGGGACGCCTCGACGAAGGGGAGATCCGCGCGTTCATCGAAGGGTTCACCGCCGGGGAAATCCCCGACTATCAAATGTCCGCCCTTGCGATGGCCGTCTTTTTCCGGGGCATGGACGCGAAGGAGACGAACGCGCTCACGGAGGCCATGCGTTGTTCGGGCGATACGCTCGACTGGGCCGGCTGCCCCCTCCCGACCGCCGACAAACATTCGACCGGCGGCATCGGCGACAACCTTTCCCTCATGCTCGCCCCGCTCGCGGCGACCCAGGGCGTCGCCGTCCCGATGATTTCCGGGCGCGGCCTGGGCATCACCGGCGGGACGCTCGACAAGCTGGACTCCATCCCCGGCTACGACACCCGCCTCGGGATCGAACGTTTCCGCGAAATCGTGACCTCCGTGGGCTGTTCGATCATCGGGCAGACGGAACGGCTGGCGCCGGCGGACAAAAAACTCTACGCGCTCCGCGACGTGACGGGCACCGTCCCGAGCATCCCGCTGATCACGGCGAGCATCATGAGCAAGAAACTGGCCGAAGGCGCGGCCTCGCTGGTTTTCGACGTCAAGTTCGGGCGCGCCGCGTTCATGAAGACGAAGGCCGAGGCGCAACGGCTCGCCGAAAGCCTCGTGCAGACGGGGAGGGCCGCAGGGCGCCGTTGCGTCGCGCTGTTGACGCGCATGGACTGCCCGCTGGGACGCGCCGCCGGCAACGCCGTCGAAGTGGCCGAGGCGGTGGAGACGCTACGCGGCAAAGGGCCGTCGGACAAACGCCTGCTCACGCTGGCGTTGACAGAGGAAATGGTCGCCTCCTCCTATCCGAAGCGCGCGCGGCGCGAAATCGCCGCCGCGCTGGAAAAAGCGCTCGACGACGGAAGCGCGTTGCGGAAATTCCGCGAGATGGTGGAGGCGCACGGCGGCGACGCGCGTTTCCTGGACGACCCCTCGCGGCTCCCGCAAGCGGGTGCGGCGCTTGAAATCCCCGCCCCGGCGGCGGGGTTCGTGCAGGACGTGGACGCGAATGCGATCGGGCGCGTCGTGCTGCAGCTGGGCGGCGGGCGCAAGGCCGTCACCGACGCCATCGACTACGCGGCCGGCGTAGACCGACTGGTTCAACAGGGCGAAGCCGTCGAAAAGGGCCAGACCCTGATGCGGCTCCTCGCGAAAGACGCGGCGGCGGCGGAAGCTTTGGCGCGGGAGGCGGCGGCCGCCGTCACCCTCGGCGAAGCCAAGCCGGAACCCCCTTCCCTCATCGCGGAGACGTTTTTTTAAAATCATCTGCTTTTTTGGCTTGGCAACGGGGGGGTCTTTTGCTTAAATAGTGGGTGTTACGTCACGAAGCGTGGCGTGAATTCGGAATTCTTACGAGGTGGCTTTATGGGCAAAGTGTTACAAGCGATGGTGTATCTGATCGTGATTTTAAGCGCTGCGTCGTTGTTCTTCGCGAACGCGCTCTTCCAGAAGCGTGAACTGTTGAAGGACCGCAACGCCACGTTGGTGGACGGGTTTATCAACGTAGCCCGCACCATCGAGGCAAAGGATGCCGAGGATGTGACGGCGCCCGAAATCGCGAAGGACGTTTCCGAGGTTTCCGACCGCGAAATCGCGAACCCCGAAAAGCAGAACCTTCTCGAGGACTACCCCATGAAGCTCGAGACGGCGAACCTGCCCACCCTGAACCTCAATTCGCAGGACAAGCGGGACCAGCTGGCCGCGCTGTACGCGCTTGACGGCGAGGGCAAGCCGCGCCTCGACGCTGACGGGAACAAAGTCAAGATCGGCCCCGGCACGATGGCCGAGTTGATCGGGCAGGTCCTGGAGCGCGCCAAGAACCAGCAGATCGTCCTCAACAAGACCCGCGGCGAACTCGCCAAGATGCGCGAGCGCGTCTCCGACAACGTCGAAGAGATGAACAAGATCAAGGTCGCCCAGCGCGCCGACAAGCGCGACATCACGGCGAAGAAAGAGCAGATCGAGACCCTGACCTCCGAAAAGGAAGCGCTCGACGCCAAGGTCGTCCAGCTGACGCGGGAAAAGAAGGAGCTGAACGCCGAACTGGCCGACCAGAAGGATCAGGTCGAAAAGCTCAACGAGGAAAAGGTCGCCCTTCAGGAGCAGCTGGAGAATTCCCAGAAGGCGCTCGCCGAGATGAAGGAGAAGTTCAAGGGTCTCGGCCAGCAGCGGGCCAGCGGGACGATGGTCGCGCAGGAAGGCGCCGTCGCCTCCATCTCCGCCGGGTTGAAGGGGTCGGTCATCTCCGCCAACGACAGCCTGAAGTTCTGCATCGTCGAACTTTCCCCCGAATGTATGACCGAAATGCTCGGCGAGGAACGCGACCGCCCGCTCCCGCAGCTCGATATGAACGTCCGCCGCACCGGGCGCAACTCGGCTTCCGGCGAGTTCGTCACCCGCATCAAGCTCCGCCAGGCCGTCCCCGGCAAGAACCTTGTGATCGCCGACATCCTGAACGACTGGCAGCAGGTCCCCGTGGAGAAGGGCGATGTCGTTTTCTTCTAAGTTCATCCTGCTTGTCTGCGCGTTCTTCGCCTGCCTCTTCCTCGCAGGCTGCATGGCGAACGTGCAGGAAAGCGAACTCCCCTGGTCGACGCCGAGTTCCTCGGAGGGGACGATTCCCCTGCCCAGCAGTATGCGCGACCGTTTCGACTGATTGCAAAAGGCGGCCCCGGAAACGGGGCCGCCTTTTGTGTCGGCGGACGACCCGCACCCGCGATTCACCCGCCGCCGCCCGCCGCACAAAAAAACGCCCCGATCGAAAACTCGACCGGGGCGCTTGTAAGATATGGTGCTCGGGGCGGGACTCGGACCCGCACGGATTTCTCCATAAGCACCTCAAGCTTACGTGTATGCCAATTTCACCACCCGAGCACGGTGAAAAAACAGGGGAGACTATAGCGTTTTAACGGCCGGTTGGCAAGGAGAAAATGCGAAAAAATTTCCTTCGTTTTTTCTTTGACTTTCCGAGGGAGATATGGGAGACTAAACGCAGTTACGTTGCTTTATCCCTATCAACCCCGGAGACCAGCCTTGAACAAGCTTATCACGATCCTCAGGAGAATGTTTTTCGTCGTCGCGATCTTCTGCGTCGTTGCCGTCGGTTTGATGACGATTCCCCAGAAATACCAGCAATTCGAGGGGTTTCAGCGTAAACGGGACGCCTTGAGGGCGCAGATCGCGGAGAAAGAGGCCGAGATCAAGTCCTTGAAAGAAAAGCAGCGGCGTTTCCTCCAGGATTCCTCGTTCGTCGAACGGGTCGCGCGGGAAAACCACCGGGTTCAGGCGGGCGAACTGGTGTTCGTGTTCGACGGCCGGAAGTGACCCGACCGGATTCGGCTATGGACAAAAAACTTTTCGTGATCGACGTAATGCCCTTCCTGTACAGGGGGCATTTCGTTTTTTTGAAGAACCCCCGCATGACGAGCACCGGCGTCAACACCTCGGCGCTCACCGGTTTCGCGAACAGCGTTGTACAGATTCTCCATGAATACAAGCCGTCGCACGTCGTCTTCGCGATGGATTCCCTCACGCCGACGTTCCGCAAGCTGAAGTACCCGGCGTACAAGGCGCAACGCGAGAAAATGCCGGAGGACCTCGCCGCTTCGATCCCGATGGCGCTGGAGCTGGCGGACGCGCTCCGGATTCCCGTCGTGCGCGTCGACGGGTTCGAGGCGGACGACGTGATCGGGACGGTGGCGGCGTTCGCCGCGAAGGATCCCGAATGGACGGTCTACCTCGCCACGCCCGATAAGGACGCGGCGCAGCTCGTCGGGCCGCACACCTTCCTCTTCCGCCCGGGAAAGGGCGGGAGCGGCCCCGAAATCTACGACGAGCAGAAGGTCTGCGAGCACTGGGGGTTCGCGACGCCCAGGCAGATGATCGACTACCTCGCCCTCGTGGGCGACACGGCGGACAACATTCCCGGCATCCCCGGCGTCGGCGAAAAGACCGCCGCCACGCTCCTGAAGCAGTACCCTTCCGTCGAAGAACTCCTCGCACACGCCGGCGAGTTGAAGGGGAAACTCGCCGAAAAGGTGGCGGCCGGCGCCGAAAAGGCGGCCATGAGCAAGTGGCTCGCCACCATCCGCACCGACGTCCCGATGGAGGTCGATCTGGAGGCGTTCGCCCTGCGCGAACCAGACCGGCCGCGTCTCGCCGAACTCCTGCGGAAATACGAGATGAACGCCATCGCCCGCCGCCTGCTCGGCGAGGGGGCGATGGAGACCCTTTCCGCAGAGGAAAAGACCTACGGGACGCTGGCGACATTCCCGCACGACTACGTCTGCGTCAAGACGAAGGAACAGCTGGAAGCCCTCTTGCGCGCGTTGGACGAAGCCCCCTGCTGGGCGTTCGACACGGAGACCACCGGGCTTGATCCCCGGCACGACGAACTTGTCGGGCTTTCTTTCGCCACGGCGCCGGGGAAGGCATGGTGGGTTCCCGTCCCCCGCGACCGCGAAGCCTGCACCGCGTTCCTGCGGAATTTCGCGAACGCCTTCGCCGATCCCTTCCACGAGAAGATCGGCCACAACGCGAAGTTCGACCTGACGATTCTCCGCCGGTACGGGCTGACGCTGCAGGGCGACCTGCACGACACCCTGCTCACACACTACGTACTCGACGCCTCCGACCGGCACAACATGGGCAACTGTGCGCGAGAATGGTTGAAGTACGACCCGATCCCCATCACCGCGCTGATCGGCACGAAGAAGGACGCGGAAATCAACATGGGGGACCTCCCGCCGGAATCGATCTGCGACTATGCCGCCGAGGACGCGGACGTCACGCTGCGCCTTTTCCAGGTGCTGCGCCCGAAGGCGGAGGAAGCCGGCTGCCGCAAGGCGCTGGAGGAATCCGAGGAACCGCTGATCCCCGTCCTGGTGGACATGGAGGCGGAAGGCGTCCGGATCGACGTCCCTTCCCTCAAGGCGTACGGGCAGGAACTGGAACGCGAACTGCTCGGTCTCGAAATCCAGATCCGCGATCTGGGCGGCGGCAACTTCAACCCCGCCTCCCCGAAACAGCTCGGCGAAGTCTTGTTCGACCACCTGAAACTCGACCCCTCCGCGACACGCACCGCAAGCGGGCAGTACGCGACGAGCGAGGACATCCTCGTCCGCTTGCAGAACCGGCATCCCATCATCCCCGCCGTGTTGGACTACCGCGCCTGCAGCAAGCTCAAATCGACCTACATCGACAAGCTTCCCTCCTGCCTCGACACCGACGGGCGTGTCCACACGACGTTCGCCCAGGCGTTCACGGAAACCGGGCGACTTTCGTCGTCCGACCCCAACCTCCAGAACATCCCGATCCGCACGGAACGCGGCCAGCGGATCCGCGAGGCGTTCGTGCCACGCGACGCCGGCCACCTGCTGATTTCCGCCGACTATTCCCAGATCGAACTCCGCGTGATGGCGGGGATGAGCGGGGATCCCTCGTTGATCGAGGCGTTCCGGAACGGGGCGGATATCCACGCCGCGACCGCCGCCCGCGTCTACGGGGTCCCGCAGTCGGACGTCACGCCGGAAATGCGTTCCGCCTGCAAGAAGGTGAACTTCGGCATCATCTACGGCATCTCCGCGTTCGGCCTTGCGCAGCGCCTGAACGTCACGCGCCAGGTCGCCGCCGATTTGATCGAGACCTACTTCGCGCAGTACCCCCGCGTCAAGCTCTACATGGAGCAGGCCATCGAAGAGGCCCGTAAGACGGGATACGCGAAAACCCTTCTCGGCCGGCGCCGTTCCCTGCGCGACATCCACTCGCGGAACGCGACTTCGCGCCAGTCCGCCGAACGCAACGCGGTGAACACGCCGATCCAAGGGACGGCGGCGGATTTAATCAAGCTGGCGATGGTCTCCGTCCACCGCCAGTTGCGGTCGCGACACCTCAAAACGAAGATGGTGCTGCAGATCCACGACGAATTGTTGTTCGACACGCCCCGCGACGAGGTGGAAACCGTCAAGGAACTGGTCTCGAAAACGATGACTTCGGTTCTGGACATCGGCGTCCCGCTGGAAGTCGGCATCGGCGTCGGGGAAAACTGGCTGGAGGCGCATTAATGATCCATTCCTTTGAAACCCCCTTCGGCGGGTTCACGTTGACCATCGCGAACGGGGTCGTCTGGACACTGCAGTTCGGCATCGTGGACGTGGACGCCGTCGCGCATCCCCGTGCGGGCGCCATCCCCGAAAACCCCGCCGATACCGCCCTTGCCGAAGAGGCGGAGAGACAGTTGCGGGCGTATTTCGCGGGAAAACGGAAACGGTTCAACCTCCCGATCGCCCCCGCTTTCGCGTTCAACCGCATGGTCAGGCTTGCCCTGCAACGCATCCCGTTCGGGCAGACCCGGACCTACGGGGAGGTCGCCGCCGCCTGCGGCAACCCCGGCGCGACGCGCGCCGTCGGCAACGCCTGCGGCTCCAACCCGGTTCCCGTGATCGTCCCCTGCCACCGTGTCGTGGCCGCAAACGGGCTGGGCGGTTTCTCTTCGGGAATCGAAATCAAAAAACGCCTGTTGACCCTGGAACGCTACGCGCTTCCCGGATACTGGAAGGACTGGAAGCCGCAGGATGACTGCGTGCTGACGTTCATCCACGTCAAAGGGGAAATACTGCTCATCGTCAAGAAACGCGGCCTCGGACAGGGAAAAGTGAACGCGCCCGGCGGCCACATCGAACCGGGCGAGACGCCGGTGGAGGCCGCCATCCGCGAAACACGGGAAGAGGTCGGCCTGACGCCGATCAACCCCGTTTCACGCGGCATCCTTCAGTTCGCCTTCCTCGACGGGTACACGGAACGCTGCGAGGTGTTCGAGGCCCAAGCCTACACAGGGACGCCCGTTTCCACACCTGAAGCGGAACCGTTCTGGTGCGACGAGACCGCAATCCCGTTCGCCGAGATGTGGGCGGACGACCGCTACTGGATCCCCTCCCTCCTGTCGGGCAAAAAAATCCGCGCCCGGTTCGTCTTCGACGGAGACCGCCTCCTCTGGCGGTAAAGCGGGAGGGACGCGCGGTGGCGCGTCTCTCACATTCGTCTTGTCCTGCGGCGTTACCCGTGTCAGTCGTCATTCCGGGGAGGGACGCGCCCCGTCGCGTCCCCCCGCACACTGTTTTTAGTAGCTCTGGATAATCGTCGGCTGCGTGGTGTAGGTCGTCGCAGGGACGGTCGTGGTGTAGGTTGTGGTCGTCGTGACCGGCTGCTGCACCACAACGGTCGCCGGCTGCTGGACGATGGTCGCCGGAGCCGTCACGCCCTGGATGATCGCTTCGGCCGTCCCGGCGATCAAGCCGCCGACCAGACCGCCCAGGAACCCGTCGCCATGATGGTGGTGATGCCGGGGCGGCGGCGGGGGCGGCGGCGTGTAGACCGGGGCGTGGTGATGGTGGTGGCGCGGAGCCGGCGGGGGCGCGACATTCACCGGGCGGTGATGGCGCGGGGCGGGCGCCGGGGCGCAGACGTTTCCGCGCCGGGGGGCGTGGCCCGGTCCGGCTTTCGGGCGGGCCGCCGCCGGGAACGCGGTCAATGCGGCAACGGCGATCAGGCAGAGGGCGGTGGTGAAGGTTTTGTTGGTGT
>JAGAEL010000083.1 GCA_017613085.1 Kiritimatiellia bacterium | reverse complement strand
GTGCTGGACGCCTGCGCCGCGCCCGGCGGCAAGACGGTGCAGCTCGCCTGGCGGATGCGCGGAGAGGGGGAACTCGTCGCCTGTGACCTCTACGAAAACCGCCTCGAAACCGTCCGGCGGAATCTCGCCCGCACCCGGCAGGGCTGGGTGAAGACGGCGGCGGCGGACTTCTCCCGCCCGGACGGACATTCGCTTACGGGGACGTTCGACCGTATCCTGCTCGACGCCCCCTGTTCCAACACGGGCGTTTTGCGTCGCCGCGTCGACGCGCGCTGGCGCTGGAATAAGGAGCGGATGGCCGCGTGCCGCGCCAGCCAGGCCGCGCTGCTCGACACCCTCTCCGGCCTTCTCGCCCCCGGCGGCACGCTCGTCTATTCGACGTGCAGCCTCGAACCGGAAGAAAACGGGGATCAGGTCGCCGCTTTTCTGAAACGGCATCCCGATTTCACGCTGCGCGAGACCGCCGAGCGGCTTCCCTTCCGCGACAAGACCGACGGCGCGTTCGCCGCCGCCTTGACGAAATAAACCGATGTGGTTCGCGTCCGCGTACCCCGGTTTTGTCTCACGCAGAGGAAAGGGCGGGGAGGGTCGCGCCCCGCCGCGACCGATCCAGGGATTTGTGTTTGATATGTGGTTCATGTCCAGCCCTGTTTTTTTATCTCACGCAGAGCGCAGAGAGGCGGAGGCCGCAGAGCGTGTAACGCCCTTTCACGTTCTACACGCTCTACACGGCTAATTCTTTCATTTCGGTCGCGACGGGCTTCGTCCCGTCCGTTCCCATGCGGCGCGTGGGGACACGGAGGAAAGGGACAAACGGGACAAACGGGACAATCATTGTCCTTGTTGGCGTTTTTATCTCGCGCGCGGGAGGGTCGCGCCCCGTCGCGACCCCGAATGCTTGTCGCCTGTCGGTTGTCGCCTGTCATGCGGCGGGGGGGCATATCCACGCGGAGAGCGGACGCGACGGGGCGCGTCCCTCCCAGGGGATTTTCGCCACCTTTGTGGCCTTTGTGGCTAGAACCACAGACCAACACAGACGCGCGCGCTTACGCTTGCGCCATTCGGAATCAAGGCGAGCGTTAGCGAAGCCTGTCCGTGTCCGTCCGTGGTTAATAAAAATGTCAACGTGCCAAACCACTAGACGCGACAAAACACGTTCCTTGCCTACACGGTTTTCCGCGAACGCGACAGGTGGAAGAGGGCGAGGACGATGACGAGAGCCGCGACGAGGGCGAGCCGGACGAACCGCGCCTTTGCCGTTTTCGTCGCCCCGGTCTGCGGTTGTTGCGGGACGCGGGCGTCCGGTTGTTCCCGCGCCAGCCGCACGGCATCCGCCCGCGATAGTTCCCCTTTTGAAACCGCTGCGAGCAGATGTCCCGGAAGGCGGTGGAACTGTTCGATGCGTTCCCGCGCTTCCTGCTGGAGGAGCAGGATTTCCTCGCGGGTGTATTTCCCCTGCTCGGCCTGCGCGTCGGAACGCGCTTTCCGGTCGAGAAACTGTGCCATATCCTCGGAGCGTTCCGAAAGTCCGAACACGGCGGCCGCCGCGAGAATTGTGCCGAGCAGCAAGGCGGGGCGGGCGTTAGGCGTCGTCTTCATCGTCAACCTCCCTCCAGCCGATAACCTGCGGATCGCCGATGGTCATCGGCAGGTACAGGTCGATATCCATTCCGTCCCGGCTGCGCGAACCGAGCCGGATGTCCCAGTTGAAACTCATCTTGTTGTTGTAGATGATCGCCTCGTCGCGGCAGACCATCGAACCGTTGATCGAGCAATCCTTTCCGAGTTTCCCCATCACGGCGTGGTTGTTGTAGAGCGTCGCGTCGATGCGCGTGATGGAACTGTCCGCGTAGTCGCCCAATAGATTGCCCACGGTGCTTTGGTAATACTTCCGGTTGGTCGCGGAGTAGGTCGTGACCTGGCGGGCGTTCCGTCCGTAGCCGACGGTCGTGGTGCTGCGGTTGACCATCGTCCCGCCGTCGTTGGCGTTGTAATTCCCGTTGAAGGTGGAGGGATAGCCGATCGAGGCGTCGGACGGGTCGCACGTGTAGGGGTTGACGAAGCTGGGACCGATGTAGTACTTGAGCGTCGAGTCGAGCCACGACGAGGAAGAGGGGTCGCCCAGGACGATGTTCCCCTTCGCCGCGAGGCAGAGCAGATCCTTGTTCCGGTTTGAATTGGCGGTCTGGTTCGGGTTGGTGTCGGGGTGGGACCACGACGGCGCGTTGACGTACTGGATGTTGCCGACGATGTGGATGTTCCGTCCGGCGTAGATGCTCCCTTGCCCTTTCACGTACCCCTTGATGATGACGTCGCCGTCCACGACAACCGGCCCGTTGAGGATGATGGGGTTGCTCTGCGTCCCGATCAACGCGATCGTCCCCCTGTCCGGCACGGCGGTCGAACCGTTTGAAAGCTGCGTAAGCCCCGACGGCCCGACACCGCTGTACTGGTTGTTGATCAGGATCTTGCCGCCCTGGCTGACCGTCCCGTTCTGCTGTTGCGCGATGGCGATGTAACTGCTGAGATCGCCCAGAACCGGCATATCCAGCACCTTCTGCCGTTCGTTGAGGCTGGAGGTCCCGTCGTACCCCTGCGTCCACTCCTCGCCCCCCGTCGAAGGGGGGGAGGTCGGTCGGGCGCGGTTGCCCTGCGCCGTCCAATACGCCTGGATCGTCTGGTGGTTGATCGAACTTCCGCCGTCGATGTTGATGTTGCCCGCGCCCTGCGTCCCCATGGCTTCGTTGACGGCGGCGTAGCAGTGCCCGTTGACGGTGGACGCCGTGTCCAGGTCGAAGTTCGCGTTTGCGCGGATGTCGCCGTTGGCCGTCACGCCGCCCCCCTGGAACCATCCGTGGTTGTTCACGAAGTAGGCGTAGTCGAACACCGGCGACCGGATGATGCCGATCCGCACCGTCTCCTCCAGCGTCTTCGATACGTGGACGCCGTTCGCGGAAAGACATTCCGCCGTCGCCCGCATGGTGATCGTCTCCGACTGCGGATAGCGCGTATCGGCTTCGAAGTCGACGAAAGAGACGGAGACCGTGCATCCGGCGAAGGAGATCCCCTGCGGCGCGGTATAACTGTACGACCCGCTCCCCACGTAGGTGGAGGTCGCCCCGCTGAACCAGTTCAAGAAGTTGCTGCCCATCAACCCGTTCTGGCTTGTGTAGTAGGCCCGGTAGGCGGAGACCACGCCGGTCTTCGCCATCTCCAGCGCGGACTGCGCCGCGAGACGGCAGCGGGTCACCGCCTGGAACGTGCCCGTCTGCCGCGTTCCGTGGTAGACGTAACGGAGGACGCCCCCGACCAGAATCCCCACGACCAACAGCGTACAGGCCATGACGGGAAGGATCAAACCGTTTTTTCCGCGCATACCCAACCTCCTTTCTTCAATTCGTCGGAATCATGCACAACGCGGGGGCGCGAAGCGTGTGCCCCTGCCGATAGACACGTCCGCCGACTGCCAACTGTAGTTCCATCGAGACGAAAATCGTGTTGTTCGAACGGGAGAACACATCGGTCGAAGAGAGGCGCGCCATTCCTTCTCGCAGCCATCCTTCGTGAAGCACCCTCTCCGCCGTGAACATCGGCACGTTCGCCGTCGCCTCCAGCTCATTCTCGGTGGCGTTTCCCGGCGTGTAGGTGACGCTCGATGCAGGGGCGGTCAGCACGTTCCCCGCCGCCCTTGATTTGCGGGCGGAAAGCAAGCCGCCCTCGTTGTTGATCTTGAACAGCAGCTTCTCGCGCAAGAGGCGGCTGGAGAGCGAGAGTTCCATGTCGCCCATCGTCTCCTGCAACAGCTTCTGCGAGGCTACCAGGACGACGGCCATCTGCCCGAAGAGGATGGCCGAAAGCGCGATGGCGAAAACCAGTTCGACCAAGGTAAATCCCGTTTTTTTATTCCGCATGGCGTTACCTCCCTTCACCGGTTGTTCCGCTGACGGTACACGACGAGCGGTTGCGGCAAGTTGTGCCAACGACCGTAGGCGTCCGTCCATTGCAGGCTCGTCGTGACGATCCAGTTGGTGGCGGGGGAACCCTGGGGCAGGACCGACCGCTGGTACGTCACCTCGCCCGCCCAGAGCGTGTTCGTCCCCTGCGGGAGTTCGCCGCCATCCTCCCATACGTCCGAGACGTTCAACTTCTCGAACCAGCTCAGTTCGCGGTTGAACAGTTCGACTGTCAAGTCGTAGGCGAGCGAATCCGCCGCCAGGCGCAGCTTGTTCTCCGCCGCGACGCGCCGGGCGAAGAACAGCGCCTCGAACATCACGAGAAAAATCAACAGCGCCACCGCCGAGGCCAGCAGCACCTCGACGAGCGTGAATCCTTCATTTCCCTGCTTCCTGCGCATCGTCACCTCCTGTCGCAAACAATCTTCATGGAGTATACCCCCTTGTTTCTGGAAAAGAAAGCTTTTTTTGAACTTTACATTGCCCTCCGCCCGTATTCGTGCTAGACTGAAACCCGTAGTGGCCGCTAGGCTGTTTGACCGTGTTCATGTATGGAGGATGAGGAGATGTACAACCGTTTCTGTGTGACGGCGCGTTCGATGCCGTTCTGGTGCGTGGCAAATCCGCTCGGCGACCCGTTCGGGGGCCCCGTGCAGGCGAAGCCCGATTCGTTGGAGGTCGCGAAGATGCTCGCCCGTGCGAAAAAGGAAGGGCTGATCGAAATGACCAGCACGCACGACGACGACCTCGTGCCGTGGGATCCGGCGCACCCGGAGGACGACCTCGATCCGAAGAGCGAGGCATACCAGAAGCTTCAAGCCATCAAGAAGATCCTTTCCGGCGCCGGGCTGAAGGTCAACATGGTGACCTGCTCCCTCCACGGGAACAAGATTTTCCGCGCCGGCGGCCTGACCAACCCCGATCCGAAACTCCGCGCCCTTGCCGCGAAAAAGGTGGAACGCACCCTCCGCATCGGCAACCTGCTCGGCGCGAAGCACTACACCTACTGGGTGGCGCGCGACGGTTTCGAGGTTTACGCGAAGACCGACTTCGCCCATCTGTACGACTGGCTTGCCGCCGGGTTGAACCACGTGACGGACTACATCGGGAAGATGAAGTTCACGAACTACAAGGGCGCGACCGTCGAACCGAAACCGAACGAGCCTCGCGGCGCGATGTTCCTGCCCACGAGCGGGCACGCCGTCGGTTTCATCATGACGCGCCTGAAGAAGCCGGAGTTCTGGGGCGTCAACCCGGAACTGCTGCAGCATGAAGGCATGACGCTGCTCAATTCGGTCTTGACAGTCGCCTATCTCTGCGCCTGCAAGAAACTGAAGTTCCTGCATTTCGGTTCGCAGATCAAGGGGCAGTTCGACAACGACTTCCCGCCGCTCGTCGGGCCCGAAGGCTTGAAGGAGACGGTGTGGATGTTCCGCACGCTGGCGAACTGCGGTTGGAAAGGCGTGGTCGAATTCGACTGCCACATGTTGCGCTCCGAAGGTTCCCCCGAAAATCCGGCGGACGCCCAGTGGCGGTTCATCAAGGGCTGCTCCGAGGCGGTCGATCTCTGCGTGGAGCTGGCGCAGCGCCTGAAGCCCGCCGAAGCGGGGTTGAACGACACGGAAGCCGAACTCGAGGCCATCCGCCAGATGTGCGGCATCACGTCGAAGTAGCCATGAAATACTTTCTCGGTATAGACTGTTCCACCCAGTCCGTAAAAGCGCTCGTGATCGACGGGGCCGGTGTCGTGGTGGCCTACGAGAGTGTCGCGCTCCCGCGCCCCTATCTCGAAACGTCCGACCCGCTCGTGCGCCACGCCGATCCCCGGATGTGGCTGGAAGGCGTGGAGGCGGTGCTGAAGAAACTCCGCGACAGCGAGTTCGACATGGCGTCCATCGCCGCCATCGGCGGCGACGCGCAGCAGCACGCGACCGTCTACCTCGAACGATTCAACCCGCTCTCCTTTTCGCGCCGGACCAGCCCGATCTGGATGGACGCTTCGACCGGCGAGGAGTGCCGCCTGCTCGACGGCGCCTTCGGTAAACGGATGCAGCTCGACACCGGCTCGCCGGCGATCGAGCGGTTCGCCGGGCCGCAGATCATGAAGTTCGTCCGGACGGAACCGGAGGCCTACGCCCGCACGACGCGCATCCATCTGTTGAGTTCGTTCCTCACCAGCTGGTTCGCGGGGAAGGAGGCCGGGATCGAGATCGGCGACGGCGCGGGGATGAACCTCTTGAACCTCAAGACGCTCGACTGGGATCCGGAGATCTGTTCGTTCATTGCGCCGGACTTGATCGAGAAGCTTCCGCCCGTCATCCGCCCCGGCACGTTCTACCGGCTCTCGGACCGGTTCGCGGACTACGGCCTGATCCCGGGCATCCCCATCGCGCCGTTCACGGGCGACAACCCGGCGAGCCTCGTCGGCTGCGGCGCGACCGAACCCGGCGTGGCCGTCCTCTCGCTCGGTACGAGCGACACCTTCTTTGCGGCGATGCCGGAGTTCCGCACCGATCCGGAGGGGTACGGCCACGTATTCGGGAACCCCCTGGGCGGCTTTATGTCGCTGGCCTGTTTCAAGAACGGTTCGCTCGCCCGCGAGAAGGTCAAGGACATGCTCGGCGTGGACTGGACGTTCTTCGACGAGACGGCTTTCGAGCGCACCGAGCCGGGGAACGGCGGGAAACGCGCGCTCCCCTGGTTCGAGCCGGAGATCACGCCGCTCTGCAACGAGACCGGGCTGAAGACGAATTTCGACTGGGACGCGGCGTCGGACGCGGAGCGCATCCGCGCCGTGGTCGAAGGCCAGATGGAGAACATCGCGAAGCACACGGCGTGGATCGGGTCGTTCAAGCGGATCCGCGTGACGGGCGGCGCGTCGCGTTCGCGGGGGATCCGCGAAGCGGCTGCCCGTGCGTTCCAGACCGAAGTCGAAACCCTCGACGTTGTCGATTCTGCCGCGCTGGGAGGCGCCCTGTTGGCGCGAGACGCGGCCAAACGCGTGTAACACGCAACCACAAAGGAAATCAAACATGAACCTGAAACAAATCCTGACGACGGCGGCGGTCTTTTCGCTCGCCGCAGTGGCGTTCGCGGCGGAGCCCGCCGCGAAGGGGAAGAAAGTATTGGTGTTCAGCCGATGCGAGGGCTTCAATCATAAGGCATCCATCGCGACGTGCAAGGCGATGATGTCGGCGGAGGCGAAGAAAGGCGCCTTCTCCGTCGATTTCTCCGACGACTATGCCGCGCTGGAGATCGGCAACCTGATTAAGTACGATGCGCTCGTGCTGAACAACACGACCCACCTGAAGACGAAGGACAACCCGAAGATCGCCCCCGCGATCTGCTCCTTCGTGCGCTGGGGCGGCGGCCTCTGCGTCATCCACGCCGGCGCCGACAATTTCTACGACGCGCCGGACTGCGCCCACCTCGTCGGCGGCCGTTTCGACGGCCATCCGTGGGTTTCAAACGGCACGTGGGCGTTCAAGGTCGAAGATCGCGAAAGCCCGCTGACCGCGCCGTTCAAGGGCTTTGCCGACGGCAAGTTCAAGCGGAGCGACGAAATCTACCAGCAGTCCTCGCCGTTCTACGACCGCTCGAAACTGCATATCCTCATCTCGCTCGACATGGACGACCCCGCGACCGCCAACGCCAATGTGAAACGGCAGAAGCGCGCCGATAAGGACTATGCCGTTTCGTGGATCCGTCCCTACGGCAAGGGCCGCGTGTTCTACACGAGCTTCGCGCACGACGCCCGCGCCTGGAACGCGGAGGACACGCGCGCGCACATCTTCGCCGGGCTCGCCTACACGCTGGGAACGTTGAAGGCGGACGACACCCCGACCGGCGCGAAGTGCTGCAAGGAGAGAAAATGCTGCGAGACGAAGAAATGCTGTCCGTTTTACCTGCCCCCGCTCGAGGCGTGCGCGGCCGAGGTGTTGGATACCCCCGGCGCCGGGGCGGACGCCAAGCTGCGCCAGCAAAACGAATTCCGTCTCGGCGCGGCGCTCGCCCTTGCGGCGGAGAAGGACGGCGCGAAATCCGTAGCCGCCACGGCGCGGAAGATTTTCGCCCGCAAAGACCTTTCGGCGATGCTCCGTGCGACGGCGGCCCGCATCCTGCTCGCCGCTGATCCGGCGGTCTTTTCCGAAGTGGTTTCCGACTCCGAGAAGAAAGTGCGTCAGGCGGCCTTCGGTCGCGGACTTTCGATTCCCGCAGACCAGCTGGCGAAAGCCCTTGCCGGCGCGACGCCGGAACGGAAGCGCGCGATCCTCGCTCGTTTCGTGCGGGACGGCGCGAAAGGGTGCGCGAAAGAGGTCGCCGCCCTCACGGGCGATCCGGATGAAACGGTCGCGGCCGCTGCGGCCGCCGCGCTGGGGACGCTGGGGAGCGCCGCCGATGCCGATCGGTTGAATGAACTCCGCAAGCGCGGCGGCGCCGTGCGTGTGGCGGCGGAAGAGGCGCTGGAAACCCTGCCGGGCGCGGGCGGGAAGATTTTCGACCTCGCGGAGAAGGATGCCTCGTTGCTGGCGATCGCCGCGAAACGCGCGGAGTCGAAGTTGCTGCCCCGCTGGGAAGCGGCTCTCGCCTCGCCGGAACCGGAAACGCGCAAGGCGGCGTGGAAGGCGTTCGGCAAGATGGTCTCGCCCGCGACGGAAGCGACGGCGCGTTCCATGTTCCTCACCGTGAAGGACGAGGAGGCGAACGTCGCCGGAAACGTTCTCTGGCAGAGCATCATCAAGCCGCTCGACACGCAGAACCGCCCGAAGGCGATCCTCGACCTCTGGAAGAACGGTTCCCCCGCTGCCAGGAAACAGGCGCAGGATTTCCTCTACCGCGCCCAGGGGCTGGACGCGTTCGACACGTGGGAGAAGCTCGCGGGCGACGCGGCGTTCGGCGCGGCGGCGAAGAAGGCATACTGCGACCTCGCGCAGGAAACGCTGAAAGGCGGCGCGGTGGAAAAAGTCCCGCCGAAAAGCCAGTGGAAGGGAGAGGCCTCCCGCTCCCTGGGTAAAGATGTTGCGCAGAGGGCGTACGACGGCAAACTGGAGACCCGCTGGACTTCCGGCCAGGATTCGAAGGATGTCTGGTACAAGCTCGACCTCGGGAACCGCGTGTTCATCGATTCGGTGACGCTCGACACCACGCGCTCTGCGAACGACACGCCGGCGGGCTGCGACGTCTTCGTCTCCATGAACGGTCAAGACTGGCAGGGTCCCGTGGCGACCTGCGACGACAAGACGGTGAAGACCACGACGTTCCAACTCGGCCGCGCCGCGCGGCACTTGAAATTCGTCCATACCGGGAAACGTCCGAGGTTCCACTGGTCGATTCATGAAATCGAGGTGAAGGGGGGCGTGGATACGGTCCGCACGGAGAAGATCAGGAAGACGGCAGTGTCATTCGGTATGCAGGAGGGGAAGTAATGAAACACGAGGGAACATTCAAGACGGGTGTCTCGCGCCGGACGTTTCTGGCGGCGGGCGCGGGATTCGGACTTTTCAACATCGTCCCGGCATCCGTGCTGGGTGCGGACGCGCCGTCCAACAAGGTGACGATGGCGCTCATCGGCGCCGGCGGCATGGGGTCCGGCAACATGCGCACCTTCCTCGGCCTTCCCGACGTGCGGGTTCTCGCCGTGTGCGACGTGAACCGCGTCAAGCAGGAACGCGGGAAGGCGACGGTGGACAAGCACTACGGCAACAAGGATTGCGCCACGTACCGCGACTTCCGCGACGTCTGTAACCGTGACGACATCGATGCCGTGATCCTGGCGACGCCCGACCACTGGCACGCCGTGATCGGCATCTATGCGGCGAACTGCGGCAAAGACATCTACGGCGAGAAACCCTTTTCGCACGATCTCCGCGAAGGGCGCGCGCTCGTCCGTGCGGTGGAACGCAACGGGCGTGTCTGGCAGACAGGCAGCTGGCAGCGTTCGAGCAACGAAATGCGCCGCGCCGTGGAACTGGTGAAGAACGGGCGCATCGGCAAGATCGCGCGTGTGGAAGTCGGGCTTCCCGGAGGACATGGCCTTCATCTGAAAGGCATCGGAGTCCCCGGCGCGAAAGTTCCCGACGGCCTCGACTGGGATATGTGGGTCGGTCCTGCGCCGGAACGCCCGTTCGAGGGTGTGTACGACTGGGACTGGCGCTGGGTCTCCGACTGGGGCGGCGGCCAGCTCATGGACTGGATCGGCCACCACGGCGACATTGCGCAGTGGGGGCTGGGCACGGACTTGACGGGACCGGTTTCGTTCGAGGGGTACGGCGAAGAGTACCGCAAGGGCATCTTCGACACGCCGCAGCGTTACCGCGTCGAGTGCGAGTATGCGAACGGCGTGAAGATGACGGTCGCGGGCGGAGTCAATGAAATCCGCGGAGGCACGAAGTGGATTGGCGAAAACGGCGAATGGGTCTGGGTGAATCGCGGCCAGTTCGAAGCCTCTTCGCGTGTGGTGCGTGAAAGCCGGATCGAGGCGGGCGAGATCCGCCTGAAGAGCCCCGGACACCACCGCCAGTTCATCGACTGCGTGAAGAACCGCGATATCACGCTCACCCCCGCCGAAATCGCCCACCGCTCGGCGAGTATCGGGCATCTCTGCCGGGTGGCGATCGACACGCACCGGAAGATCAAATGGGATCCCGCGACCGAACGGATCATCGGCGACGCGGCGGCGGAACCGTTGCTGCAGCGCCCGATCCGCGCACCGTGGAAGCTTGTCTAAACATCAAGGAAGCAAGGAGAGAAACCATGGCAAGGAAAGTGACGATCTGCTCCCTCCAGTGGGGCGATATGCCGTTGAAAAAACTCTGCGAAACCGTCGGCGAAATGGGCTACGACGGTATCGAGATCGGCCTCGTGCCGAACCACTTCGACGTCGAAAAGGCGGCGGCCTCGAAGACGTACTGCGACGATCTGCGCGGCACGCTCGCCGCGCACGGCCTCAGCTGCTGGGCGCTCGCCTCCCACCTCCAGAGCCAGCTGGTCTGCGACGTCTACGACGCGCGTCACGCCGGCTTCGCGCCGAAGGCGTTGCGCAAGGATCCGAAGGCGATGCGCGCCTGGGCGGTGAAGACGATGAAACTCGCCGCGAAAGCCGCGCACAATCTCGGCGTCGGGGTTGTTACCGGTTTCACCGGCTCCCCGATCTGGCACCTGCTCTACTCCTTCCCGCCGGTGACGGAGGCGATGGTCGCAGACGGCTACCGTGCCGTCGCGAAGGCTTGGAAACCGATCCTCGACGTCTTCGCGGGCGAAGGCGTGAAATTCGCGTTGGAAGTCCACCCGACGGAAATCGCGTTCGACACCGCCTCCGCGCTGCGCACGTTGGAGGCGATGGGCGGCCACCCCGCGTTCGGGTTCAACTTCGATCCCTCGCACCTCGGCTATCAGGGCGTGGATTACGTGAAGTTCCTCCGTGTCTTCGGCGACCGGATCTTCCACGTACACGTCAAGGATGCCTGGTGGGGGCACGGCGACGGGACGGTGGGCGTCTTCGGCGGCCACGTGCCCTTCGGCGATCCTCGCCGGTACTGGGACTTCCGTTCGCCCGGACGCGGCGACGTGAACTTCGAGGAGATTATCGTCGCGCTCAACGACATCGGCTACCAGGGGCCGCTCTCGGTCGAATGGGAAGACTCGCGGATGGATCGTCTGCACGGCGCGCGCGAATCGCTCGAATTCGTGCGGATGCTCGACTTCGCCCCCTCCGCGACCGCATTCGACTCAAGCTTCGGCAAGTAATGCGGTAAAAAAACAAGGGAGGAGGGCGGCGTAGTGTCTTCGTTGCCCCCCTCCCCGTAACCGTCGTTTTTACGAACGGGTGCGGGAGAGTTACGATGCGGTGGCGATGGGACCAGGGAAGATTGAATTACTTCCAATATTTCGATTTCCTCTTCTCCCGATTTGCGTTGCCGTTTCCTGCGTTTGAGAATTATGACCATAAAACAAAGCCAATCTATCCATTCGCGGCAATTGTGAAGATGGCAATCGCCCGAGCCGAAATGGGTATAACATTAGAAGATGTGTTTTCGTATGTGGTAGGCAATAACTGTACCGGTTGCGAGAGCCTTGCTTACTATAGCAAACTAAAACCGACAGGGCGAAAGCCGATTGGTGACGAAATGCGGCAAGTCCGTGAAATGTTGGTGCTGATGGGGCAGGTTTCTTATTTGAAATGGTTCGACGGTACACTTTTCTTCGACACCTCGGACATTGATACCGTGTTATCGGCGGTAAAACCAGATTTCACGCGTAAACGGAAGCCTCTTGCACTTGAAGAATTCTTCGAGACTTGTCTCGTTGGCGAATCCGGTCGTAAGCGGTTTGAGGTGCTTCTTGAAGACCGCGATGTGTCGGAGTTTTCCTTTAAAGAAGGGGGACGAACATTTGTCACGCATGGTAAAATCGAACGTAGCCCGCTTGTGCGGAAAAAATATTTCTCTTTACATCCCGAACTACTCTGTGACATTTGTATGATGCGGCCAAGGGAACGTTATCCCTGGACAGACAACATTCTTCAATTGCATCATGTGTTTCCATTGGCATCGACATTAAATGTGACGAGTACAACGACATTTCTTGACGACCTTGTTCCTCTGTGTCCGTCATGTCATCGGAGTGTGCATGACTTCTACCGTATCCGGCTTTCCGAATGGGGTGTAGAGGACTTCGGATCAAAGAAAATGGCGCGGGACGTTTATAACATGGCCAAGAACGAGGCGAGAATATGAATCGGCTCTCCTATACCGAACAAGACGCGCTTTTGCGTAAAATTTGCGCCAGTGGAGAGGATTTGGCCAGTGTTCTCAAGAACAAGGGACTTGACTACTGGTTTGGCACGTTGACGATTGAACAAACCACTAGCGGTTTGGCATATTGACATTTACATAAACTAATGATATATTACCTGCCCTCATTAACCCCCAAAAAAGGAGACCTCTCGATGGCAAGACCAAAACAATACTCCGTCAGACTGACGGATGACAATGTCACATTGCTCAAAACCATGCTTCGAAAGCGGACGACCAACGACACGGTGGCAAACAGGTGCAGAATACTGCTCGATTTAGACGAGGCACACCCGCCCGTCCCCACGCACGCAGACTGCGCCAAGTCGCACGGAATCAGCATGGGCACGGTGGCGAACACGGTGAGGATATACAGCAATGGCGGAATAGAGTCCGTCATCACGCTGAAGCGCAGCGCAAACTCCGACCGGGCCCGGCGGAAGGTTGACGGGAGGGCGGAGGCCGTGATAATCGCCGCGGCATGCGAACCGGCGCCCGAAGGACATTCGCGGTGGACTGTCAGGCTGCTTGAAGACCGCATGGGAGTGCTGCTGGAGACGCCCGTCAGCCGAGAGGCCATACGCAGGACGCTAAAAAAAACGGGTTGCGCCCCCACCTCTCGGACTACTGGTGCCTCCCCGCGAAGGCGGACGCGGACTTCGTAGCCCGCATGGAGGACGTGCTCGACGTCTACGAAAGGCCGTACGACCCGTCAAGGCCCGTCGTCTGCATGGACGAGAAGCCTTACCAGTTGCTGGGCGAGGCGCGCGGGCCGTGGGCAATGCGGCCGGGGGACGACAGGAAGGTCGACTCGGAATACGCGCGCAACGGGACGTGCAGCATATTCGCCTTCGTGGAGCCGCTCGGCGGAAGGCATCATGTGTGCGCATTGCAACATCGCACGGCGAACGACTGGGCGCATCAAATCAAGTATCTCGTGGATGTAATGTACCCGGATGTCGAAAAGATAACCCTTGTCATGGACAACTTGAACACCCACGCACCTTCGTCCCTCTACAAGACGTTCGCGCCGCAGGAGGCGAACCGCATCTGGAAGAGACTCGACGTCCACTATACCCCGAAACACGGAAGCTGGCTCGACATCGCGGAGGTTGAACTCAACGTGCTGACGCGGCAATGCCTGAACCGGCGGATTGCGACCATGGAGGAGTTGCAGCGCGAAATGTCGGCATGGGAGAGGGAGCGCAACGAGCTCGGATCGAAGGTCAACTGGCAGTTCACGACGGCGGACGCGAGGACCAAGCTTGTTTCGCTGTACCCGGACTTGGGTTAATAGTATAAATGTCAACGTGTCAAACCACTACGAGGCCCTCGTTTATCACGATGAAGCTTCCGACAGGCTTCTTTCGTCTTTGCCGGATTTTGTCCCGATTGACGAACGACCACGCGTTGTTCCCCGGCAGATACCGTGCGTGAGTTTCTTCAGTGGGGCAGGGGGGCTTGATATCGGATTTGCCCAAGCCGGTTTCAAGACCATCATCGATGTGGAAATCAACCGGATGTTTTGTGATACGCTCAGGGCGAACGGCGCACAGGTCGTCCTCGGACCTCCTTATGCGGCGGGCGATATGAACAATCCCGATGAGGTGATCCGTCTACTTGAATCCAACGGTGTGCCTCGTGATTTTCCCGGCGTATTTCATGGGGGGCCCCCTTGTCAGTCGTTCAGCGTGGCGGCGAACCAGCGTTTTTCAAAAAACGGAGAAAAATTCAAGAGAACGGGATTTAACAACGCGAAACTTGGAAACTTGCTTTTTTGTTATATTCACGTGATCGCGTACTTTAAGCCGGAGACTTTTCTGATCGAGAATGTTGACGGGTTGCTCACGATAGACGGCGGGGAACAGGTTAAACGTGCTTGCGCGATCCTGACGGAGGCAGGGTATGACGTAACACCGCCAAGAATCGTCAATGCCGCTGATTACGGGGTTCCGCAGAAACGATTGCGTACCCTGATTATCGGTAGCCGTATCGGGCATTTTGAATTCCCCGCGAGATCGGAACGGCAACTTCCGGCGGGATGCGTGTTCAAACGTCCGTTGACCGGTGTGGAGAACCACGTTACGCGAAATCACAACGCGGGTTCGGTTTTTCGATACATGAAGCTTGACTATGGGAAACGCGATAAACTTGGACGGGTTGACCGCCTTGATCCTTTCCGCCCGTCAAAGACAATCATCGCCGGAGGTACAGGCGGCGGTGGCCGGTCTCATCTTCATCCGTTTATACCGCGCACAATGTCCGTTCGCGAATGTGCGAGGTTACAGACCTTTCCCGACGCATACCGTTTTACAGGGCCGGTGGCCCGCCAGTTTACCCAGGTCGGTAACGCCGTACCGCCGATTCTCGCATACGAAATGGCGTGTGCAATCTATGCCTCAATCTACAAATAGGGCTTGCCGCAGAAGGTGTCGGTGTGCTACGATTCCCCCCGTTGTTATCGGCGGCGGGATTTCCCTGTGTCGGGGAAAGGTGTCGCGCCGCCGGGAGGTTCCCACTTGACGGAAGGCACGAAAAGGAGAAGTTCGACATGAAGAAGTTGAAAATGGGTATGGTCGGCGGCGGTATCGGCGCGTTCATCGGCGAGGTACACCGCAAGGCGGCTCGGTTGGATGGCGGCGCGGACATCGTCGCCGGCGCGTTCGATATCGATCCGGAGAAGTCGCTTGAGCAGGGAC
Organism: Kiritimatiellia bacterium; assembly: GCA_017613085.1. Classification (GTDB taxonomy): domain Bacteria; phylum Verrucomicrobiota; class Kiritimatiellia; order RFP12; family UBA1067; genus RGIG8368. Next base: position 2,385 of record JAGAEL010000083.1, on the reverse strand, counting down.
GCAACCTTGGGTTGGACCCGAAGCGCGTCTACCGCACCTCCGACGAAATGATCGCAGGCGAGCTTGCCCTGCCGAAGGAAGAACGGATCGATTTCGTCTCGATCTGCACCCCCAACCACACCCACTTCCCGATCGCCAAGGCGTTCCTGGAGGCGGGCTTCAATGTGATGTGCGAAAAGCCGATGACGCTCACCGTCGCCCAGGCGGAAGAGCTGGCGGAACTCGTCAAGAAGACAAAACTCACCTTCGGCCTGATGCACACGTACACGGGGTATCCGATGGTCAAGCTCGCGCGCGACATGGTGAAGGCGGGCGACCTCGGCAAGATCCGCAAGGTCGTCGTGCAGTATCCGCAGGGGTGGCTCTACAAGCCGACCGGCAAGGAGAACATGCAGGCGGACTGGCGCACGGATCCGAAGCGTAGCGGCCGCGCCGGCTGCATGGGCGACATCGGCACCCACGCGGCGAACCTCGCCGAATTCGTGACGGGTCTGCGGATCACCGAAGTGCTGGCGGACCTGACGTCGTTCGTGAAAGGCCGCAAGGTCGATGACGACGGCAACGTCCTCTTCCACATGGAGAAGGGCGCGAAGGGCGTCCTCACCGCGTCGCAGATCGCGCCGGGCGAGGAAAACGACCTGCACATCTGGGTCTACGGCGAGAAGAAGGCGCTCTGCTGGTATCAGGAAAATCCGAACTACCTGCGCGTCTTCGACCAGGAGGCGCCGGAGGAAGTCTGGAAGCGCGGGAACGGCTACATCGCCGCGAAGAGCGCCGCCGCCGCGCGTTGCACGCGCACGCCGAACGGGCATCCCGAAGCGTTCCTGGAGGCGTTTGCCAACAACTACAAGAACTTCTGCGACACGATCCGCGCCCGTGCGGCGAAGCGGAAGCCGACGGCCTTGGAACTCGACTTCCCGGGCATCATCGACGGTGTGCGCGGCATGAAGTTCATCGATGCCGTCTGCGACTCTTCCGAGCAGGGTAACATTTGGAAGAAGATTGACTGATCGTTTCTGAAACCGAATCGGGCGTGTGGAAATTTTCCGCACGCCCGTTGATTTTGAAAGGTGGTTTGTATGAGAAAGATGGTTGGAACGGTTGCAGTTGTGTTCGCTTGTGTTCATTCGCTACAAGCGAAAACGCCGACCGTGGTGCTTCAAACGCCCGAACGTGTCTACGCGGGGGAGACGTTTACCGCCAAGCTGGTCTACCAGAGCCAGAATACGGAAAATCCGTTGCCGGCGCCTATTTTCGAGGTCGTCTCCACCGGACAGCTCTTCCATGTTTCGGGCAACACCTACACAAATCGGGCGTGGATTCTCGGTCTCTCGACCAACGCGGTCACGCCGGGAATCCTCGCGAAAAAAGAAAAGGGGGAAATCTCGTTCTCTGTCACGGCGGGCAGTCAGCCGGTTGTTTGGAATGTGATTCTCCACGAAGCCGGTCAAGGTGGCGACAACGATCCCTTTCCGCTGGACCGGCTGTTCAGCGCGGAGAGGTTGGCGCGCGGTGACGGCGTTGTCGAAATCCTCAGGGACAATATCGGTAGGACGTGGGGAAAATTCTACACGAAGTTCGGAAATTATCTGGAAAACAAATACCTGACCGTCTATGCCGATTTCTGGAAGACGGCCTCGGTTTTTGCAGAAACGGTTTATTTCAACAACTGCAGGGAAGCCTTGTCGCCGTTGCCCTCCCTGACACAGGCCGCGCCGGTTTCCGGGAAAGTCCTTACAGCTGCTTCCTGTTCTCACCGGTCAGACAAGAGTATGCCGAAAGAGCTTTCGAACGACCCGAACGGTTCCTACGACGGTACGATTTGGCTCTACTGTCCCTCTTGTACAACGTGGAAACTTTGTTTGAAGGGGGCGTTCGGGACGTCCCCGGAGATTTATGAAACACTAGACTGGTCGCAACCGGTCTATGTCATCACCATCGACTCGAAATCAGTTACCACCCAGAACAACTACGGGAAGCTTGCTGCTGCGTTACTGGGGAAGGGGACGGTTCTGGGCGCGTGTTGGACGCACGGCGGGAATAAGAAGCCCTACGCGGAAAACGTCGACCACAGTGCCGACACGGTTGCCCGGCACTTGAAGCTTCTCGGTGCGGATCCGACGAAGATTACTTTCATCGGTACCGGGTACGGGGCGCACGTCGCCGCCAACGCCATCGCCCTCTACGAGAATGATAGCGGCGACGCCCGGCCTTTCGCCCGCCTGGCCGCGATCGACCCGTTGACGACGGATTACGGAATCCTCGCGGAGAGTGCGCAGGCGTCCTCGAACCTCTTTCTCCGTGCTTCCTCGAAATGCTCGTTGATCGACCTCTACCGTGCCAGCTGGAGTCGTTCCCTCACACACGCCGACCAGCTTTTCGGCG
>JAGAEL010000004.1 GCA_017613085.1 Kiritimatiellia bacterium | reverse complement strand
GCTGACCGCGTCGGCGCAGACAAGTTCCGTCCCCGGGAACGTCTCCGGCAACGGGAAGGCCGGAACGTGCCGCGTGTTCTCTCGGCGCGGCGGACGCGCCGTTGGGCGTAACGGGGCGGTCGCCGGATCCGGGGCCGTTCCCTCCGGTTTGGCGAACGAAAGGAAATTCTCCAGGATCAGCCGCGCGTTCCGGATGTCTTTCTCCACCCAGACCACGCGCGCCGCGCCACGGCTCAACGCTTCCAGCCCGATCGTCCCGCATCCGGCGTAGAGGTCGATCCAGTCGTTCCCCGCAAGCCGTTCCTGGAAAATGGAAAACAAGGCTTCCCGAACCCAGTCCTGGGTCGGTCTAACCTCGCTGCTCGGCGGCGGCGTCTTCAGCGAACGCCCGCCCCATTCTCCTCCTGTGATGCGCATGACGGGGGATATTTTGCCACAACCCAAGCCCCGTGGCAATCGGAAACAAAAGGAAAATGAAGTTTCCCAATTGACACGAATTCTGGGCGGCTGGTACAATGCCGCCATGAAAACGAAACAGATGCTGGTACTGGTGCTCCCTCTGGCCGCCTACGTGTTGGCCGCGTCCGGCGAGCGTGTCATCGATGGAAACGAATGGCAGGACCTTTCGCGGATGAGCCTCGGGCGCGAGAAGACGCGCGCGGCGTTCGCGCCGTTCGCGGACGAACGCGCCGCGCTTGAAATCCTCCCGTGGAAGACGGATCGGCAGATCTGTCTCGATTCCGACACCGCGTGGAAGTTCAAGTGGGTGAAGGAGCCATCGCTGCGGCCCGCGGGCTTCCAGGACCCGGCATACGACGTCTCGGGCTGGGAGACGATCAAGGTGCCGTGTTCGTGGCAGGCGTACGGCGCGAACGGGAAGGGTGGCTGGGGGACGGCGCTCTACACGAACGCGCGCTACCCGTTCAAGATGAATCCGCCGTATGTGATGGACACGCCGCCCAAGGACTTCACCAACTACGACGCGCGCAACCCCGTGGGCTCGTACCGGCGCGACTTCGAGCTGCCGGCGGAGTGGAAGGGCGACCGCGTGTTTCTCAAGTTCGACGGCGTGGATTCGTTCTACTACCTGTGGGTGAACGGGAAGTACATCGGTTTCACGAAGGACAGCCGCTGCGCGGCGGAGTTCGACGTGACGGATGTCGTGAAGCCCGGCAAGAACACGGTGACGCTGGAGGTCTACCGCTATTCCGACGGCTCGTACCTCGAAGATCAGGACATGTTCCGCCTCTCGGGCATCTTCCGCTCGGTGTGGCTCGTGCGGCGTCCGCAGGTCTATATCCGCGACTTCTTCGCACGGGCGAAACCGGCGCAGGAGGGCAAGTACGACGGCGACTGGACGCTGGAGGTGGAGAACGAATTGGGAGGGCCGCGCTTCGTCGCGGCCTCGGACGGGACAAAGCCCGTCCCTCCCCAAGTCAAGGTTGCGCTCTTCGACATGAATGGAAACCGGGTGGATATGAAGCAGACGTCTGAAAAGACGTTCATGGTTGCATCGCCGAAGCTCTGGAGCCATGAGACGCCCAACTGCTACAAACTCGTGCTCACACTCAAGAAGGACGGAAAGAACCTTGAAAGCGTTTCCACGCTCTTCGGCTTCCGTGAGAGCAAGATCATCAACGGGCGCTATTGCCTGAACGGACAGAAGGTGAAACTCTGCGGCGCGGACCGCCACGAGACGGATCCGATGTATGGACACTTCTGTCCGCGCGCGCGCCAGGAGGAGGACGTGAAGCTCCTGAAGCGCGCGAACTGTACGCTTGTGCGCAACTCGCACTATCCGCAGGACGACTACTGGTACTACCTCTGCGACCTGAACGGCATCGCGCTCATGGACGAGGCGAACGTCGAGACGCACGGCATGGGCTACGGCAAGGGGTCGTCGAGCCACAACCCGAACTTCCGGCTCGCGACGGTGTGGCGCAACATGAACATGGTGGAGCGCAACAAGAACCATCCGTCCATCCTCTTCTGGAGCCACGGCAACGAATCGGGTCCCGGCGAGAACTTCAAGGCGGCGGACGACGCGGTGCATGCGCGCGACGGATCGCGACCGACGCACTACGAGCGCGACTGGTCCGCGTCGGACATCGACTCGAACATGTATCCTTCCGTCGATCGCGTCTGGAAACACGCCTCCAACAAGAATGCCAAGCGTCCGTACTTCCTCTGCGAGTACGCGCACAACATGATGAACGCGATGGGCAACCTCAAGGACTACCAGGACGCATTCGAGAGTTCGGATGTGGTCATCGGCGGCTGCATCTGGGACTGGGTGGACCAGGGGCTGTACAAGAAAAACAAGGACGGCAAGATGATCATCGCCTACGGCGGCGACTTCGGCGACAGACCCACGGACGGGCAGTTCGTGATGAACGGCTGCATCCTCTCCGACCGCTCGCTCGAACCCGCGTACTGGGAGATCAAGCACGTGTACCAGCCGGTGGGCGTGAAGACGGTTGACGGAAGCCGCCGGGTCAAGATTTTCAACAAGCAGTTCTTCAGGGGGATGGATCGCTTCGACGCGAAAGAGACGATCCTCGTGAACGGCAAGGCCGTTTCCTCGCGGATGATCGACGTTTCCGGCATCGGTCCCAGAGGCGTAAAGTACATCGACATCCCCGCCGCCGCGCATGAGGCGAACACGCCCGGCAGCTCGGTTTCGGTGAGGTACGAGTTCATTGTGAAAGGAAACGAAGGCTACATTGAGAAGGGATATGTGGTCGCCAGCGACCAGATCGATCTGCCGAATGACAAGCGTGCGCGGCTGATCGGAATGAAGCCCGTGGATCAGATCGTGCGTAACAAGGATGGAAGGGTCGAGTTCTTGGCGCAGTCCGGCGACACTTCGAT
>JAGAEL010000082.1 GCA_017613085.1 Kiritimatiellia bacterium | reverse complement strand
TCGCGTTTCAAGTCAAGGCGGTGCAGCGTGTCGTCGTCCGGATCGTACCCCTGCTTGCAGTCGGAACAGATGCGGCGCACGAGACGCTGCCCCAGCACCGCTTCAAGCGTCGAGGCGATCAGGTAGGGCGCGACGTTCATATCCACGAGTCGCGTGACCGCGCCTGCGGCATCGTTCGTGTGCAAGGTGGAGAAGACCAAGTGGCCGGTGAGCGAAGCCTGGACGGCGATTTCCGCCGTTTCGAGGTCGCGGATCTCCCCGATCATCATCACGTCCGGGTCTTGACGGAGGAAGGCGCGAAGCACCTTGCCGAAGGTGTTGCCGACGGAGGGGTTGATCTGCACCTGCACAACGCCGTCCATATCGTATTCGACCGGCTCTTCGGCGGTAAGCAGCTTGGAGTCGATCGTATTGATGCGGCGGAGGCAGGAGTAGAGCGTCGTCGTCTTGCCGGAACCGGTCGGCCCGGTCACGACGATGATGCCGTTCGGCTTTTCGATGTCCATGGTCAACGGCTCGTAGATGTCTTCCGGCAGACCGACGTTCTCCAGGTCGAGCGAGACGACGCTACGGTCGAGAACACGGAGAACCACGCTTTCGCCGTGGATCGTCGGGAGGCAGGAGACGCGGAGATCGACCGCGTGACCGGCGACGACCAGCGCGATACGCCCGTCCTGCGGGATACGCCGTTCGGCGATGTTCAGGTTCGACATGACCTTGATACGGGAAATGATCGCGAGCGCCAGGTTCGCGGGCGGCGGGGTCATCTCGTACAAGGCGCCGTCTACGCGGTAACGGATCTTGAAATCCTTCTCGAACGGCTCGAAATGGATGTCGGAGGCGCGGTCGGTGACCGCCTGGTAGAGCACCAGGTTTACGAAGCGGATAACCGGCGCGGAGGCGGCCTGCGCGGCGACATCCTCCTCGCTCTGGCCGGCGCCCTCCGCCGCGAGCGACATATCCGACGAAAGGCTGTCGAGCATATCGGCCGCGTTCGCGCTCTCCTCGCCGTAGAGGTCGAGAATCTTGGAGCGGATCGCCCCTTCGCGGGCCATCGCGAACTGGATGTCCTTGGTCAACACGAACATCAGTTCGTCCATCACTTCAGGCGAAACGAGGTTGGAGACCGCCAGCGTGACCGAACCGCCGTCCATCGCGATCGGCAGGACATTGTACATCCGCGCCACGTTTGCCGGGACGCACTGGAGGATGTCCGGATCGATTTCGACCTCGTCGAGGTTGATGACCTCGCACCCCTGATAGGCGGCCATCATGCCCAGGAGGTCGTCCTCCGTGATGTAGCCGTCGTCGATGAGGATCTGGCGGATCGGCCGTCCGGAGTTCTTCTGCTCCTCGCGGATCTCTTCGACCTGCTGCGCATCCAGGACGCCGTTACTGACGACGAGATCCAGCAACGGATCGAACGCCTGCGCCGAGGGGGCGGAGACGGAGTTCAGGATGTCCTTCAACTCGGCGTTGACCGCGCTCCGGGGTTTGTTTTCCTCTCCCTCCATAGTCTAGCGTCCTCCCTGTAGTTCGCGGAGTTTGGCGACGAGCGTGTCCGGATCCTGCGATTTCGTGACGAGATCGTCGTAGGCGATCATCCCGCGCTGGTAGAGTTCAAGCAGATGGTTGTCGAGCGAGACCATGCCGTACTTCGCACCGGTCTGGATGTCGGAGTTGATCTGGAACGTCTTGTTGTCGCGGATGTGCGAACGAACCGACGGCGTGGAGATCATGATCTCGAACGCCGCGACGCGCCCCGGTTTGTCGACGCGCTTCAGCAGCAGCTGGGAGATGACGGCGACAAGACCGACGGAAAGCTGCGTGCGGATCTGGTCCTGCTGATCCATCGGGAAGGCGTCCACGATACGGTCAACCGTTGCGGCGGCGCCCGTCGTGTGCAGCGTGGCGAAAACGAGGTGTCCCGTTTCTGCCGCAGTAATGGCCGCCTGCATCGTCTCCAAGTCGCGCATTTCACCGACGAGGATCACGTCCGGGTCTTGGCGGAGCGCGCGGCGGATCGCCTCGGCGAAGGAGGGCACGTCATGTCCGATCTCGCGCTGCGTAACGATGCACTGCTTGTGCGGGTGGTAGTATTCGATCGGGTCCTCGATGGTGATGATGTGGCAGTCGCGCTGCTGGTTGATGATGTTGAGCATCGACGCGAGCGTGGTGGACTTACCCGAACCGGTGGGGCCGGTCACGAGGATCAGGCCGCGCGGCTTGAACAGCAGTTCCTGGATTTCGTCCGGCAGGCCGATCTGCTTGAGCGTCAACAGCGTCGCGGGAATCATACGCATGACGATACCGTAGCGGTTGCGCTCCTTGAATACGCTGGTACGGAAACGGGTTTCGCCGAGGGCGGTCGCGAAGTCCGCGCCGCCGTTGTGTTCCAGTTCCTCCAGTTTGTCCTCCGGCGTGATGGAGTAGACCAGTTCGCGGGTGTCCTCCTCCGTCAGGGCGGGAACGTCAAGCGGCGTCAGGGAGCCGTGGATACGCAGGCTCGGGGGGATTCCCGAACGGACGTGTAAATCGGACGCGCCCTCGTCGACCGTCACCTGCATCAATTCCGTCATCGTAAGTTCAGTGCTCATCAGTCAGCATCTCCCATCGTAGCCCGCAGAACCTCTTCCAAAGACGTCATACCAGACGCCACCTTCAACATGCCATCCTCGCGCAAGGTGCGCATCCCCATTTCGCGGGCGCGGGCGCGCAGGACCGTCGCAGGAGAATGGTCGAAAATCAAACGTTGGATCGTGTCGTCCACCAGGAAGATCTCAAAGATACCTTTTCTTCCTTTGTACCCGGACTTGCCGCACTTCGCGCAGCCGGTACCCTTGTACATCTTCGAGATCGTGTTCTGCTTCCCCTTCGAGAGTGCGCCGAGCATCTTCAGTTCACGCTCGGTCGGCGTGTACTCCTGACGGCAGTTCGGGCAGATCTGGCGGACAAGCCGCTGGGCCATCGCCGCACGCAGCGCGGAAGCCACGAGGTAGGGCTTCACGCCGATATCGAGCAGACGCGTGACCGCGCTGGGGGCGTCGTTCGTGTGCAGCGTGGAGAAAACCAAGTGACCGGTGAGCGCCGCCTCAAGGGCGATATCCGCCGTCTCGCCGTCACGGATCTCCCCGATCATCACGATGTTCGGGGCCTGACGCAGGATGGAACGGAGCGCGGCGGAGAAGTCCATGCCGACGTCCTTGTTCACCTGGACCTGGTTGATACCGGCAAGCTGGTATTCCACCGGGTCTTCGACGGTGATGATCTTGCGGTCCGGCAGGTTGATCTGGTTCAGGCAGCCGTACAGGGTCGTCGTCTTGCCGGAACCGGTCGGACCCGTCACCAGCAGCACCCCGTCCGGCAGACCGATCAGGCGCTCGAACTTCGTCTGGTCGTCCGAGAGGAACCCCAGCTGCGGAAGGCCGAGCCGGAGGTTCGACTTGTCGAGAATACGCATGACGATACTCTCGCCGTGGTTCGTCGGCACGGAAGAGACGCGGAGGTCGAGGTCGTTCCCTTTCACCTTGATCTGGATACGGCCGTCCTGCGGGATGCGCTTCTCGGCGATCTTCATGCCGGACATGATTTTGATGCGGCTGATGATCGCCGCCTGCAGGCGCTTCGGCGGATCCTCCATCTTCCGCAACACGCCGTCGATGCGGTAACGCACGCGGAACGTCCGTTCCATCGGCTCCAGATGGATATCCGACGCATGCATCTCGATCGCCTGGGTGAGGATCATGCTGACGAGACGGATGACCGGCGCATCGTCGTCGCCGCCGCCCGCGTCGCCGCCCTCGGCTTCCTCGCCCTCCTTCTTCTGCATCACGCCGTCCGCGCCTTCAAAACCGAACTGTTCGCCGAAGGTAAGGGGATAGAGCTTCCCGATGGCGGCCTTGACCTCCGCGCGCGGCGCGACGACCGCCTGGATGTCGTAATCCGACAGCACGTACCGCAGACTGTCCATCGTGTTGTCGTAGCTCATCGGGTCGTCCAGCGCCACCGTCACGCTCTGCCCGGAACGAACCAGCGGGACGACGCCGAACTTGCGCGCCACGTCCGGGGGGATCACCTTCGCCACCTCCGGATCGATCTGTTCCGGATCGATCGTGACGTATTCCATGCCGAACTGCGCGGCGATTGTCGCGAGGACATCATTCTCCGTCACCGCGCCCGTCTGCAACAAAATGTCGAGCGACGTTTCGCCTTCCTGCTTGATGGAGCCCTGAACGCGCTCGATCTCCTCAGCCGAGACGATCCCCTGCTCCTCCAGCAACTGCAAAACATAATCATCGTTTGATGTCACGTAAGCTTCTCCTTGTTTGCGAGGGGAAGTTTAACGTTTTCCCCGGCTGTTTGGAAGAAAGAAAAGGAAGAAAATTCACCCCCTTCGCCCGTCACTTCCACAGGGGTGCCGTGAGACGATCGAGGGCGGTTTTGTCGAGGACGTACAGGACATCGCTGCCGCGAACGAGCGCATAGCGTTTCCCGAAGCCCGGCGAATTTCCGACGAGCAGGGTTTTCCGGACGGCGTCGGCGGATTCGACGGTCAACGTCAACTCCAGCCAGGGCTTGCGCAGCCCGTAGGTCGTCAGGTCTTCCAGCGAGACGTTCAGCTTGGCAATCCGGTCGGCCTTGAACGAGGCAAGCGCGGCGAGCAACTGCTCCAGGTTGGCGGATTGGATTTTTTTGCCGGACGGACGGGAGACGGCCCAAGGCGCGGCGGAGGTTTCCCGTTCCAACAGCGTCTGTTCGCCGGACTCCGCGCGCACGGCGATTTTGCGTACACTCGCGGGGGAGAGCGAGAGCAGCGTCTTGTCGTGCAACGCAAACAACCCCGCCATGTTGAGGAATCCCTGCGGAAGTTTCGAGGTCGCAAGGAAGAACCGCATCGAGGAGTCCTCGAAACGGATCCGGCAGACGGCGTTGGAAATGTCGTCCGGCGAAACGGTGAAGACGCGCCGCCTATCCCCGAACGAGATCTCGCCCGTGCAAAGGGGCTGATATTGCAATTCATGCGACCGCGCGCCGTCGTCCGTCGGCGCGTTCTCCATCCGGTCTGCGCGGAGGGAGATGACGGCGTGGACAAGTTCCGCCGCCGCCGTCTGGTCGGCGACATCCGCGATCGGGGTCTCCAGCCGCCACTGCCGGTTCGTCTGGGAGAGGACGAAACGCGAGGCGCCGAGCGCGATTTGCAACCGTGTTACCTGCGCGGGGGATTCCGTAAACAACCGGTTGTCGCGCAACTCCCACGGCGTGACGCTAAAGGCAGAGGCGGCCGCCGAGGGGACCAGCCCGATGGAATCGCTCCCGTGCAACAGGGTGTAGGTCAATCCCGGCTCGTCTTCCTTCGCGCGCCCGAACACGAGGCTGACCGGCTGTTCGCGGTCTTCCGGGAAGATGTCCACCTTCACGCCGGATTCGCGCTCCAGGCCGTAGAGCGCGAGCCGCGTTTTGAACAGGGCGTCCGACTGGACGACATCCATCACGTTGGAAAGGCTCGGCCAGACGAAATACGAGACGGTGTTGGTGCAGACGGAGGCGAGAAGCCCGTCCACCTTTTCCGACGCGGCGGGAACGGCGTCCGGCTGCAGGAACTGCCAGCCGTCCTCGCGCCGGACCAGTTTGATAAACGGTTTCCCCGGCGTCCGGATCTCCAACCCGCCGATGTCGCCGGGCACCCCCGTGAAAAGCCGGCGCGAACGGAGGTCGTCGGGTGAACGCGGCAGGACTTCGTCCAGCTCCTTCCCGACGATGAACACCGTCGGCGAATCCTCCCGCTTCACATACACTTCGCCGCCGAGGGGCGTGCGGTTGCCCAGCACGAACGATTGCCTCCGGCCCTTCCCCTCCAGCAGGATACGGCAGACGCCGGGCGTCAGGCCGAGATCCTTCAGGCGGATTTCGCGTTTCGCCAGTTCGAGCGGGGAGAGCGCGTCCCGGACGTGGGCAGACTCGAACGTGTCGAGGATGCGCTGGACGCGCCCCTTGTCGACGGAAGAGGCGAACGGCGCGGTCATAATCCAACGGTCCTCTTGGCGCACCACGCCGATCCGCTGTCCGTCCCGTTCCAGAAAGACATGCTCCACCTTGTCCAGCGGCGCCGTCAATTCGATGTCGGTTTCGGCGGCGGGCATCAGGCGGACGCCGCGCAGGGCGTAAAGCGTCCCGAGGCAGAGAAGGATGCCCAGTGTCAGAAAAAACAGGATGTTCCGGTTTCCCATCGCGTCATCCCCGTCGTTTGAGCGCGACGGCCAGGAACAACAGGAAGACCAGCGCGGGAAGCCCGGCCGCCGCCGCCGCCATCAGGCCGATCCATCCCTTGCGCGTAAGTCCGGTGACGAGGACGGCGTCGCCTCCGAGCGAAGGCGCACTCCCCGTATCGATTCCCGCGATCCAGGAGACCGCGTTCATAAAGAAATCCCGGTTCGCGTTCGCCCGCGAGGCGAGCAGACCGTTCGTCAAGAAATCGGATTCGCCGATGACGCAGAGGCGCGTCGGACGGAAGACCACATCCTTCGCCACGTTCGCCCCCTGTTCGGAGACGGCCGCGAACGCGACGGGGCCCGCCAGATCGGCCGCCGGATCGAACGTGCGCGGAACACCCGCCGGTGTCGATTCACCCCAGCCGTCAGCCCCGGTCTGCAACAGCAGGGACACTTTCGGGCGGTCCTCGCCGCCGGAGGCGGACTCGACGGCCTGCAGGCAGGCGGGCGCGCCGAAGATCACCGACGAACTGGCCAGCCCGCGCGAAATCACGTGGTCGCCGAAAACCGTTGCCACGACATCGCGTCCGGTCAACGTCGCCGGGCTGACGCCGATGTACGGCGTGACGCGGATTCCCCACTGCTCGAAAATCCCTTCCAGCCCGGTCCCCGCGCCCGGCGTCAACAGGCAGAGCATCCGGCCGCCCCGCCGCAAAAACACCTCCAGCAGCCGCAACTCCTCCTTGGCAAAGGAATTCCGGGCGCCGACAATCAACAGGACGCCGCAATCGGAAGGAATCTCTTTTTTGCCGGGCAACAGGAGGGGCTTCACTTCGAATCCGCCGCGCACCAGTTCCCGCGTGATGTCGGAGAACCCCGTCCGCTCGTTGTAGTCGCCGAACGGCGCCTCGCCGTGCCCCTGCAGCCAGTACGCGGCCATGCGTTCCGCCGGGAGGGAAAGGCGGGCGATCGCCGCCGCGCACGCGGTCTCGCCCCGGAAGACGCCCAGAATGTTCCCGCCGCGTCCGGACGGCGTGGCGTCGCTGCCGTTGCGCTCGGCGGCGCGTAGAACCGATTTCGGCGTCAGCATATCGTCCAGCGTGACCACCACGCGGCGGCGCTGGCGCGAGAAGACCAGCGCGTTTTCCGGAATCCCCTGCCCCGCAAGGCGCGTCGCGCGCGGGAGGTCCCAGCGGGGATCGACATAGTCGATCTGGATTTCCGCGCCGGCGACCGTCCGTGCGGCGTGTCGGAGTCCGCGCAGAAGGCGGCTGATCGGGCGGAACATCAAATGCCGGCGGTCCATGAAACAGGTGACGCGGATCGTGCCCTGCGTCTCCGCCAGGACGCCGCGTGTCCGTTCGGAAACCCGGAGTACGCGATTGACGGGGATCTCCCAGGTCAAGACCTCGTTCAGCCGGAACGCAAGCACGACGAAGAGGAAGGAAAAGACAACGCCGAACACGACGGAGAGCACAGTCGTGATCCGCAATGCCTTCCGCCCCGACGCCGGGATTTCGCCACGTTTGATTTCCTTTTTCATCACAACGGCGGCCAGTATACCACATCCCCCGCCGGATGTCTCGTTCTAATTGTTCAACAACCGATGGCGGAGACGATTACAAATCCCTCTTATGCGCCCTCTCAAATACGGCATCGCCAGCGGGGCCTATCGCACTTTCCGGCGGCAACGGTTTGAAACCCGGTACAGACGAAACGTCATCCGGCAGTTTCTTCACCAACACGTTTCCACGCACCACGGTCTCCTCCGGAATTTTCCGGTTCCTTGTTACGAACGTGAACGACTTCTCCTCCCCCTCGAACACGTTGCACTCGAACGTGTTGCGCATGGGCGTGTCCAGCAAGGTTTCAAATTCCGGATACTTCGCCTTGAACGCCGCGCCGCCCACGTTCGCCGCCTCGCAACGGATGCGATGTTTCTCTCCCGAGTTGAACGCACGCCACTTGTCCTGCGTCCACGGCGAAATCGTGATGCCGTAACGGCAGCGCGTGAACACGTTGTTGCGCACCACGTTGTCGCGTCCGCCGTGTATCTGTACGCCGCCGAAGTTCGCCTTCGAGCAGTTGATAAAGCGGTTGCCATAGACGAGGTTTCCGGAAATCGCGTCGTCGAAACGGATGCCGCCCTGTCCGCACCTCACGAACGCGCCGCCACGCCCGATGTCGCGGAAGATGTTGTGTATGAACTTGTTGCCGCGATACGTGGGATCGCCCCACATATCGACGCCGCCCTGGTCGTCAGACTCCAGCACCACCCTCTCCACGAGATTGGATGCGATAAGATGCTCGTTTCCACCCACGCGCATTGCACTCGAAGGGATGCCGTGGAAATGGCTGCGCACGACCCGGTGTCCGCATCCCGTCATCCATATTCCCGGCGTGTAGGTGCGCATTGCAAGACCGGTATCGCTGAATTCGCAGACCTCTACCGTCATGCCGGATGGCGCGAGCGTCTTCCGGTCGCCGCCGTCGAGCGTCATCGCGCAATGGCCGAACGTGTGGAACACACAACCGCGTACAAGCGAATCGCGTACACGGTCGAGCAGGAGTCCGTGACCGCCGAAATCGCGCAAAACGCATCCTTCAAACACCACGTCTGAGGCGCCGTGCAACTCCACGCCGTGATGGCGTCCGCCGCGAAACACGATTCCCTCGAAGCGAAGATACGCGGCATCCTTCACTTCCACGAGCGAATGTGCCGCAAGCGAAAGCTCGTAGCGGCATTGGGACGGCTCGCCCTTGCTGTCTTCGGGATAGACGTACAGGATCCCCGTCGTGCGGTCTAAATGCCATTCCCCCGGTGCGTCAAGCGCCGCGAGCGCGTTCTGTAGGCAGAACGGTTTTCCCTCGCCAATTGTGAAGTTGTAGTACTGGTTATTTTGGGAAGCGCTTGTCTGGCTCAAGTGGAACGACGCATCCGCACCCGCTTCGGATTTAGGGATTTCCTTTACGAGCGAAACCGTCTTGGTTTCAGGATCGACGATCGCCGGAAGCGTCTGGTCGGCCCACAGCCAGTGCCAATATCCCAACGCCTCAAGACAGGGCGCATTCGCCGGCGACCAGCGCGCCATATCGCCGATGCCCGCCTTGAAGGTACTTTCCGGTTTCACGATCTGGCCGGTGCGGAAAAAGCCATTGTTCGGGTGGCGGGCGGGCGTGAGGCGTTTTCCGTCGCACGTGAGCGAACGGATGCGGAATATCGGCTTCACGGTGTGGAATCCACAGGGCGCATCGGGTTCAAGGGCGTCATAGCCGAGCGACTTCACATCCGCCGCCCACACCTTGCCTTTCGCCCCGGCGGGTATACGCGGATCGTCGGCGAGACGCCATGCGGACGACGGAATCGTCCACGCGCCAGTGAGGACGGGCAACTCGTCCTTCCATGCGCGATACGCGACGGGCGCATCGGCAGCGCCAGAATCATCCGCGCCCAATGCCAGCGTCTCGCGCATAGAATACTCGCCTCCGCGCAACCACACGGTCACGCCGCCCTTCGGCAGGCCCCCCTGCTTCTTCGAGGCGCGCACCGCGTCACGCGCCCTCGCAAGAGTCGCAAACGGCCTTTCACACGAGCCGTCTGCAGCATCGCAGCCTTTCGGCGAAACGTAGAACTCCACCGAAGATCGTGCAAGGACAACCGCGACGGAGAACATCGAAACAATCGTACACACCATCTTTTTCATACTGTACCTTTATACGGATATCCCTCCGCGAGGAGACAGCGGGTAATCACCTTCGTCTCTATCTGACGATGATCAGCATGCCGGTCGGGATGAAGCGGAGGCCGCCATTGCCCTCGCCGTCATCGTCCACCGCAACCCTGAAGCTGCGACCGCCGGTACACTTGAACTTCACCGTCGCGAGATTCGCCGGCTTCGACGCGGAAGTCCACGTCACAAGGTAGTCGCCCTTGTGGAGCGGACGATTGCCAACATTGACGCGAATCGTCGCATTGTCGGCGAACTTGAGTAAAGAGTGGGTGTGCGCCGTCGTCCCGCCCGTAGAACATGCCGCGAGCGGTGCGTCAAGATACGAGAGGTCGAGCGTCGAGCCGTCCATCATCGTGAGGCCGTGGTACTTCGGCGAACACGGCACGAACGACCCCCAGATGCGCAGCAAGTCGCATGATGCAGAGGCAATGCCCACATTGTTCTCCATGGCAACATAGTTGGCAAGGTCGGTGTACTTGTCCTCTTCGCCGTAGAGGAAGTTGATGTTGTTGTGGATGATGAACGTGACGTTGTTGGTGGCGATTACCGTGAAGCGGGGGATGATCATCGAGTTGTTGCCCGAACCGAACGTCTCGATCGTGCCGTTTTCGATCGTCGTGTTGATGAGGTCGAAGTACGCAGTATTGGTAATGGTGAGCGTATTGCCGCCGAGGTCAAGATGAGGCCGTTCGCCCGCCGCGTACATGCCGTAGCGGGCCGTGAAGGTCATGAAGGAGTCCTTGGTCAGGCGCAGATCCGTAATTGAGGTGTTCGTGTCGAACGACGTGTTGTAGACGTTGCCGTTATGCAGCGTTCCGCCATCAAGGACGAAGTTGAATCCGCCGAAGAATATCTTTCCGACCATGTCGAGGGTGGCCCCCTCCTCGATCGTCACGGTGCAGGGTTCTCCGATAACGCCTGCGTTCCCGTTTCCGTCAAGACGCATCATTCCCTCCGACACCCTCACGTCGCCCGTGTAGGAGTGTCCGCTCTTCTTCTCGATGAAGATTCCGGCGCCCCTCTTGGTGAAGGACAGGCTGCCCGTGAACGTCATGTTGTAGTTGCGGTACTCCACGCCAACGCCATCTACGACGACCGTCAGTTCGCCGCCCTCGCCGTCTGGGGAGGAGTCCGTCACCGTGAACTTGAGGCCGGAGTTCATCAGAGACTGCGGCAACGTGAAGGCGTGTCCTTTCAAGTCGATGGTCGCGTTCTCGGAAATGACGAGGTTTGCAGTCGCAGAGGAAACCCCGCATCCGTCCGAAGGAACGTCGAATCCCGTGGTGTGGTAGCCCTTCGCCGTCCAGCCGTTCGCGGCGCGGTCGGCGTCGATGGCGGCGAGTTCCGCGCCGCTTCCAAACCATACGGTGATGCCGGCGTTCGGCGCGGCGACGCCAGCCGTCGCGGTGATGTCGTTCCAGAGCGAATTGTAGAAACGCCAGGAGTATTCGCCGCCCTCGCCCTTCACCATCTTCGCGTAAACGGGCGTCGCCTGCGCGGCGGCGTCCGCCAACACGATGCCGTAATCGTCCTGCGCGATTGCGTACCCCGCCGCCGTCGCCGCGTCGAGGTTGAACGACACGTTGACCGGTGCCTGGTTCGTCGATGGCCACGTGACGACATACGGCGCGTTGCTCGCCGCGATTGCCGCGAGGTCGGCGCGGTTTGTGAGAACAACCGTGACGGTCGCGCCCTCCGCGAAATGGAGGTTCTTCGTCCGGGAAATGCCGGACACGATCGAGAACGCCCCTTCGACGGCGGAGAGGTCGAGCGCCGAGCCGTCCTTCATCGTGAGACCGTGCCAATACGGCGTCGTCGGCATGAACGCGCCGTAGATGTCGAGAATGTCAACGTCATTGCCCATCGTGTAGTTCGCCGCCGGGATGCGATCCGTGTAGTTCTGCAATTCCAGGGAGTTGCCCATGGCGCAGAACACCGAACTGCAGTCGATCATGACGTTGTTCGTGGCGACGCAGTCGCCGCGGAACGAGAGCGTGACACGCACCGGAGGCGTCGTGATCTTGCCGTTCTCGACCGTTGCGTTCTTCAGGTCAAGCCAGATACTGTAGTCGTTTTTGAAAGAGACGTTCAACTCGTTGCCGCCAAGGTCCAATCGCACCCTGCCGTCTCCCTGCTGGTTCGAGAAGCCGTAGCGCGAATTGAGAAGGACAGTCGAATTCGCCGTGAGGCAGATGTTGGAGAACGTGGAATCGGTGGTGGGCACGACGTCGGAATTGTTCGACTTCTTCCCGCTGTTCGCGAGCGTCCCGCCCGCAAGGACGAGCGGATGGTCGAGGAAGTTGATCGTGCCGTTCATCTCTACCGTCGCGCCCGCGCCCACCGTCAGCGCGCCGCCCGCGCCAAGCACGCCCGTGTCGCCGTTCCCGCCGACCATGAACACGCCATTGGAAACCGCCGTGCCGCCGGTGTACGTCTGGCCCGTCTTCGCGGCGAAGAACTCGCCCGCGCCGGTCTTGACGAGTTCGAGGCTGCCCACAAGCGTGACGAGTTCGTTGGTGTACACCGCGCCGTCGCCCACGTCGAAGAGCAGCCTTCCGCCCGCGCCCGCAGCCGAGGAATCGGTGACGGTGAACGCGACGCCCGCGTCGCGCATCGCGGCGGGAAGCGCGAAGTCGTGTCCGGCAAGGTCGAGCGTTGCGCCCTCAACGGGCACAAAGCCGAATCCGGCGGGGAACGTGTAGCCGTCCGAAGCCACGGTGAAATCGGTCATCTTGCAGCCGCCCGCCGTCCAGCCATTCGCCGTGCGGTCGGCGAGGAGCGCGGAGATTTCCGCCGCCGAGCCGAAGAGGACGGTCACGGTCGCGTCGGGGAGCGAAAGGGAGGGGGACGCAATCTCGTCCATCTCCAGCGAATAGAACTTCCACGTCCAGCCGCCCGCGCCGTCGGAAACCATCCTCGCATACGCCGGCGCATCGGCGGCG
>JAGAEL010000081.1 GCA_017613085.1 Kiritimatiellia bacterium | reverse complement strand
TGAAGGTTGGGGAGTTGAGAAGGACTATGATGAAGCGATGAAGTGGTATCGCAAGGCGGCGGATCAAGGACTGGCTGTCGCACAACACAACATTGGTGTCATGTATTGGGACGGCGAAGGCGTCCGAAAGGACTACTACGAGGCGGTGCGGTGGCTGCGCAAGGCGGCGAATCAGGGTATTGCAGACGCACAGAACGGCATGGGCCTCGCCTACAATAATGGCTGGGGAGTAGAGAAAGACTATGATGAAGCGATGAGGTGGTATCGCAAGGCGGCGGTCCAGGGGCTGGCGATCGCACAGCAAAACATTGGTGCCATGTACTGGGACGGCGAAGGCGTCCGGCGGGACTACTACGAGGCGGTACGGTGGCTACGCAAGGCGGCGAATCAGGGTGTGGCAGACGCACAGAACCTAATGGGGCGAGCCTACAATAATGGCTGGGGAGTAGAGAAAGACTATGATGAAGCGATGAGGTGGTATCGCAAGGCAGCGGATCAAGGACTGGCTGTCGCACAAAACAACATTGGCATCATGTATTGGGATGGCGAAGGCGTCCGAAAGGACTACTACGAGGCGGTACGGTGGCTGCGCAAGGCGGCGAATCAGGGTATGGCAGACGCACAGAACCTCATGGGCCGCGCCTATGATGAAGGCTGGGGAGTAGAGAAGGACTATGATGAAGCGATGAAGTGGTATCGCAAGGCGGCAGACCAGGGTTTGGCGATCGCACAACACAACATTGGCATCATGTATTGGGAAGGTAACGGTGTCCAACAGAACCGCTACGAGGCGTTGCGGTGGCTACGCAAGGCGGTAGACAATGGATGTGAAGACGCAAAGAATACGCTCAAGTCTTTTGGATATGACTAAAGAGATAATTGCAAATATATCGGATGAATTTTACCGTTTCACTTTCGCGGGGGTTCTGCTATACTTTCGGTGCAGGGCGGGAAGGGCTTCCGCCTTCAAGTGAATCGTTCATCCTTATGGCGTACGTGTATTCCACATCCCGCGAAGACATCGTGATCACCGGCATCTCCTGCCGTTTTGCCGAAGCAGGGGATCCCCGTTCTTTCTGGCGTCGCATCCTGGCGGGGCAGTCTTCGTTCGTGCCCTTCGGGGGTGAGATGGACGAGTCCGTTTCCGGCAAACCGATTTTCGACCGGACGTTTCCCGATTTCGCCGCCCGCCTCGGCGAGTTGTACGCCTGTTCCGCCTCCGATCAGTATTTCCCCCGCGAGATGAATGCGGGGGAGAACCACGACCTCTTTTTCGCCGTCCAGCTGGTGTGCGACGCTTTGCGCGACGGCGGGATGCAGCCCCGGAACTTGCCGACAGACCGTATCTCGCTCCGGCTCGGTTACGCCCCGCCGTTCAACACCGCCTCCGTAAACTGGCTCCAGCACACCTTTTTCCTTGAACAGGCCGTCGGTCTTATTCAGAAGTTCTTCCCCGGCGCGACGCCCAGCCAGCTTTCCGAAATCCGTGAACGGCTCGGCGCCTCCCTGCCCGAACCCAACGCCTATTCCTTCCTTTCCGCCCTCGGTTCCATGACGGCCGCGTGGACGGCGCATCTGCTGGGGTTCGCCGGTCCCGCTTTCGTCCTCGATGCGGGTGTGGTGTCGGCGCATCAGGCGCTCCAGGGCGCGATGGATGACCTCTCCGCCCGCCGTTGCGACATTGCCCTCGCGGGCGCGCTCCAGCCGCCTCTCACCTCCGCGTTCATCCAGGGGCTGTCGGGCACATGTTCGTTTTCTTCCTCCCGCAGGATCCAACCGTTCGGACGCGATGCCACCGGTACGCTTCCCGGCGAAGGCGGCGCGGTCTTCGTGCTGAAACGGTTGAAAGACGCGCTGAAGAGCGGCGACCGGATTTACGCGATTGTCCGTAGCACGGGAATCGTCGCGGCTTCGCTCGACCTCCGCCAGCGCGTGCCGGCGCCGGAACGGCTGGACCGCGCCTACCGCCGGGCTTTCCGCGCCTCCGATGTCGCGCCGGAGAGCGTCCAGCTTTTTGAGGCCCACGGGTCGGGCGTCCCGCATACGGATCAGGTGGAGTTGGACGTTCTGTTCGACCTCCTCGGGACGCGCGCGCCCGGAACGCCCCTCGCGGGGATCGGTTCGGTCAAGGGGAATTTCGGCCATACGCTCTGGGCGGCGGGCGCGGCCGGGCTTGCGAAGGCGGCGATCGCGATTTCCGAGAAATTACTGCCGCCGACGGTGGGGGTGGACCATCCGTACGTCCGGTTGCTGTCGCCCCGTTCGCCGGCTTACTTGCTTTCCGAAGTGCGACCTTGGCTGCGCGGGAACAAAAAGGATCCTCGACGCGCATGCGTGGCGGCGATTGATTTCACGGGGACGTGTGCGGTGGCCGTCCTGGAGGAGTATCCGGAATAGGGGAGTGGACGCATGGCGAGGGTTGTCTTTGAAGAGGTCTGCAAACGGTACGGCGGGGTTTCCGCCGTGGAAAATTTCTCCGCCGTGGTGGAAGACGGCGAGTTCCTCGTCCTTGTCGGGCCTTCTGGTTGCGGGAAGTCCACAACCCTCCGCATGGTCGCGGGGCTGGAAGAAATCAGCTCAGGACGGCTTTCAATCGACGGCCGCGATGTGACGGACGTCCCCCCGAAAGACCGCGACATCGCGATGGTCTTCCAGAACTACGCGCTGTATCCGCACATGACCGTCTATAAGAACATGGCCTTCGGGTTGAAGCTTCGCGGCCTCCCGCGCACCGAGATCGATGCGCGTGTCCGCGAGGCGGCGGAGACGCTCGACCTCTCCGGGTTGTTGGAACGTCTGCCGAAGCAGCTTTCCGGGGGGCAGCGCCAGCGTGTCGCCGTCGGGCGGGCGATCGTCCGCAAGCCGAAAGTCTTCCTTTTCGACGAGCCGCTGTCGAATCTGGATGCGAAGATGCGCGTGGAGATGCGCGCGGAGATCCGGCGTCTGCACCGCCTGCTCAAAGCCACGATGATCTACGTGACGCACGATCAGGTTGAGGCGATGACGATGGGCGACCGGATCGTCGTGATGAACCAGGGGCGGATCCAGCAGATCGCGCCGCCGCTGGAGGTGTACCGCCGTCCCGCGAATATGTTTGTCGCCGGGTTTATCGGTACCCCTCCGATGAATATGGTGCGGATGTCCGTGAAAAACGGGGCTTTTGAATCGAAGGCGATGCGGTTTGAACTTCCGGGGTGCGGTATCCCGGATGGCGAGGTGATGGTCGGCTTTCGACCGGAGACCCTGGCATCCGCCTCGCCGGACGCAGGGTTTTCGTTCACCGGGCGTGTCGATTCCTCCGAACCGATGGGGGCGGAAACGTTCGCCACATTATCGCTTGCGGACGGGAGTACCGTGGTGGCCCGTCTCCCCTCGGATTTTCCCTGTCGTCCCGACGATGCCGTCACGCTTTCCTTTGACCCCGCCCGTCTCTCCTTCTTCTCCCCCGCCGGGGGCGAAAGGCGTGGCGGTCGTGCATTGTGTGATCATTGAGGTTTCACGGGAAGATGGGAATGGACATGAGACGTTGGACGATAGACAACCCTCACGTCTTGCATCTAACGTCTCAATTTCGCGTCTGCCGTCTCACGTCTCACGCCCCCAAAAAACTCTGCCACCCCGACCGCATCTTCCCTTCAACGCGGCGGGTTGAAACGGAAACCGGGGTATTGCCGTTTCATGACGCGGATGCCCTTTGGCGTCAGGACGGCGAGGGCGGGGATTCCCCGCGTCAGGCGGATGCAGCTTTCGTTCAACAACGCCTCCAGCAGGTTGACGATGTGGAGGAGCGTTTTGTCGCGGAGAAGTCCGAATGTGCTGAGTGTGTCGAGACGGTTCGCGGCGATTTCGGCGTGGCCGTCTCCGTGCAGGGAGAGGGCGGCGATGTTCAACCCGAACCGTCCGCCGAGACGGGCGATGCAGCTGAGCGCTTTCTGGATTTCCAGCCACTGCGCTTCCGTCGGTTCTTTCGGTTTGACCGGTTGGCGCGGATGGCAGTTGTCGCACATGCTGCAGGCCGCGCCGTCCGCCCGGCGTTCGCCGAAGTAGTTCAACAGGAACTGGTGGCGGCATCCTTTTGAATAGGCGTAATGGCGTATGGCGTCGAGTTTTCCCTGGTCGCTTTCGCGTTTCGCCGTCATCGCCTTGCAGTTCCGTTCCAACGCCTTCATGTTTTCATCGGTGTAGGGCAGGAGCGAGGTCGTGTAGGCGCGTTTGCCCGGTTCCATTTCGCGGGCGACCAGTCCGGCGCGTTCCAGCATGGCGAGGATGGTCCGTGCCAAGATCCCGTTGGAAAGTCCGGTCGCAGCCGCCCAGTCGTCTGCCGACCGCGTGACCGGATGATCGGCACATTCGCGTTTCACGACGGACCAGAGGTGCATCACGTCCGTCCGATCCGGATTGCTGGAGTCGATAAAGAACTGCTGTGTTTTCGTGTCCACGAAATTGAACAACAGCTCGCACCAGGCGAAACCGCCGTCGCGCCCGCCCCGCCCGACTTCCTGGTAGTATGCTTCGACGCTTCCGGGAATGTCCCAATGTACGACGAAACGGATGTCCGGGCGATCCATCCCCATGCCGAAGGCGTTGGTCGCGACGACGATCGGTTCTTCCTCGGAGATGAAACGGTCCTGCATCCGCGTGCGTTCGGCGTCTTCCATCGCGCCGTGATACAGAATCGGGTCGTAGCCGTCCTCGCGCAGCATTGTGCCGACACGTTCGACCATCTTTCGTGTGGCGCAGTAGACGATGCCGCACCGATAGGCTTCCGCCACGCGGACGAGGCGGGCGAATTTCGCCGCATGGGTCTTGCACGGTGTGACGTGGAGGTAGAGGTTCGGGCGGGCGAACCCGGTGACCGAGACGAACGGCTCGCCGCGAGGCGCGACGCCAAGTCCGAGCTGGCGCACGATATCCTCCCGCACCGCTTTCGTCGCCGTCGCGGTCACGGCCATCACGCGCACGTTCCCGCCGAGGCGCCGGATGACGTTCCCGAGAGCGAGGTAATCCGGACGGAAGTCGTGTCCCCACTGGCTGATGCAGTGCGCCTCGTCCACCGTGAAGAGGGAGACGTCGAGCGCGGCGAGCGTTTCGGTGAAGCGCGGATTGCGGAACCGCTCCGGCGCGACGTAGACCAGCTTGTAACGCCCCTGCTTGATCCCCTCCAGCCGTTCCGACATTTCGTAGGCATCCAGCGTCGAATTGAGGAACGTCGCGGGGATTCCCTTTTCGGAGAGGGCGTCCACCTGGTCTTTCATCAAGGCAATGAGAGGGGAGATCACGATGGTGGTGCCCGGAAGTAAAACGGCCGTGAGCTGGAAACAGATGGATTTCCCCGCGCCCGTCGGCATGACCAGCATGACGTCGCGTCCGTTCAGGACTTCCCGTATCGTCTCTTCCTGTCCGGCGCGGAACCGGTCGTACCCGAAGTATTTCGCCAATTCTTCCGTCAGCTGCATCTCACGCGCGCTCCGTTCCGTTTTCAAAAAGGGGTAGTCCGGGGAGGGATTCGTCCACGTCCCGAACGGGACGGAAGGTGTGCCGGTGTTCCGCGCAGGAACCGAGCCGGAAGAGGGCATCCATGTGGTTGTGGGTTCCGTACCCTTTGTGGACGGCGAATCCGTATCCGGGATAGTCCGCGTCGATCGACTCCATGTAGCGGTCACGCGAAACTTTGGCGACGACGCTCGCCGCCGCGATCAAAAAACTTTTCGCGTCCCCCTGGACGATTGCCTGCGAAGGGCAGGGGAGGCCGTTGACGGGAAGGCCGTCGACGAGCGCGAACGTCGCCGACACGGCGAGTCCTTCCAGCGCCCGCCGCATCGCGAGATGGGTTGCTGCCAGAATGTTCAGTCGGTCAATCTCCGCCGCCGTGCAGACGCCGACGGAAAAGGAGACGCCGGGTGCGGAGAGCAGGATTTCGTAAAAGGCATCGCGCTGCCGTGCGGTCAACTGCTTGGAATCCGTCAACCCCGCGAGTTCGCCCGCGTAAAGCTCGGCGGCGCGTTCCGGCGACATCGTGACGGCGCCGGCGTGAACAGGGCCGGCGAGGCAGCCGCGCCCGGCTTCGTCAACCCCCGCCAACACGCAGCCGGGCTGGTCGCGCCAGACCTTTTTTTCAAACGATAACTTTTCTCCCGTTTTGGACATGGCGGAAACTCTACAACCATCGGTAGCCATCGACGGTTATCGACGGCTACCGACGGCTCTCGATTGCAATCGAAAAATAAAAACGACACCGGTTAGCGGGAAGCCTTGATCTTGTCCCACGCCTTGTTGTAGAGTTCCATGATCTCCGGCTTACCGTCGAAGCTCTGGAGCACCTGGCCGCGCTTCAGCGTCGCATCGTCGAGGATGATGATCTTGCGGTAGTCTTCATCCAGCATCGCGATGGCGGGGGCGACGGGGTTCGGTCCGCCGATGTACTCCATGTTCTCCTTCGCGACTTCGGGATCGTAGATCGTGTTGATGAACGCATACGCCAGATCGACCTGCTTGGCGCCCTTCGCGATGACCATTTCGTCGAACGCGACGGAGAAGCCTTCTTTCGGCAGGGCGAACCCGATGTCCGGGCGGGGCTTCGTGCCTTCATCCTCGTCGCCGACGATCAACTGCGTCACGTCCGTGGAGTAGCCGTGGCCGAGGAGGATCGCGCCGGAGGCGACTTCCGTCTTGTAGCTCTCGGCGTCGAACTTGCGGATGTTCTGCTTCCACTTCAGGACTTCGGCGACCGCCTTGTCGATTTCCTCGGCAGAGGTGGAGTTGATCGAATAGCCGAGGCTCATCAGCCCGGCGCCGATGACTTCACGCTGGTCGTCCAGCAGGGAAATCTTGCCGCGCAGGGCGGAGTTCGCGAGAATCGACCAGGAGTTGACGTCCGCGCCGGCGGGCATCTTCTCCTTCAGGTAGGCGAAGCCCGTGTAGGTGACGGCGTAGGGGACGTTGTAGGCGAACGACGGGTCGATGATCTGCGAGGTGAACTTCTGGTCGAAGTTCTTGCGGACGTTCGGCAGCTTGGTGTGGTCGAGCGGCTGGATCATCCCTTCGGAGACCATCGTCTTGATCTGGTAGGAGGAGGGCATGATGATGTCATACCCGGTCGCGCCGGCCTTGAGCTTGGCGTACATGGTCTCGTTGGAGTCGAACGTGTCGATCACGACCTTGCAGTTGTGCTTCTTCTCGAACGCCTGGATGACGGACGGGGCGATGTAGTCGGACCAGGTGTAGATGTGCAGCTCCGGTTTGGAGGATGCGTTATCCCCGTCCGCTTTCGGGCCGCAGCCCGTTACGACACCAAGGGCGAGCGCCAAGCCCGCCAGGAGGTGAATGGATTTCATGGCATTGTTCCTTTCTTGTTGCTTGTTGTGTATCACGAGCCCCCCAGCGGGGCAGGGAAATCCGTGCCGTGCTTCACGCGCTGTGCCGTTTGGAGATCATGCGGGAGAGTCCCGCCAAAATGCAGGTGGCGATCAACATGACGGTGGAAAGGGCAAAGACGGCGGGCAGGTTTTTCGAGTGCTTGACCATCGAGGAGACATAGGTCGGGAAGGTGTTCGTCCCCGCGCCGTTGACGAAAGCCGTGATCACGACATCGTCGATCGAGAGCGTGAAGGCGAGCAGCCCGCCGGCGACGATACCGGGCATCAGGATGGGGAGTTCGACCTTGAAGAAGGCGTAGAGCGGCCCCGCGCCGAGGTCGTAGGCCGCCTCGATGATCGAACGGTCGAAATCCTGCAGGCGCGCCAGTACGGTCATCACGACGTAGGAGACGCAGAACGTGATGTGCGCGATGAGGATAGTCCAGAAGCCGCATTCCACCCGGCAGGCGACGAAGAGCATCAGGAGCGAGATGCCGATCAAGATGTCCGGCATGACCAGCGGGGTGTAGACCAGGGCGTAGTGCGCGGTCTGGAGTCGGCTTTTCCACCGGTGCAGCGCGAGCGCGGCGGTTGTGCCGATCGCGCACGACACGACGGTGGCGATACCGGCGATTTCGAGCGAGAGCCAGAAGCTGTCCAACAGGCTCCGCACGGAGTAGACCCCCGTGAACAGCTGTTTGTACCACTTGAAGGTGAAACCCAGGAAATGCCCGTCCGCATCGAAAAAGCGCATGGAGATCCCGTCCGTGCTGAACCCGTAGGCGATTACCAGCAGGATGGGGATGTAGAGGAAAAGCAGGACGAGGCCAAGCACCGTCGGCGCGAAGAATGATTTTTTCATACCGTTGCCCCCGGAATCTGCGCGGCCATCCCGATGTCCGCCTTTTTCTGGTCGCGGGCCTTTTGGCGGGCGCGCCACCAGACGGTCAACGCCATCGGCACCAGCACGGAGACCGCCATGAGCGTCGCAAGGGCGGAGGCGTGCGGGATGTTGCGGTTCTGGATTGCGCGCATGAAGATCTTGTTGCCGATCAGGACGCAGTTGGTGCCGCCCAGCATCTGGGGAATGACGTACGACCCGATGGCGGGAATAAAGACCATCAATACCGCCGAAACGATCCCCTGCCGGATGCACGGGATGAAGATCCGCCGGAAGGCGTAGAAACTGTTCGCGCCGAGGTCGCGCGCCGCCTCCATCAGGGAGAAGTCGAACTTCTCGGCCGCCGAATAAATCGGCATGAGGGCGAAGGGCAGGAAGGAATAGACCGAGACCAGCACGACGGCGACCTCGGAGTCGAGCGCCGTCGCCAGCGCGGGGTCCAGCGGTTCAGGCGAGGCCAGCCCCAACCCCGTGAGCGCGTGCTGCAGGAAGGCGGGCATACAGTTGAAAACCCACTCGCAGAACCGGAGGTAGCAAAGGTAGCAGGACTGAAGCCATCCGTCCGGGTGGAGCATGGTGCGCCAGGCGAACACGCGCACCACGAAGCTCGTCCAGAACGGCAGCATGATCGCCGCCGCGATGAGGGGCCGCCGGCGCTTGTCCATCCGTGCGATCGCGTAGGCGCAGGGGAGGGAAAGCAGGATGCACCAGAGCGTCACTTCGACCGAGATGCGGAGCGTCCGCCAGATAATCGAGGGATAGTCCGGGTCGGCCAGCGCACGCCAGGTCACGAGACTCCAGGCTTCCGCAACGCCCCCGTTCGGGGTGTGGTCGTGGAAGGTGAAGGAGACCACGATCAGGGTCGGGATCGCGAAGAAAAGGGCGAGCCAGAGGAAGGAGGGCGCCGTCAGGACGCCTTCCGCAAAAAATCCCTTGCGTTTGTTGGTCGGCTTCATTTTCCGGGGATCTCCTTGGGCGCGTCGGGAGGCGTCTGCACAAGCCCGGCGTCGGATTCGGAGAAGTTCTCGATCATGTAGCCGTCGTCCGGATGCCACCACATGAACACCTTGTCGTTCCACGTGATCGGCTCCTGGTCCAGCAGGAAGCGGGAATGGGGCTTCAACGCGGAAACGCTGCGTTCGCCGCTCTTGATCCAGTACTTCGTGTAGACCCCTTGGTAGATGATGTCGGTGACGGTGCTCGGGTAGACGTTCACGCCCGCGCCTTTCTCCGGGGGCGGCGCGCTGGTCGTCACATGGATCTTTTCGGGACGGACGGAGAGGTGGACGCTCTGCCCGACGGCGAGCTTGCGGTCGTTGAACGCCTGGATGTCGCCGAAGCCTTTACTGCGGATGGTGCAGTAGTCGCCCTCTGCGGAGACAATCTCGCCCGCGAAAAAGTTCGTGTCGCCGATGAACGCCGCGACGAAGCTCGAAACCGGCGCCTCGTAAATCTTCGCGGGCTGGTCGAGCTGTTCCACGCGGCCCCGGTTCATCACGGCGATACGGTCGGAAAGGCTCATCGCCTCGCCCTGGTCGTGCGTGACGTAGATGAAGGTGATCCCCACCTGGTCGTGGATGATGTCCAGTTCCATCAGCATGTGCTGGCGGAGTTTGAGGTCGAGCGCGGCCAGGGGCTCGTCGAGCAGCAAGACCTGCGGGTGGTCGACGAGCGCGCGGACGATGGCGACGCGCTGTTTCTGGCCGCCGCTGATCTGCGACGGGTACTTGTAGGCGTGCGCCTTCATCTGGATCATTTCCAGCATCGCGTCGACGGACTCGTCGATTTTCGCCTTCGGCAGTTTCGCGATCCGCAGGGGGAAGGCGATGTTCTCCCGGACGGTCATGGTCGGGAAGAGCGCGTAGTTCTGGAAAATCGTATGGACGCGCCGCTGGTTCGGCGGAAGGTCGGTGATGTCTTTCCCGTCCAGGTAGATCCGTCCGCAATCCGGCGTCTCGAAACCGCCGAGCATACGCAACAAAGTGGTTTTCCCGCAACCGCTCGGACCGAGAAGCGAGAAGAATTCCCCCTTCTTAATGCCAAGCGACACGCTATCGACTGCCGTCAAGGCGCCGAACTGCTTCGACACCTTATCGATTACAAGAAAATCGGACACTTCCAACCCCCTCCTAAGTGGCGTGGTAAAGAAAGGGGTACAATAAGGCAAGGGTGGGGGGGTGTCAATGGAAAAATGTGAAAATGTCCTCGTTTGCGAGGATGGCGGGCGTCACTTTCCGAAGGTGTACACCTGTGTGCCGGGCTGCTGTGTGACGGCGGGGCTTCCGGGGATGCGCACCGAGGCGACGGTTCCGGCGGGGACGGTGACCGTAAGCCGGGTGCCGTTGTTTTCTTTGCGCCAGTCCACCTTGATCTCGCCGGATGCCAGCTTGTGGCTCGCCTGTACCCAGTCGAGCCCCGGCAGGAACTCCGGCGCGACGGTGAAGGTCTTGAAGCCGGGGGAGGTGCGTTTGATGCCGGCGAGCGCACCGTAGAACCAGTTGACGATGTCCGCCATCATGAAGTGGTTGAACGAGGAGCCTTCGCGGCAGTCCCACGCCTCGTGGCACGACGTGTTGCCTTTCGCGACCATGTAGCCGTAGCCGGGCTTCGTCGTGTCCGCCGTCATGTCGAAGATCACGTCGTTCTGCCCGTTCTCCATCAGCACCTGAAGGAGATACGGATAACCGATCTCGCCCGTGCCGACCGCGCCGCGCCCGCGCACGTCCTCCACGATGTTGGAGACGATGGCGGCAGTCTCCGCCGGATCGGAAAGCCCGAATGCAATCGCCATTGAGTTGGCGGTCTGCGAGTTGTTCTCGTAGCAGTGCGTCTCGGGATGCCACCACTTCGCGTTGAACGCCTTCTTGATGTTCTCCGCCTCGGTACGGAACGCTGCGGCCTCATTGTCTTTGCCGAGCATCCCCGCGCATTTCGCGAGCGTCGCGGCGTTCAAGTAGTAGAAGGCCGTGGCGGTGAAATCGATGGACGTCCTGCGGAGCGGGCGCTTCGCGGCGGAGACCGTCTGCTGGTACCAGTCGCCGAGTCCGCCGGGCGTGATGAACCTGCCGCGCTTCTCGTTCTGTGACTGCGCGCGGATGTACCTGTGGTAGGCGACCATGTTGTCATAGTACCTGCGGATGAGCGAATCGTCGCCGGTCCACTCGTACTGTTGCCACGGAATCTGGATCATCGACGCACCCCATTCGATCGAATGGCGGAAGCCGCCCCGGAACACCGTGAACTCCGGCGCGATGTCCGGCACCATACCGTCCGCGAGCTGCGAATCGGCAAGATCCATGCACGTCTTCGCAAACATCGCGTCCGCGTTCCAACCCCAGCGGATCTGGTCGGCGTGGATGTGGTCCTGCTCCTGCCAGCCGAGTTTTTCACGGTGCGGGCAATCGGTGAACACGCTCTGCATGTTGGAACGCTGCGCCCACCAGCAGAGGTCGTGGATCTGGTTGAAGAGCTTGATTGAGCACGCGAACGAACCCGCGCGCGGCGCGTCCGCCATTACGACGCGAGCGGAAGCCGAGACGAACTTTGGGAGGGCCGGGCTTTGTCCCGGCCGCGACGAAGCGCGGTCCTCCTCTGCCGGGAAGAGAAGTACCTTCAGGTAACGGAAGCCATAGTAGAAGAACGGTGGCGTGAACGTCTCGTCGCCATTGCCCGCGAGCGTGAACGCGCAGCGCGCGACCGTGCCGTGGTAGCCGCCCGGCTTCTTCGTGATGCGCGTCTCGCCGGGGCCGAGCGGGATCTCCGAGAACTGGATTTCGACGCGGCTACCGCGCGGACCGTTTGCGACGACGGTCGGGACGTATGCGGCGTTCTGTCCGAAATCGACCGTCAGCTCGCTGTCGGATACACGCATCGTCCGCACGGGGAGGCGCGTCTCCTGCAACCGGCACACGAACGGCGCCTCGCGTAGTACACCTTTCGGCGTTTCGGCAGCGACGGGATGGACGAGCTGAAGCTCGTTCATCAGGACTCTATGGTCGATGTCGTCGCCGCTGTACACGTGTGTGCGCACGATTTCGCTCGGCGCGACCTTCCACTCCTCCAACGACGACTTCACGACGCCGCCGACGATGAGCTTCTTCCCGCCCTCGCTGCCCTTGAACTTCGTGTAGAGACCCGCGCCCGGATCGGGCACGTTGTACATGCCGTTGCCCAGCGTGACGGCGAGCGTGTTCTCCTCGCCCGCCTTGAGCGAGGGCGTGAACACGTTGTAGAAGCACGTCTTCGTCGTGCGCGTCCAGCCCGGGAGGTTGAACTCGTCGCCGCGTCCGATCGGCTTGCCGTTCAGCGTGGCGATGTACTGTCCGAGTCCGCAGATCGCGATTTCGGCGGGGCCGTCGCGATCCACCTTGAACGTCGTGGTGAAGCGCGGCGCGGCGGCGTTCAATTCCGCCGGTTGTTCAATCCACTTCGCGCCGTTGAACAACGCATCCGCGTCCGAAGACGCGAAACCGGAAAAAGCGGCCGTAAAAACGGCGAGCGTCAAAGACATCCGTGCCATAACAATCTCCTCTTCAGAATGAAACGTCGTGAATCGTATCCGTGGATTTCAAGGGGTGGGGGACGGCAGCAACTGGCAGTCGTCCGAAAGTTGCCGGGCCAGTTCGTAGGCGAAACGGCGGAGTTCCGCCAGCGGCGGCTTTTCCATCTTGCGCCAGGCGGCGATGCGCGCGGTGGGCGGAACCGCCATCGGGATCAGGTCGCAGCCTTCTAGAAGGTTGGCGGCGAATTCCGATGCGTCCAACAGTTCCTTCGCGGAGGAGGGACGGTAGTCGAAGGCGTCCTCCGTGTATTCCGTCAAAGCCTTGCGGATTTTGGCGACGGCGCGTTTCGCCGCGCCTTCGCGGTTGGCGAGGCCGGGGAGGATTACCTCCGTGTCGCGGCTGCGGAAACAACCCATCATCGCGGCGATCGTCGCGGGGTCGCGCACCGTCCCGTCCGGATAGAACACGCCGTGCTCGCTGTCGCAGCGTCCCCGGATCATGAGGTTGAAGACGAACCATCCCATCTTGTAACGCTGGCAGGCATCCAGCGCCATGTCGTACGGGTTGGCGCGCGCGAGGCATCCCGTCTCCGTCTGGATCACGGGCTTGCCGTATTTCTTTCCGAGCGAGTCGGCGAGGGCGAAGTTCGCCTCTTGAACGGCGCGCGTGTGCGAGTAGTCGTGGAAGGAAATCACGTCCACTTCCTCCACCGTCGGAGGGGCTTCGTTCGCCGTGGTGTACCCGACCGTGACGGGCGAACCGGGATCGAGTTTCCGCACGTGGCGGCAGGCCCAGCGAAGAAACGCCCACGTCCGTTCTTTCCGGCGCTCCTTTTCCGCTTTGTCCGGCGCCTTGCCGACCCACGGGTTACAGGTCGGCTCATTCATCACGTCCCACATCAAAAGCCCCGGCTCGTCTTTCAACGTATGGACGATGGCCGCCGCATATTCGCCGTAGGCGTTCCAGTCCGGCGCCTCAAGCATCGTTTCGGGGTGGCCGTTCCCGTTGAAGAGGATCGGCATGGAGAAGTATCCCTGTTCCTTGGAACGCCGGACGAACGTCCGAAGGTCCGCCTCGTACTTGGCGGGATTTTTCTTCCAGAAGTTGAAATTCAACCAGAAACGCAGGGCGTTCAGCTGGACGCGCCGCCCGTAACCCAGTTCGCGCGTGAGCTGTTCCATGTCGGTCGTGATACCGTGGTTCACCCCGCGTATCCAGGAGTAATCGTTCGTCCGGACACCGCCACAGACCGTAAGGGCGATCCCCAGCGCGGCGGCCATGATGCCGTGTTTCTTCATGTCCCCTCTGCTTTCCAGAACGTCGCGTCTCCGCCGCCTCGGCTGCGGACGGACACACACGTGTTCGCAACCCCGGCAATGTATCAAAAAATCGCCGGGTATGAAAGCGAAAAGTAAACGTTGCCGCATCCGTGCGGGTTTCACTTTTTTGTGTGCAAGTCGTGTTTTTCTTGGTATACTTCCTTCCGTCATGTATACCAAGATAGCTTGTTTTCTGGGGATTGCCCTGTTCGGGGGAGCGGGGTATTGCGGCGACGGATGGACTGTCCGCGAAGAGGTGAAAGAGCGCGACGCTTTCGCTTCCATGAACCTGTGCGTCACCAACGGGGTGTCCTGTTCCGTGCGCCTCGGCGATCCCGCCGGGGGCGGTGTGGAGATCGTTCTCAAGCCGGGCGGCACGAACGTCGTCTTCCCGCCCGACAAGTATCGCAGCCAGGCGGCCCGCCTTGTCACGTTCCCGTGTCCCGCGCTTTCGGCGAATACCGTCTTTACCCTGCGCCGGACTTCCGCCGCATGGGGCTGTTACGTGGATGACAAACCCGTGGCCCGGATGCCGGAGCTTTGGGCGGGGCCTCTCCGGCTTGAACACCGCAGCGGTTTGATGCCGCCGAAGGACGCAGCCGACAGTTACACGCAAAAACTCGGCCCGTTTGTTTTCGAGGACAACTTCCTTGTCCCCGCCGGGACCGCTTTCCCGGAGACGTGGGAGAAGGTTTCCGGCGAATGGGGGCTCCACTCCGTCACCGGGTCGATCAGCGGCGCGTCTGCCGGGCACCGCGTACTGGCCCGCCAGCCGCTGCCCGCGAAAAGCCCGAATTTCTATACGATGCAGGGATTCGGCACGAACGCCCTCCTGCTCGCCGGCGAACCGTTTTACGGGCATTATCGCTACCGCGCCTCCGTGCAGCACAACAGCGGCACGAACGGGATCGTGTTCCTGGCGACCGAGCGCGGCAACGCATACACATTCACCGCAGAGAACGCCGCCAACCAGGACGGGGTGCAGCTCTCCCTCTGGGAACGTCCCGCCGGCGCGCCCCCGAAACGTCTCCGCGCCGTGCAGACCGAACTCCAGCCGGGGCAGTGGCTGTTGCTGGAGGTCAAATTGTTCGATGACCGCGTGATCTGTTACGCCGACCATATCGAGGTGATGCGCCAGAAACTGCCTTTGCCCCCGGGCGGGCGTTTCGGGCTTTTCGCGAACACGGCGGCTGGCGACGAAACGCGCTTCGACGATATCGCGGTGGTCTCCCACGACGATCTCGTGTTCGATGAACCGGCGGACGCCGCGCTTGCTTCGCACACCGCCGTCCCGCCGTGCGTCGCCGAAAAAGGCAGACTGCGTGTCGATTTTCCCGCTAACGTCACCAACCTGTGGCGGTTTGGCGGCGCGACCTCCGCGCCGCTCCGTACCGAGGCGCGGTTTACCGCGCAGGGCGATGTCTTTACGGTCGGGTTGGAGACGGCAGGCGGCGCCTATCGTTTCCGTTGTTCCCAGGCGGACGGTTTCCGCGACTACGTGTTGGAACGTTTCGCGGAAGGGAAACGTGAAACGCTCGACGTCTGCCGCGTCGCCGCGACGGGGAAGACGGTGACGCTCGCGCTCGATGCGCTGCGTCCGCACGAGTTGCGGGGAATCGCGGACGGACGGCTTGTCTGTCTCGCGATGCCTGCGGAACAACCGGGCGGCGTTCAGGGGGTGACCGCGTTCTCTGCCGCCCCCGTCTCGGTGGTTCCGCTCGCCGCCACCTCGCTCGACGAGACGTTGCGCGACCGGTTCGAGAAAAACCCGCTTTACGTCACCGACCCGTACATGAAGCACTGGTCTTCTCCGGAAGGGCAGTGGGTCACCTTCAAGAATGGCGAGACCTGGTTCAAGGGCGACTTGACGGGCGGGACGGAAATCAAATTCCCCGTGGTCGATGGCATGAAGCTCGATTTCGCCGTCCCAGAGGATGCGACGAACGGCCAGTGCCGCGTCGTCGTCGGGGGCGGGAGCGTCTGTGTCTTCACGCCGGAAAGCGGGACGAACGCCGCAATGCGCGTCGCGGTGAACGACATTCCCCTGACGGAGGTCAACAAGGCGAAGTTCCGCCGCTACACGCTGGGTGTTTCGGGGTTGACGCTGTGGCTCGCATCGGACACGGCGCTGCTCGCAAAGGCGCACCTCGCCAAGCCGCTCACCGGGCGGCGGATGCAGATTCGCGGCATGGCGATCGACAGCCTCGCCCGCACGCTCGTCACGCGGGACAACGTATTCGACACCCTCTTCAACGAGTCGCTGTACAACTGGACGATCAACGGCGGCAAATGGGAGGTCATCAACCGGTTCTACTGCGAACCGACCTGGTCGCACATGAACGGCGAAAGCGCGACCGGGCTGGCGGCGCTTTGGTCGAAGTATACGTTCAAGGGCGATTTCAGTATCGAGTTCTACGCCGGGTTGCGCATGGGCTGGTATGGACGGGCGGGCGACTTGAATTTCAGCGTCATGAGCAAGCGCAACTCGCCCAGCGACGGGTACACGGCCATCGCGACGGGATGGGATCCCGACCATTCGCAGCTCGACACGCGGCTTCTCCGCGCCGGGAAGTTGTTGGACGTCAGCCAGAAGTACCTCGTGCCGCGCCACCGCAACGGGAACGTGCGTCGCGGCTACCAGCCGCTTGTCGCCGGGGGCCGCCCGATCCACGGTGCCTGGTATGAGATCCAGCTGCGGCGTACCGCCGGAAGGCTGAAGTACCTCTACGACAACGAGCCCGTTTTCGACGTTCCCGACACGCAACCGCTGGACGACGGTTCGCTCGGCATCTGGACGTACCAGAACTCGATGATGGTCGCACGGATTAAAATCGCGGCGGAAGGAATCGAGCCGCGCCCCTTCGCGTTCCACGAAATCCCCGTGGCGGAGGCGGGGCGCCCCTACGCGCCGCCGCAGGTGGTTGACTGCGGGATACGCGCCAACGGGAGGGACGTGAAGCCCCTCTCTCCGAAGTATTGGGAGGCTAACGACCTGGTGAGCCATCCGGACCTCCGTTTCCTCGACGTTGGCGGCACGAACGTGGAGATGCGCGTCACCTCGCGTCTCGGCGGTGGATCGTTCCTCGCCCAGTGCAAGCTGCCGCCCGTTTCCGCCGGGAAGCTGATGGGATGGGAGTTCGACATCCGCCAGTCGCCGGATGCCTGTGTGAACTTCCTGTTCCGGAGCGAGCGGAAGAACCCGAAAACCGGGGTGGTCGATACCTTCGTCAACTGGTCGCACGTCATCAGCGGGACGGACGAGAAACGCGGTCCGCGCCGGATCGCGGGCAAGGCCGAAGGTTTCGTGCCGACGAACGGTTGGCAGACCGTCCGCGTCTGGTTGCCCACGGAAATCTCCCGGACGCTGGACGACGTGCGTGTCATCGGGTTCGGCAACCTCCAGCCGAGCGAAGTGCAGATGGGGTTGCGCGGGAATGTGCCGGGCGCGTGGTACGCCGTGCGGAATTTCCGCGAGATTCACGCGGGCTTGCCCGAACTGACCGCGCCGCCGGACGCTCGCGCCAAACTGGATGCGTTCGCGCAGACGATCAAGGCATTGCCCGCCGGGCGGCTCCAGACGGTCGCGCTTCCGTCCGAACTCGATCCCGCCCGCCCGTCGCTTTCGTGGGTCGTGCAGGATCTCGCCAATTTCGGCCTTGCTATCCGCGAGGATGATGTCGCGCCTTACGCGATGCTCATCAAACCGACGCATCCCTGGCCGTCGCCCCTCCTGCCGCCGCTGAACGTGACGGTCGCCACGACGCCCGCGCCTTTCGAGGTGGACGGCGACGCAGTCCGCGTCTTCATCCCGTATACCGTCCCGTATGCGCAGCGACTGACCGCGACCGTGACGCTCGCCGACAAGCGCGTGTTCAAGCAGATTGTGCCGATGACCCGGGCGGGGACGCAGAACCATCCGCCCGTCCTGCTTTCCTTCGCCATGCCGGAGGGCGGCATCGAAACCTTTGAGAAACGCCCGTTCAACCTCTCCCCGTACCTCCTTCGCAAGAGTACGGTGTCGATCGATCCGCTCGATCCCGAAACCGGCGCGGCCATCTGTTTCCGCAATGTAGGCGTCCCGAACTGGCGTCTGGCCGGGCAGCTGTTCAAAACGTTCAACCCGATTAAGACGCCGCTTCTGCAATTCCGTTACAAGGGCGACCGGATGGCGAACATTTCCTTCAAATTCGGCGGTAATCTGGGGTTCTCGTTCGTTGAGAGTTACGGGGCTTGGACACGAAGTCCGGGAACGTCTGGGAAAGGTGTTCTGGACGGGAAGTGGCACACCTGGACGGCGATTCCTTCCGATTCGGGAGGGGAATTCCCGCTGAGCCAACGCCAGAACATCCCGGAGGGGATGATACGCTTCGCGTCGCACAACAGCATCGACCAGACGGGGCTTTACAGCTGGTTCTGCATCGACAACCTCGCCGCAGGGCCAGCCGTCGGACCGAACCGCCCGTTCGCGTTCAAGGCGGATTACGCGGATCCGGACGGCGTCGCGAAGGTACAGTATGCCATTCTGACGGGGCCAGAACCTTTCGATGTCCGCGACGAGAAGGCGAAGGGGGCCGCCGTCTGGGCGGACTGCGGGAACGAGGCCGTCGTTCAGCCGGACATCGCGAAACTGAAGGACGGGGTGCATCACCTCATTGTCCGGGCATCGGATCAAAAAGGCGCGTGGTCGGTTCCCGCCGATGTGCCGTTCATGCTCGACCGCACCCCTCCGAAGGTGACGGCGGAAACGGAATCCGTCGCCGGGTACAACGGGAGTGTGTTGCGTGTGAAAGTGTCGGATGCCGTCGCCCCGCCAGTCCCGGACACGGTTTCGTTGAAATGCCTCGGACGCGAAATCCCGCTCAAGCTCGATCGCGGCAAAGCCACCTTCGGGAAGGGGGTGCTGAACTATGAGATCGACTGGATTTGGAGTTTGCAGAAAGAACTCCGCGCCGCGAAGGACGGCGACACGCTGCCGGTGGAGATCAGCGGCGTGGCGGATGCCTCCGGCAATACCGCCGATCCATTCGTCTGCGACATCAAGGTCGATTTCGCCAATGACAAGCGTCCCCCGACCATCCTTCCGGCGGCGATGCCCACGAACACGCTCGTCCTGCATCCGCATCTGGACAAGGACATCCCGTTCTTCGAGAAGACCACGCATGTGACCCTGGCCACCGCGTCCACGCCGGACGGCGATGTCCTGGAGGTCACGCCGACCGCGAAGGGCGGTTTCTTGCAGCGGCAGTTCACGCAGCCGTGGAATCCGGAGGCCTACCCGTGGCTCGCCCTTTCCTTCCGGAAATTGAGCGTGACGAACCAATGCCTGCCGTTTACGGTTTCGCTTTCCGTCGCAAATCCGAAGAATCCGAACGTGGCGGCGAAGACGTACGCGCTGCAGCTGCTAAGCAAGACGAACGGGTTGCAGTACGTCAGCGGGAAGGTTGAACGGAATAACGGCGAATGGTCGGATATCCTCATCGATATTCGGCGTTTCCTGCAAGAACGGATACCCGAAGGCGCGGAAACGCCGAAGATCACCTTCCTGACCCTGCCCGTCCGCCCGCAGATGGCCGGAGGGAAGTTCCAGCTGCGCGCGCTCGCCATTCTGGGCGACTGGCAACCGGGCGACGTGTTTAAGATGGAGGCGTACGACCTCTCCGGCATCAAAGGGCTGGTCTGGGACGGCGGCGGAAGCCCCGACTTGACCATCAAGCCCCGGCGCATCGGCTACCGGGCGGATACGCCGTGCTGGTTCAAGTTCCGCGTTTCAGACAACAGGGGAAATCTCGCCCCTGCCTGGATGTTGCCGATCGCGCCCCCTCCGGCGGCGACGAAGGCGAAGAAATCACCCGCTCTTGAAAGGAAACAACAATGACGTACATCAAAATCCCACAGCTCGACGCAAACATTCTCGACGTGACCGTCACGAAGTGGCGGAAACGTGCGGGTGATTCCGTTGCGAAAGGTGAATGTGTCGCGGAACTGACGACGGACAAGGCCGTGTTCGAACTGGAAGCCCCCGAAGACGGGATGTTGCTTGCCGTGTATGCGCAGGAGAAAAGCGTGGTGCCCGTCGGGTACGCGGTCGCCGCCGTCGGCGCGGCGGGGGAAACCGCGCCT
>JAGAEL010000080.1 GCA_017613085.1 Kiritimatiellia bacterium | reverse complement strand
TGTTGATGAAGGAGAACAGGCGTATCTCGAACGCACAAGAGAAAGGACGATAAAATCAATGAAAAAGAAAATCTTAAAACTAGGCATAAGTGCCAAGGAACTCGGAATTTTCGCAGCATGAAATCAAGTTATAGGCAAGGATAATTAAATCAAAGGAAAATGCATAACAGGTAGCGATGAACAGCAAGCGCGTCATTGAATGTGGTGAGAGGGGGCATCCGCTGGAGGGGGGTATCTCAGTGCGGTCAAGATCGCCAACCTCATCGAAACGTACCGCAACGAGGCGTGGAAATCGGGGGATGCTTTAACAAATTAAAATCCTCCCCTTCGTATTTTTCGCTATGAAATTGGGGGGGATGCGAAGCAGACAAATGGGCGGTTGCGGTAGGGCGCACCTTTTGTTTAACGGTGGGAGAGTTCGGGGATGGCTGTGGTGACGATTTCGCGGAGGGCGTTGAAAATCGCGCTGGCGGGTTCCGCTTTCATCGCGAGGGCTTTTTCCGCCAGGGCGGCGAGTTCCGCAGAGGTGAAACGGCGGATAACCTTTTTGACGAGCGGGATCAACGTCGGCGACATACTCAACGAATCGACGCCCATCCCGACGAGGAGTGCGGCGATGAACGGATTGGAGGCCGCCTCCCCGCAGACGGAGACGGTGATGTTGGCGGCGTGAGCCGCATCGACGGTCTGGCGGATCAGGGAAAGGACGGCGGGATGTGTCGGCTGGTAGAGGCGGCTGACGTGTTCATTGGAACGATCGACGGCAAGCGTGTACTGGATCAAATCGTTCGTGCCGATGGAGAAGAAATCGACTTCCTTCGCCAACGCCTCGGCGATGAAGACGGCGGCGGGGACTTCGATCATAATGCCGCGTTTCAGTTTCTCGTCGAAGGGGATTCCCTGTTCGCGCAGCTCGGCCTTGCAGGCGGCGAGTTCGATGTTCAGCGCGCGCAATTCTTCGATTGTCGCGATCATCGGGTAGAGGATCTGGACGGAACCGTGGACGCTGGCCCGGAGGATTGCACGGAGCTGGCGACGGAGGATCACGCGGTTTTCGAGAAGGAAACGGATGGAACGGTTTCCGAGGAACGGATTCAATTCCGATTGGATGCGGTCGGGGAACATCTTGTCGCCGCCCATATCGAAGACGCGGATGGTCGCGGATTGTCCGGGCGGAAGGGAACGGACGGCGTCCGTGTAGTAGCGTTCCTGTTCCTCTTCGGTGGGTTCGCGTTTGAGCGAGAGCCAGATGTACTCGGAACGGTAGAGCCCGACGCCCTCCGCGCCGACAAGGGCGAGTTCGGCTAACGGTGTGTTCAGGTCGATATTGGCGGCAAAGGGCAGGGGATGCCCGTCCGCCGTCGCGCCGGGGGCGAGCTTGCCTTCTTCCAGCGTCGCGGCGAGGTTCTTGGAACGGAGGAGGCTGCGGTTGAACGACTGGCGTTCCGGTGCGCCGGGATTGAGGATGACCTGGCCGGTGCGCCCGTCCAGCATGATTTCATCGCCGGACTGGACGGCGGCGACAAGCGAGCCGAGGCCGACGACGGCGGGGATGCCGAGCGCGCGCGAAAGAAGCGTCGCATGGGAGGTCAGGCTGCCGCGATCGGTCGCGAACGCGAGAACCATCTGCTTCGGTATCCCGATGGTTTCCGACGGCGAGATTTCGTCGGCGACGACGACGCTCGGGCGTTCCATCCGGTTGAACGGCGAGGTCTCCGCGCCGAGCAGGTTGCGGATGAGGCGCGAGCCAAGGTCGCGCACGTCTTTGATGCGCTCCTTGATGTAGGGGTCTTCCATCGCGCCGAAAATGTCGGCGTATTTCTGCACCGTCCGGGAGACGGCGTATTCGGCGTTCATGCGTTGCTTGGAGATGAACGACGTGCAGGATTCGAGGAATTCGGGATCCTCCAGCATCATCAGATGACCGTCGAGGATCGCGATTTCCTGTCCGTTGATCCGCCGGGCCAGTTCGGCGGCGAGCGACTGCATCTGGTTGCGGGTGAGCGTAAGGGCGCCCTCAAGCCGGTTCAGTTCCGCCGGTATATCGGTCTTCTTCACCTCGAATTGGGGCACCTGGTCCGCCACATCGGAGCGGAACACAAAAACAGGGCCGAGCGCCAGCCCGTCGGAGGCGGGCAGACCTTTGAAGACCCGGGTAGGGGAACGACCGGTCTTATTTTTTACGGGCGGGGTCGGCATGGGCGTTATTGCTCGTCCGGAAGGTCGAACTTGCGGGCGACCAGCGCCTCAAGGGCGTCCAGCACTTCCTGCGCCTGCTGTCCCGTCGCGGTGACGTGGAGGGTCGCGCCGCAGCCCGCCTCCAGGGTCATCATCGCCATGATACTCTTTCCGGAAACGGTCGTGCCGTCCTTTTCCACCTGCACATCCGCCTTGTAGCGGGACGCCACCTTCGCGAACAGTCCCGCCGGGCGCACGTGCATCCCGTATTTGTTCAGCAGGACGAGATCCCTGCTTAGAGGTTCATCAGCCATTCTGCTACTCCTTATTCACAATGCCGTTTTTTCAATCGGTCGTCCAGCTCCTCGCCCGCGACGTAACCGTTGGTCATTTTGAGCTTGTACGCCTGCGCGGCGGTCTCAACGATGTTCACAAGGTCGCGTCCCGGCGCGACCGGGATGGTCCGCTGGGGAACCCTCACGCCGAGGAATTCGCGGTACATCTCGTCCAGCCCGGTACGGTCGAATTCCGCCGTATCCGATTTGACGAAGGTGATGACCATATCCAGCTTTTTCTCGCCCCGGACGGAGGAGATACCGAAAATCCACGGCACGTAGATGATGCCCACGCCGCGGATTTCCATGTAGTTCTGCGTCAACGGGTTCGCCGAGGCGATCAGCTCGTTGTCGGCGTTCCGGCGGAGGACGGTGAAGTCGTCCGCCACCAGCGCGTGGCCCCGCTTGATCAGGCCGAGTGCGGTCTCGCTCTTGCCGACGCCGGGGGCGCCCTCCATCAACACGCCAAGCCCCGCCACTTCGACCATCGTCCCGTGGATGGAGACTTTCGGCACCAGCACGTTTTCCAGCACGAACGCCGACGTGTGGACGAAGTAGCGCGTCTCCAGGTTGGTCGTGAACACGGCGACCTGCTTTTCGTTTCCGAGGCGCAGCACCTCGGGGAACGGCGCCTGGCTCCGCGTGAAGACGATGCAGGGGATCTGCTGCTCGAAGAGCTGCGCGATCCGCCGGTTCTGGAGGTCTTGAGGGAGAGACTGGAGGTAGGCGTATTCGGCAAGGCCGATCACCTGGATGCGCTTTCCCGCGAAATGCTCGAAAAAGCCCGAAAGCCCGAGCCCGGGGCGGTGCGCCAGGGGCTCGGGGATTTCGCGGGCGAGCGCCGCCTCGCTTTCGCCGGCCAGGATCTGGAGACCGAGCCGCGTGCCGCCCTCCGCTAGAAACTGGCCGACGGTTATGGTGGGTTGGACATCCATCACTTCTTCTGCGTCGTGCGAGTATGGATGCTGACAACCTTGTTCCGCTGCTTGCGCAACTGCTTCTCGGCGTGCGCGGCGGCGGCGTCGATGGCGCTCGCCGCGTTCGTCGCGACCTTCGTCGCGCCGACGGCGGTCTGCCCCTTCTCCTGCACGATGAACTCCGCCTGGTACAGGTGGCGCTGCTTGTCCAGGACGACCTTCACGCTCTCCGCCTTCGGGAAAGTCCCGGCGAGGCGCGCGGCGCGTTTGTCGGCATAAGCCTTCAGGCTTGTGTTGTTTTCCATGTGGCGAACGGCCACTTCGATGATAGTCGGCATACTTGCACCCCTTTCTGTTGCCCGCCGCACCGGCGGCGGTTTTGTCACATTCGAAAATCCTGTCCCAGGTAGAGCCGTCTGGCCTCCGGGTCTTCCACGAGGAAACGGCTCGTCCCCTCGCGCAGGATTTGCCCGTCGTAGACCAGGTAGGCCCGGTCCACGATGGAAAGCGTTTCGCGCACGTTGTGGTCTGTCACGATGATCCCCAGCCCCTTGCGCTTCAGGCCGAGGACGATTTCCTGGATGTCGTGTACCGCGAGCGGGTCCACGCCGCTGAAGGGTTCGTCCAGCATCAGGATGGCGGGCCGCCGCACCAGCGCACGGGCGATCTCCAGCTTCCGGCGTTCGCCGCCGCTCAGCGTGTAGGCCCGCTGCTTCGCGACCTTGGTCAGGTTGAGTTCTTCGAGAAGCTGCGACATCCGTTCGCGGCGTTCCTGCCGGCCGAGGTGCAGCGTCTCCAGGATCGCCATCACGTTCTCCTCCACCGTCAGTTTCCGGAAGACGGAAGCCTCTTGCGCCAAGTAGCCCAGACCGAGCCGCGCGCGCTTGTAGACAGGCATCCGCGTGATGTCGCTCCCGCGAAACGAGACCGTCCCGAGGTTCGGGCGGACCAGCCCGACGATCATGTAGAAGGTCGTCGTCTTGCCCGCGCCGTTGGGGCCGAGCAACCCCACGACCTCGCCGCAGTTCGCATGCAGGGAAATGCCGTTGACGACCGTCCTCTGGCCATACTGCTTCACCAGGCCTTCCGCCTGGATGTCCGCAGGATGGTCGGGCGTCGGCTGGCGGGGTTCCTCTGCCGCCGTCGTCGCTAGCGTGGTGCCGGCGGCCGTCCCGCCGGTTTCCGCGACCGTCTTTTCGACTGTTTCTTCGTCCGCCATGAGACCCTACTTCTTCGCTTTCTGCGCCTCGCGCACCTGTTTGTTGAAAAGACCGGGCGGAAGGACGACCTTGCTTCCCTCGGAGACTTCCATCCGTTCGTCGTTCAGCCAGAAGGTGATCCGGTTGCCCTGTACTTCGCCGGCCGCGCTCCCGCCGCTGTTGAGCCTCGCGTTGCCCGTCATCACGATCTGCCCGTCCTCGCGCGTGTAGACGGCCTTGTCGCAGCTCGCCGAACGGTTCTGGTTGGTGATGCAGACATGGCCGATCGCCATGATCTGCGCGACGTCCTGGTTGCTGTTCGTCCCGTCGAGGAAGAGGAGCAGCTGGTCGGAACGGAGCAGGAAGCGGGGGTCGTCGACCACCACGTTGGTGTCGAACATGATGACGCCCTCTTTGTTGTCGTACTCGATCTTCTCGGCGGTGATGAAGCTCTCCCGGTTGGTGGCGGAGTTTGATATGTCGGTCTTCAACCACTCCGGCATGGCCGCTTTCTTTTTCTTCGCCTTGGGGGCGGCCGTCGCCGCCGTTCCGGGCGTCGCCCCGGCTTCCGCCGTTTCCTCCGCCAGCGAGGCGGCCGCAAGGCTGCACAACGCCAGAATCGTCAAAATCCCTCTCGTCATCTGCTTCATTTCAATCTCCCGAATGTCCCTTTGAACCGCTTGGTGTGGATTTCACAATGCGAAAGGATCTTGATGTATTTCTCTT
This sequence comes from Kiritimatiellia bacterium, assembly GCA_017613085.1. Taxonomy (GTDB): domain Bacteria; phylum Verrucomicrobiota; class Kiritimatiellia; order RFP12; family UBA1067; genus RGIG8368. The sequence goes on along the minus strand of JAGAEL010000080.1, from coordinate 20,608 downwards.
CGAGCAGAAAATACATCCCCTCGCCGCTGATTCGGTCGCCCCCGCGGACGACGCTGACCTTGCCTTTGCAGTAGCCTCTCTTGCCCTTGCGGATGAAAAGGCAGTCGTCCGCCCGCAGCAAGCCGTCCTGCGCGCCGTCCTCCGTCAGCAACTCCACGCGCACGCCTTCTGCGAAAATGTAACCGTCCGCGTCCAGCCCGATGAACTGCGCCTTGTCCGCGAAGAGGCGCGCCTTGACCCGGCCGGACTCGAAATACAGGAGGGGGATCATCAGCTTTTCCATCGGGGTTGTCATCGATGCGCGTTTCGATTCCCACTGCGCGGCGAGCTCCCGCCACTCGGAATCGGGATGGGGCGAAACCCAGACACCGCCCTTCACGCTCCCCGCCGAAAGCGCGGTGAACGGGGCGACTTGCGCGAGAATCGCGCCCAGGATGAAACTTGTCAATCTGATACGGATCATTTCTCCCATCCGGAACCGCCTCATTCCGACAAGCGGTTCCCTTTGCCCTCCATTTTCCCGTTTCTGGCAACAAGCGTCAAGTTTTTTCGCTTTGTTTGTTCACGCTTGCATCGGCGGCGGAAGTGTGGTATGCTGGCGGTGTTTCGGGGTGAGGTGTTTTCCCGTTCCTTCGGAATGGGCGGGAACGCCCCGGTGTCTGTCTTGAATCGAACGAAACGGAGGTGGAGGATGATGACGCCGTTGATTTGGGTGATTTCCGGGATCGTGCTGCTGATCGTGGAAGTGGCGACGCCGGGATTCGTGATCGGATTCTTCGGGATTTCCGCGTGTCTCGTCTCCGGGCTGCTCTATCTCTTCCCCGGTATGGGGGAGGGGTGGCAGTGGCTTTGCTTCTCGCTTTTCTCCATCCTTTCCATCGTGTTCCTGCGGAAGACGATGAAACGCATCTTCGTCGGGGAGGCGGACAAGAAGTCCGTCAATCCGGACGATGACGTAACCGGTAAGATCGTCACGGTCACGGAAGCCATCCGGAAGAACGTCGGCGGGCGCGTCGACCTTTTCGGCGTTTCATGGATGGCCGTGGCGGATACCGACATCCCGGCGGGCGCGAGTGTCCGCGTCACCGGCAAACAGAACCTTACCCTCACGGTAAGCGAACTCAACTAAACACTGGAGGTTTCTCATGGACAGTCTTTCGTTCCTCGTACTCGGCGCGACATCCTCGCTGCAGGTTGTCGCACTCGCGATCACCATCGCCGTGATCTACACCATTTTGAAATGCATCCGCATCGTGCCGCAGAAACAGGCGTACATCGTCGAACGTCTCGGTAAGTATTCCTGCACGCTGGAGGCGGGGTTGCACATCCTCGTCCCGGTGCTGGACCGCGTCGCCTACAAGCACTCGCTCAAGGAGCAGGTCGTGGACGTGCCGCCGCAGCAGTGTATCACGAAGGACAACATCCGCGTCGAAGTCGACGGCATCCTCTACCTGCAGGTGATGGATCCGGTCAAGGCGTCGTACGGTATCGCGAACTACCTGTTCGCGACGGCCCAGCTGGCGCAGACCACGATGCGTTCCGAAATGGGCAAGCTCGATCTCGACCGTTCCTTCGAGGTCCGCGAACAGATCAACGCCTCGATCGTCGAAGCGGTTGACCGCGCCTCCGACCCGTGGGGCGTGAAGGTGACGCGCTACGAGATCAAGAACATCACCCCGCCGCAGTCGGTCCGCGACGCGATGGAAAAGCAGATGCGCGCCGAACGCGAGAAGCGCGCCGTGATCGCCCAGTCCGAAGGTGAAAAACAGGCGAAGGTGAACAACGCGGAAGGCGACCGCCTCGAGGCGATCGCGAAGTCCGAAGGCGAGAAGCAGCGCCGTATCAACGAGGCCCAGGGCCAGGCGCAGCAGATCCTCCTTGTCGCCCAGGCGCAGGCCGAGGGTATCGAGAAGATCGCGACCGCGATCAAGTCCGCCGGCGGGCTCGAAGCCGTGAATATGCAGCTCGGCCAGCAGTACCTCGCGGAGTTCGGGAAGCTCGCGAAGGCGGGGAACACGATGATCATCCCGAGCGACCTCGCCAACGTGGCGGGCATCCTCCGCGCCGCGACGTCGGTCGTGAAAGGGACGACGACGCAGGGCTAGTTCGAAGTTTTTTGAATGGGTGTTGACGAACCATGCAGGATGACGCGCAAAAAGCCGGCGATGCGGCACCGGAACCTGTGACCCTCGCCTTTTTGAGACCGAAGTTCTCTTGGCGGGAGGTCGCGGACGCCGCGCGCACGACGATCCGGATGGAGGCGGGGACAAAGGAGCCGTCGAGCCGTTGGAAGCGGCAGATCCTCCTTGCCGAACATTCCCCGATCCGGTTGATCACCTTCCAGTGGAAGTGGCATAACCTGAAGTATTGGGTCAGTGTCCACTTTGTCCGGCATAAGTTCGGCATCGAACATTTCGTCAGCACCCAGCGTTCCGACCGGACCGGGGTCGAACGCGGCGTCAAACCGCAGGACGCTCCGGTCGACCACGAGTGTTGCGCCAACGCCCAGGCCCTTATTTTTATTTCGCGCCGCCGTCTCTGCCGCCAGGCGTCGCCGGAAACCACCGCCGCATGGAAACTGGTGCTGGAGGCGGTCCGCGAAACCGAGCCGGAAATCTACAACGCCTGTGTCCCGGAATGTGTCTATCGCGGGTTCTGCCCCGAACTCAAAAGTTGCGGTTACGTGAAAACCGAGGCGTTCCGGAAGGCGCGCGCGGCGTATACCGGCGAGACGGAAATACCATGAACAACGGATTGAACGAAACCATTCCCGAAGACGCGCCGAAAGGCGAACGTCTCCAGAACATCCTTTCCCATCGCGGTATCGCCTCCCGTCGCCATGCGGCGGAGCTGATCGCCCAAGGGCGCGTCACCGTGAACGGGCGTGTCATCCGCGAACCGGGGTTCCGCGTGGACATCGAGCGCGATGAAATCTGTTTCGAGGGTCGCCCGCTCCAGAAGGAGCATGAAGAGTGCCACACCGTCCTCCTCTACAAGCCGCGCGGCGTGATTTGCAGCGCGGACAATTCGAGGGGGCAGACGGTCTGCGACATGATGCGCGAGTTCTACACGGAACGCCTCGTTCCCGTCGGCCGCCTCGACAAAGACACCGAGGGGCTTCTGCTGCTCTCGAACGACGGCGAGTTGTGCAAACTGATGACCCATCCCCGGTACGGTTTCCACAAGACCTACATCGTCAAGGTCGAAGGTGTGCTGGACCGCCCCCGGCTCGACCTTCTGCGTTCGCGCATGGAGATCGACGGGTATCTGATCCAGCCTGTCGATGTCAGAGTCCTGAAGACGGGACGGGACAACATTCACCGTCTCCAGTTCACCCTCACCGAAGGCCGGAACCGCCAAATCCGCAAAATGTGCGAACAGGCGGGGCTTACCGTGTTGGAACTGAAACGGACGCGCATCGGCCCCCTCTACATCGCGGCGATGAAACCGGGCGATTTTCGCGAGCTTGCCGATTCCGAAATCGAGATGCTCAAAAATAAAGCCCACCGTAACGCAAGCGGTCAGAAGCGCCCTTCTTCGCCGCCTCCCGATGACGGCGACCGATTGGGCTGGTAGGGGCGTTTTTGCCGGTCACAATTGGTTCAAAGCGAAAGCAAAACGCCGGTCCCGTAGCTGACGCCGTTCATCAGCAACGACATACAGGCTAGAAATCCCGCCCGTTTCCGGCGGCCGTACACCGCAATGAGCAGCACCCATTCAATTAAGGCGATCACCCCTTCACAGGCGAGGATAAAGGGTAGGGCGCGGCCGAACCGTTCAAGCAAGAAGAGGAACACCGGGTGCGTCACGAGATTCACGCCGATGACCACGGGCAGAAGGCGGGGAAGCCGGGTCCACGCAACAACTGTGTACTCCAGCGAGATGTTGATCCATTCCCACGCCGCAAAATAAAGTAGTTCGTTCATCCGAAACACCCTGTGAAGAGTCCTAAGCAATTCGCGCCGAACGCCGTCCCGCCGGCGCGTCCCGTCGCGTCGTACATCCACGAAAGCACCGGCCCCGTGGCGAGCTGCGCCACAAAGAGCAACACGAGCCAGGCATAGGTCTGTTCCGGGGTGCAAGAGAAGCAGAGCGCGAGCGATCCGGCGAGGCTCGCCGTCACCACGGCCGCCCTCCCGAACCTGTCGGCGAGATAGCCCCCCGCCGTTTTCCCCGCCCACGTCGCGACCGCGCCCGCACAGGCGAAAGCGAGTCCGGCGGCGTTTGTCTGCGCCCCCGCCAGAAGCCCTGCCCAACTGCGCCAGACCACGAGGGCGAAAAGCCCGGCGAGAATCCCCGTGCCCAGCCATCCACGGACACGCAGATGCGTCGCTTCCGCCACGGTGAACGATCCTTTGCACCAGGTCAAGACGGCGGCGAGCGCCAAGGCGCTTCCGAATCCGGCGGCACACCACGCGGTGTACGTTTGCCCGAACTGCAGTCCGGCGAAAAGTCCGAGGGCGCCGGTCGCGATAAACACGCCGGAAGGCCCGCTCCGGCCGGGATGGGCGTCCAGTATGCTTTTCCCTGCCGTCAAATGGAAGAGTGCGTTTCCGGTACAGACGCTTACGAGCGGTATCCATCCCGCGAAACCGGACAGGCACGCGGCGATGCCGCCGAGCGCCATCGCGATCCCCGTCGCGAACGCGGGTTTCAAGAACGAGGGACGCGCATCCAGAATCACGCCGAGGGGCAGCTGCAGCGCGAAAGCGAGCGCGTTGTAGACAATCGCGCGTTCCCAGGTGAATCCCCCGGCGACCAGTACCGTCGCCGAACAGGCGTCCACCAGCGGATGCAGAAGCGTCGCAGACAATAACGTCATCGTGATCTCCGAGAAGTGAACCTTGTCACTAAAAAAGTACCCGCACCCAGAACATACCGGAAATCAAAAGGAGGATGCCGCCCCAGATTAGCCACCCCATTTTCCGTTTGGCGAAAAGGGCGGCCAACAGGAAGCTTACCCCGATAACGGGGAAACCGAACAGGACGAACATTAAAACGCCAAAAAGACTCCAGCTTTTCGCATCCATCGGGACAGCCGCGTCAGCGTATGCGACGGCAGGGAAAAGGTAGAGCAGGACTACATAAGGTTGTATACGGCATTGCACAAAATGGTTTGTTCTATGCCCGTCTATGCCCGTTCTATGCCCCGCTATGAACATTCGATCTCTCCTTTGGGGAGCGTGTAGTAAGTCCAGCGCCCACTCCCATTTCGTAGAATAACGCCTCTTCCCGATAATTCTGCCAGAAAATTTGAAGCCTTGTGCCTTGTCATGTCGCACAGTTCCATTGCCTCGCCGCATTTGATTTTACCATGTTGCTCTATGAATTCTATGACCATCGCCTTGTATTTGATTGGGCCTATACCAATGGTTTTCGTGTATGCCACGTTCCTTCCCGTCACTTGATGGTAGGTTTTTCCGAGAAAATAGGCGTGTACACGTCCTTCGATCCGTTGCTCAACCATGCCTTCTGCAAGAAGAGTACCGAGAATGTTCCTGACGACCGTCTCGCTCTTCTTCAACATTCGGGCGACTTCCTCGATGGTCTGCTCGCCGTCCCTTAGAGAGGAAAGAACAAGAAGGGCATCGACGGGCATATCCATACCACGATCTGCGCGGTTGAGTAGCATACGCAGAAAGAGTGTGTCGGCTTTTCCATCGAACATACGCACCCGCACGACAGAATTGTTCGATTCAGAATAATCTGGGGCCATCCGTCCATACCGAAGCATACCTTCATAAATGCGGTCTACGCCGCGACCGGTCCGTTCGGCAAGGCCGATGCGCTTTACGATATCGGCTAAAAGTAAATTGCGGGACTTTGGGGCGGCCGTAAGAAGCGTATCCACCGTAACGCCTTCAATAAACCCTCCCGGACTGGAGATGGAAAGCCCCAAATCATCGAATTGGATATGGACGGCACCGAGTATACTGTAGTCGCGATGGACCAACGCATTCACGAATGCCTCTCGAAAAGCCGTTCGGTCGTAGTTGGGGATCGGTACGCGGAAGAGTCCCACGTCGAGTTCTTCTTCCGAATACTGTCCGCCAAAAAGAATCTCGTATTCTTCAAAGACCTCTAAAAGCGGACGGCGGCGGAACTCGTTTACCTTGACACGCGATCCACAGAGAACCTGAAAAGCTACCTCGTGGGAGGGTACATGGCGTCGAAGCAGTTTCTCCGTTCCGAGGAACAACAATCCGGCAAGCGTGGGATACTTTACTCCGTCGATTTCTCCAACGAGTCCAAGTGCAGCATCCAACTCATCGTCCGACAATCTGAGTAGTGCCCTGTCTCCATTGTATTTTTCTATCGACTGCCGTATTCTTACACGCTGGATTGGATCTAGTTCGTCTATTCTTACACCTTCAAACAGCATTGCGGACGGATCGTATATGCCGAGAGAAGATTGCCAAGAAAGCATATCGGCCGGTCTGATCGCCACAACTTCGGGACGCCTATTCGCGTCAAGTCTCCTCCGTAGGTATTTGCCGTCGTTGGTCGATATGAGCGACCGCGATTTTTTTATATGAATCACACCAACACACAAACCGTCTCCACAGTCAATTGTTTCCGCGAACACGGTTAATCCCGGAGTTGTACGATTTGCGACAAGTGCTACAACTCCGGCGAAATCGCGGTGCGCAGGGTGCAGCCCCGTAATCCGGCCGTCGTCCTCTACACCTTCAAGCAGGACACCACCCTGTGCGTTGGCCATCGCGGCCAGGGCATCTACCAGTTCTCCGTCGGGAAGCCGGTGTCTGTCGCTTTTGAATTCGACCGTCAAAGTCTCGCCGTCAGCTGTAAGGCTTTGCAGTTCCGATAACGTCATGACTCCTCCTGCTCCTCTTTACGGGAGTGGTTCGATGAACACGTTACGGAATTCGATTGCGCCGCCTTCGCTCTGTAGGCAGATTTGACCGGCATCGGCAGTCGCATTTTCGCCGTGGTTCTGATGGACGCCGTTGACGTAGACGTCGATCGTCCGGCCGCGCACGGTCACTTCCACGCGGTTCCATTCGCCGACAGGTTTCTCGGAACTCTCGGCGAGTTTCTTTACCGACATCACCCCCGGATTCTTGATTCCGTTTACAGAGGCTTTGGAGAGCAGGACAAAGTCGCCCGCGCTTCCCGCTTTCAGCTGGGCTTCGACCGCCTTGGGGAGGAAGAAGTTGTCCGGCCCGGTTTTGTTCAGGAATACGCCGCTGTTCATCGCGTCGTTCTCCTGCCACCAGCGGTATTCCACAGTGAGTTTGTAGTCCGTGTATGAACGTTGCGTGGCGAGATACCCCATCGGACGGCCTAGACAACGGATGTTGCCATCGACGATCTGCCAGGTGCGGTCGGGCGAGGAATCCGGTTCCGCCGTGATGACTTTTGTCCAGCCTTCAAAATCCTTGCCGTTGTAGAGCTGGATTTTTTCTTTAGGACGGATCGGTTCGACTTTGACGAACATCCCGGCATCCTGTGCGGTGGCGGCGACGGCGCAAAAAAACGCGCAAATCAAGTGAAATCCCGTTTTCATGTTTCTCCTAGGTTGGGTTTGCGAAAGTCGGTGTTCCGTCGACACGACGGACGAACCCCTCCATTTAGCTCTTTTCTTCTTCCCGCGTCAAGGAGAAACGTATCCCTCCCGTGCGACAATCGACAACCGACAGCCGACACAAGGGACAACGTAAAGGTTTTACCGCCGCTCTTTTGATCACAAACCCGTTTTGTCCCGGAGACGGAGGTATTTCTCCGTGCCGTAGGAGAAGTCGGAGGGCGTGTAACCGAGAACGCGGGGTCCGGTGAGGCTGAACGCTTTCGGATAATGCAAGAAAATCCAAGGGCAGTCTTCGCGTATGATCCGTTGCGCATCTTCCCAGAGTTTTGTGCGTTTTGCAGGATCCGTTTCGGAACAGGCTTGTTCGTAGAGTCGGTCGAAGTCGGGGTTGGCGTAGTTACAGCGGTTCGGCCCCGGCGAGGCGTTTTTGCTGTAGAAGAGCTGGAGAAAATTCTCCGCGTCCGGGTAGTCGCCCAGCCAGGCGATCCGGAACATCGGGCTGCGGCGTTCGGCACACATTTGCAGGAAAGCGGGCCAGTTGTGGTATTGCGGGCGGAGGGCGATTCCGACGCGGTCGTAAAACGAGACCATCAGCTCGGTCGATTCGCGGATGTCTTGCGAAGTCCTCCCCAGGTCGAGCGTCAATTCGAGACGCCGCCCGGTTTTGGGATCGATCCCGTTTTCATATCCGGCCTGTTTCAACAATTCTTTCGCCCGTTGCAAGTTGAACGCGTAGGGGAAGGGATCGTCGAGATACCCTTCCGTTCCGGGGGGTACCGGCCCGTTGCACGCAAGGACGCGGTTGTTCATGAACCGGATCCAGGCGGGGGTGTCGAACGCGCAGTTCAACGCCTGTCGCAATGCCTTGTTCTTGCCAAGTACCGGGTCTTCCATGTTGATGCCGACGTAGGCGATTTCCATCGTCGGGATCGAGAACAACGAAACACCACGGCTTTTCAGGGCATCGGTGAGTCCGCCGCTCCCGTCGATGACGACATCCCAGTTGTCGCGGGAAATATCGCCGAGGAAGTCCAACTCGCCGTTGAGGAAGCAGAGCCACTGCGTGGAGACGTCATCGACGATGTTGTATTGCACGACGTCGAACACGCGTTCCCCCGCACGGATGGCGGCCGGACCTTGCGTCCATCCACGCCAGGAGGGGACGCGGACGTATTGGAACTGGTGGTTGCGCCGCCAGCTTTCAAGCCGGTAGGGACCCGTACCGACGGGATGGAAGCCGAAATCGTCCCCGTAGGTCTCCACCGCCTCGTGCGGGATGACGGATAGGTAACTCATCGCCAGAAACCAGGTGAACGCATAGATCGGCTTCGTCAGTTCGATTCGCACGGTGTCGTCGGAAACCGCCGTGAGGCCTGCGACCTTGGCCGAGGCATCGCCGCGTTTGGTGGCCTCCGCGTAATCTCTCATGCCTCGGATCGTATCCATCACCAGCCAGGAACCCGGCGAGGTGATGCGGCTGTCGCCGATTCGCATGAAGGAGTAGACGACGTCCTCCGCCGTTACGCGGCGGCCCTTCCCGCCGGGGAAACAGGGGTCGTCGTGAAACAGGGCATCCGGCACGAGACGGATTTCGTACGTCAAACCGCCGTCTTTGATGACCGGCATTTCGGCCGCCAGACAGGTGATCAGACGGTACGGACGCGCCTTGTAGTCGAATTCGTACAGGGTTTCGTAAACCAGCTGCGAAGCCCGGCTCGCGTAGACCGTCCCGCCCATCGCGGGGTCAAGGCTCGCCACGCGGTCTGTCGTCCGGCGGTAGACCGTCTGCTCCGCCATGCCCGCGAGGGGAAGCGCGGAAAGAAAGGCGAGAATCCATCGTTTCACCATCATGCTACACCTGTCCCTGTTTTCTTTTCGACCACGGCGGCCTGCAGATAGATTGGCTGGGGATCCTTCCGGCTGGCATCCCTGTCCGCGAAAGCGATCCGGCATAGCCCGTCGATGGACGGGTACACCGGCGACGGCGAACCAAGCCGTTCGGACGGGAAGCGGTTTGCCAGCACGGAGGCGAGCCGCGCCGCGTCCGGCGAAACCACCATCGTCTCCGGCGGTACGGCGGCGGCGAGTTCTTCCGTGGATACGAGCTGGAAATCTTCCGCCGTCTGCGTCGGTACACGTCCATCCAGTAGCCGCACGCGGCCGTTTCCGGCATCGACGGCGTAGCTCACGATCCAGAGACGTTCCCGGCGCGCATCCCCGATCACGGTGATCCGGGCGTGTCCCGATGCGGTCGCGTAATCCAACGCAATCCCCGCCGCGCTTGCCAACCCAACCACCGGTTTGCCGCCGGGAAGCGCCATCCCCGTCAACGCGGAGAGACAGGCTCGGATCCCGGAGAAGGACCCCGGACCGAGACCGCACACAAAGAGGTCGATCGAGGCGGGGGCGATACCCGCGTTTCGGAGCGTGTCTCGGACATCCGCCATCCACGCGGGGGAACCTGTCGGCGCACCCTCCCATGCGAACCCGCATATTTTCCGCCCGTCTTCGCAGACCGCCATGCCGGGATTCGGCGAGGAACGATCCATCAACAACATTCTCATGCTGGTTTTCCCCCTTGTAGGAGAAGTTCTGCCAGAGCCGGGTCTTTTTCGGCAACCTCCTCCGGCGTCAACCCTTGCAACTCATGCGGGAAGACAATCCATTCTTCCGTCTTGCGGACGTAAAAATCGGGCAGACGCGTGGTCTGGTTCTTGCCCGGTTTCCAATAGACCGAGGCGAACCGCGCATCCGCACGGATGGTTTCGAGCCGTCCCATCACGGCATCCGCCGTCCTGCCGCTGTCGAACACGTCGTCCAGCACCAGTACATGTTCGCCCGTCTGTATTTTAGAAAGGACGGCGTCGGCCTCCGGCGCGAACGAGACCGTTCCCGCTTTCGCGATTCCGGTGTAGGACTTGCAGGAAAGAACCTCGTGGCGGACGGGGATCCGCCGGTACAAGAAAAACTCGTGGACGCAGAGCCCGACGGGGGCTCCGCCCCGCCAAAGCGTCAACAGGATATCGGGCGTCCACCCCGAATCCAGCACAATCCGGGCTAGACGGAAACAGTCGCGCCAGAACCCCGCTACATCCAGATATGTTTTTTTCATGGTGCCCAATCCTCAAAACACGCGCCGGCAGATATCGGAAACCATGTTCTCCACGCTCCGGTAGTCGCTCGGCGTGACGGCCAGCGTAATCGTCACGTTGCCCCAGCGCAGTTTGTGGTGCTTGTTGGTGGAGATGCGGGTGAAACCGAGTTTCTCCAGCGCGCGTAACGCGGAGTTGCTGATGGACTTTCCGGCATCGCGCAGGATCTGCTCGACCTCCTCGGCGCGCCGTTGCAGTTCGCCGGTCGGGCTGTTCACGGCCAGCACGTGGGAAAGCAGGTTCGCGCCACGGTCGCAACCTTTGTCCAGCGCCCGGTCGCGGGCGTAACGCAGCGTCTCGATGACCTGTTCACGTGTCTCGCCGGGGAACACCTCTTCCACGCCGGCAGGCATCGAAAGCAACGTTCCCCGTTGTTTCGCCTGTTCGCCTTCGAGGGTTTGTTTCAGCGTGTCCACCTCCTGCTGCAGACGCTTCACGTCTTCGTCGATCCCCTCCTGTTTGGCGGCGAGCTGCTTCCGGGCGGAATCCAGCCAGGACGCGAGCTGTTCGTTTTCTTCGCGGAGTTTCGCGACCTGAAGTTCGTCCGGACGGTTTGCAAGCGATTCTTCGAGCGACGCAATGCGTTGAAGGAGCGTGGCGTTCTCTTCCTGGAGCTTTTGGATTTCTGCGGTTTTCGCTTCTGCGGCGGCAACCGCCTTGTCGCGTTCCTCCCGGAATGTTTCGAGTTCCTGTGAAGGCGCTGCGGCGGCGGAAGAAGTGGGGCGGACAACCCCGCGTCCCGCAGTCCGTTTGGCGGGCGTGGCGGTACCTAGCCCCGCCATGGACGCAAAGAGTTCGTGCGGGTCTTTTGCGGAGACGGAACGTACCGCCGGACGTGCGGGAACGGCCGTGCGCGGCGGTTCTCGTCCGGGCTCGATTTTCAACTTGCCGAGCTGGGACAAATCGTTAAAGGTTCGTGTCGGTTTCATAGTTACCCAGAAAAAAGAAACGTGAACGAGATTTGCCAGATGTCTCGTCCCTCTGTCGGCAAAAGTTTAAGCGACTTCGATTCATCGGGTCAAGAACGGATTTTCGATAATTTGCTTTTCTTTCCCGTGTGTTTTGGTATGATTCCGCCCAAATGCGTCAGGATGTCGGTATGGGAAAGAAAGAATCGCCACATGATCGCCTCAGCCGCTTTATCAGCCTCCTTTTGCGGCACAAGCCGGAGGCTGCGGGAATCCGTCTTGACCGCCACGGCTGGGCCGTCGTCGAGGAACTGTTGGACGGCATCAACAAAACCGGGCGCTTCCGGATCGACCGGGCGGTTTTGGAGGAGATCGTACGGACGGACGCGAAGCAGCGCTATTCGTTTAATGAAGACGCCCGTCTGATCCGTGCGAACCAAGGCCATTCCGTTCCGGTGGACGTGGAATTAACACCGGCCGTCCCGCCGGAATTCCTCTGGCACGGAACGGGAGCGAAATCCGTGGCGGCGATTCTTGCGGAAGGGTTGAAACCGATGGCGCGGCTTTACGTGCATCTCTCGCGTGACCGTGAAACGGCGGTCTGCGTCGGACGCCGTCATGGAACGCCGGTCGTTTTCCGTGTGCGGAGCGGGGCGATGGCGGACGCCGGGTATACGTTCTTCTTATCGGAAAACAAGGTCTGGCTGACCAAATGCGTTCCGCCCGACTATCTGGAGCTTACCGAGGCGTCCGCCTCGCCATCCCCGAAGGCGGACACAAAGGTTTAAAACGGGAGGGACGCGCCGCCGCGTGTCCGCCTAGTGGTTTGACACATTGATGATTGGACAAACAGAGAATGTTCACAAATCTCAATTGTTCACAACTGTCACCATTGTCAAAAATAAAAATAGCCCCTGAAACCCTCTGTTGAATGTCTCTCGCAGAGGCGCGGAGGCGGGAGGGCGCGTGTCCCCACGCGCCGCATCGGGAGGGGCGCGCCCCTCCCGGGGGATTTTCGCCACCTTTGTGCTCTTTGTGGCTAGAACCACAGACCAACACAGACGCGCCGCGCTTACGCCATTTCGGAATCAAGGCGAGCGTTAGCGAAGCCAGTCCGTGTCCGTCCGTGGTTAATAAAAATGTCAACGTGCCACAACACTAGGGAAGGGGACTCCCCGTCTTCCTTCCCGTTTTAAACCTTTGTGAGGAAGAACTGGTTGACCGCATCTGCGGCCTTCGGCATACGTGTGAGGTTCGCCTGGTGTACAAGTTTGAAGGGGCGGTAGATTTCTAGTTTCCGCAACAGGACGAGGAGGCGTTGGGAAGAGGCACGGAGGGTGGTCGGGACGCCGCCGATTTTCTGGAACATGTTCAGAAGTTCATCGGGTACCCTCGCCCAGAGTTTGTCGAAACCTTCGGTCGAAGAAAGCGCCTCGCCGTGTAAAACCGTACCGCGTGCCTCGGCGCCTACGAGGGTGAAGGCGGCGGCTGGACGGCGCCGGGGGTGTTTCTCCGTCACCAAGATGAGCAACAGCTCCAGTTCAAGATCGAGGTCGATCATCGGCAGACGCGAAAAGACGTCAAGGCTTTCCGGGGAAAGTTCGGGAACCTTCGGGGCGGTAATCACAAACGGGGCCGGTTCCAGACGGGTATCTTCCCAGCGCCCCGCTTCGTTTTCTCGGAGAACGAGGATACCGCCGTTTCGCGGATCGAGCAGCCCCGCGTCTTTCTCCTGCCGGAGAAGGATGCCCAGCGTCCCTTCCAGCAAACGTTCCAAGAGAAGCCCTTCCGCGTGGTCGGGAATCCAGGGAAGGTAGCCGGGGACGGCTGAATGGCAGACGTAATAAAACTCGTCCTCGTCCTTTGGATCGAGCAGGATCCCCGTCCGTTCGAGGAAGGTCCGTTCCTCCGGCACAATCTCTTTCAACGGCCTCTGCGAGACTTCGAGGACGGGAAACTCCAGCATCCAGTAGGACGAGGGAAAGTTGTTGGTCTGGAGGCGGGCGTACATCTCGGCAAACGCTTTCCAGCCCTTGATGAACCGCAGGTCGGAGTAGGGTGTGAGGCGGAGGACATCGAGGAAATAGGGGTGTTCTTCGCCCCGGAGGTGAATCCCCGCCGTCACGAACGGAGCGAACAGTCGAGACGGATTGAACTTGGCAATCTGAGCGGCAAGCCGCGCGCAACGCTGCCAGGTTGGTTTTTCCGCTTGGAGGATACGGCGCATCGCGACTCCTGTTTCGATACGTCCCGGGGACTACATGGCGGCGGCGAGTGCCTTGCCGAACGCGCTGCACGAGATTTCCGTCGCGCCTTCCATCTGGCGGGCGAAATCATACGTCACGGTCTTCGCGGCGATTACGGTGTCCATCGCGTGAAGAATCTTGTCGGCGGCCTCCGTCCAGCCGAGATAGCGCAACATCATTTCGCCGGAGAGGATCAACGAACCGGGGTTCACCTTGTCGAGGTTCGCGTATTTCGGCGCCGTGCCGTGCGTCGCTTCGAAAACCGCCACGCCCGTCTGGTAGTTGATGTTCGCGCCCGGCGCGATTCCGATACCGCCGACCGTCGCGGCCAGCGCGTCTGAAACGTAGTCCCCGTTGAGGTTGAGCGTGGCGATTACGTCGTACTCCGCCGGGCGGGTGAGGATCTGCTGGAGGAAGGCGTCGCAGATACAGTCCTTCACGACGATCTCGCGTCCTGTGTGTGGGTTCTTGAAACGGCACCAGGGACCGTTGTCGATCAACTCCGCGCCATAGTCACGGCGGGCAAGGGCGTAGCCCCAGTCGCGGAACGCGCCTTCGGTGAACTTCTGGATGTTGCCTTTGTGGACAAGCGTGACGGAGGTCCGGTCGTTGGCGACCGCATAGTCGAGCGCCGCCTTTACCAGTCGTTCCGTCCCCTCTTTCGAGACCGGCTTAATCCCGATGGAGGCGGTTTCGGGGAAGCGGATTTTCTTCACGCCCATTTCCGATTGCAGCCACGCCACGACTTTCGCCGCCTCCGGCGTCCCGTACATCCATTCGATGCCGGCATAGATGTCTTCCGTGTTTTCGCGGAAGATCGTCATGTCGGTCAGCTCTGGGTGTTTCACGGGGGAGGGGACACCCTTGAACCAGCGGACGGGGCGCAGGCAGACGTAGAGATCGAGCTGCTGGCGCATCGCGACGTTGATGGAACGGATACCACCTCCGACCGGCGTGGTGAGCGGGCCTTTGATCGAGACGAGGTATTCGCGGCAGGCGTCAAGCGTCTCGCCGGGCAGCCAGGTGTTCGGCGCATAGACGGCGTTCGCCTTTTCGCCGGCGAACACCTCCATCCACGCGATCTTGCGCTGACCGCCGTACGCGGCCTGGACGGCGGCGTTCCAAACCGTCATCGCGGCGCGGGTAATATCCGGCCCGGTGCCGTCGCCTTCGATAAAGGGAATAACAGGGCAATCGGGGACACGCAATTTGCCGTCTTCTCCCATGACGATCTTTTCGCCGAACGCCGGAACCTTGATTTTGTCGTATGCCATCTGAACGAACTCCTGGATGAACTGGAAAACACCGGTCATTCTACCTTTCCCAAAGGGAAAAATCCAGCAGATTCGGGGAATAAAATCGCGGTGGCGCATCCGCGAATCATGTAACCGGCAAAAACGAGACAAAGAAAATAAATAAACCACAAATGGACACAAATCCGCACAAATTGGTCGACCGACCCTCCGTCTTTTGCCTCACGCAGAGGCGCGGAGGAAAGAGCGGGAGGGTCGCGCTCCGTCGCGACCGGGTGCGGCTGTCGGCTGTCGTGCGGGAGGGCGCGTGTCCCCACGCGCCACAGAACAGACGCGACAAAGCCCGTCTTTTTCTCACGCGGAGGAAAGAACGGGAGGGTCGCGCCCCGTCGCGACCGGGTGCGGCTGTCGGCTGTCGAGTGTCGCCTGTCGTGCGGGGGTATGTCCATGCCGCGGGGCGTCTTCGGGGCAAAGCAGTCTATTGGTTACCGGAGGGACCGAAACTCGTTTCTTGATGACACCGCTTGCGGTGTTCACCTCCATTCTTCCAACAGGCGGTAGGCAATGCTCCAGGGGCGGGGGAGTTCGGCGGGAAGGTTCTTGCGGTTGAACCATTGTACCTTTTCGATTTCCACTCCGTCCGGTTTCGCTTCGCCGCTTGCGTATTCTGCCCGGAATCCAGCCATCAGGCTGTTGGGATAGGGCCAAGGTTGACTGCGCCGATAGACGAGGTTCTTGACTTCGATGCCGGTTTCTTCCCGGATTTCCCGGACGACCGCTTCTTCCAGCGATTCGCCCGCTTCGACAAATCCGGCGATCAGCCCCCAGCAGGATCCGTGCGTTTTCCATTCCAGCAACACATCCTCGCCACGGGTTACCAGCGTGATGACGGCGGGATTGAGTCGGGGATAGAATAGTCCGCCGCAGGATGGACACCGCATGGCGCGTTCCTTGGCATCGCGTTCGAGGGCGGTCGCGCAACGCACACAGAAGCGCGTCTCTGTCCGCCAGTACAGAAGTTCGCTTGCTTCGCCGAGCCGATTCCACGTCGCAGCGGATACCTTCCCATGGAGCGCCCGCAAGGGCAGGGGGCGCGCATCGGGAAACGGTATCCCTTGTTCGACGAGACAGGCGCACGTTCCGTCTCGAAGCGTTTCACGGGCGGTACCCCTCGCAATCTCAAAATAGGGATTCTCGCCGCCGTCGTCTGCCGGACGGCTCCAGAGCGTGGAAGGGTTCGTGAAAAGCAGGGCTTTCATGGTCCTGTGAAAGCGGTTCACGCTTTACGCATCACATCGCGGCCGCCGTACGCTTGGCCGCCTCCAACGTGTTGAATAGCAACATGGTGATGGTCATCGGGCCGACTCCGCCCGGAACGGGCGTCAGAAGGGAGGCGACCTCTTTCACGGAGTCGAAATCGACATCCCCGCACAGCCTGTATCCGCGAGGCTTCGTGGCATCCGGGACGCGGTTGACGCCGACATCGATGACGACTGCGCCGGGTTTCACCATCGAGCCGTCGATGGTGTCCGCGTGGCCCGCCGCCACAATGAGGATGTCCGCCGTCTTTGTGAAGGAGGCGAGGTCTTTTGTGCCCGTGTGGCAGATGGTCACCGTGGCGTCGCCGCCGGGGGCTTTCCGCGCAAGAAGCTGGGCGACCGGTTTCCCCACGATGTTGCTGCGTCCGACTACGACTGCGTGACGGCCGCGTGTCTCCACGCCTGCGCGTAGAAGCATTTGAATGATGCCGTGCGGGGTGCAGGGGAGGAAACAGGTTTCGCCGATCAACATGCGCCCGGCGTTGACCGGGGTGAAACCGTCAACATCCTTCTCCGGTAAAATCGCGTCGATGACAGCCCGTTCGTCGATCCCCTTGGGAAGCGGCAACTGCACGAGGATCCCGTGTAGCCGGGCATCCCGGTTCATCTCTTGTACGACGGCGACAACGTCCTGTTGCGTCGCCGTGCCGGGGAGGCGGACTTCCCGCGAAAACATGCCCGCTTCCGCGCAGGCTTTTTCCTTCGCGGTCACGTAGGATAGGGAAGCGGGGTTCTCGCCCGCCAGGATGACGCCGAGACCGGGCTGGACGCCCGTTTCCGTTTTCAGTCGTGCGACTTCAGCCGCGATTTCCGCGCGCATTTCAGCCGCGAGTTTTTTGCCGTCCAAGAGGGTTGCGCTCATTGTTTTGCCTTTTTTAATCCAGATACAATTCGGGGGGCGGAAGCGAGGTGGTCGTTTCTTGTTCGATCATACGCTGTTCCGTAACTTGGAACAGGTAGTGGATCCCGAAGATGAGGAGCAGTAGCACCACCGCCCCCGTCCCGCACAGAAGTGCCATCTTCCCCCTCCCTGCGAAAAACGATTTAGCCGGCTGGATGGCCCGGGAAGAGGCGTCCAGCGAACGGTGTGCCGCCTGTGTAATGCGGTCTAGCGAAATCCGGACCGCCCGTTTCATGGTCAGGACAAACGGAGCTTTTACCTCCTTTTCCTGTTCCTTTTCCGGCTCGGCGGGCGGTGTGGCCTCCTCGTCATGGGTTTGGGGAAGGACGATTTTTGCCGGCGCCGGTTGCATGGTGACGACCGGTTTCGGCCTAGATGAGACGGGCGCAGATTCTTCCGGAAGAACCGGGGCGGGGTCTGATGCGGTTCCGTTGCGGAGCTGCGTCAGGCGTTTCGCCATGGAGAAGAGATCATCCCCGTCGTCGGTCTCCGTCTGGCTTTCGGGCGGCACGACCGGGCCGGCAAAGTCCTCTTTCACTTGGACCGGGACGACGGACACCGCCGGTTTGACCGGGATGGGGGCAGGTTCTTCAACGGGCGTTTCGACGGGTTCCGGAGTCGGCGTATCCTTGGTTTCGTGTTCGTGCAGAGCCGCAAACAAAGGGAGCAACCCGTCGTCGTCCATGGAAGGGGAAGGTTTCTTTTTGTCGGGGACCGGCGCAGGTTCTGGTTTGGGGGTAAGCGGTTGTTCAACCTCGATCATCGGTGACACTTTCGGCGGTACGGAAACGGGCGCAACGTCCTGTACGGGCGTGACTTTTTCCCGGGGAGGAGGGGGAATGACGCTCTCGTGCTGCGCTACGCTTGTTTCCGGAACGGAGACGGGAGGGGCTTTATACTCGTGAACCTCCTCCTCTAGGTTGGCTTTCTCCTCCTCTTTTTTTTCGGGGACGGAGACGGGACGCCGGAGTACTTTCGACGGTTGCTGCGGAACCTGCCTTGTCCGCACGGGCGGCGCGTGTGCGCCGTCATACTGTTGCTTGAACGTCTGAAGGAGCTTGTCCACTTGGTCTGGCGGCAGACCGACGTATTCCGCGTAAAGCTTGATAAAGCCCCGACCGTAGATTGCGGCGGGAATCCGGCGGAAATCGTCATTTTCCAGATCTACGACGACCTGCAAGAGCAGATTGGTATTTTGCGCGATATCGCGCTGGGTGAGGCATTTGGCCTCGCGCGCCTGTTTCAGAATTTCGCCTACCATGGTTTTCCTCCTCGGTTACACCTCATCCTCCGCCGGCAGCTCCGCGTCCTCCTCCGAGGGGAGGTCCGCCGCCGGAATCCCGTCCGCCTCCGGTAGACTGGAAAGTTCCTCTTCCTCGATACCGGGGATCGCTTCGTTGTCGGGAATCTCCTTGCTCAAGTCTTTCAGAATTTCGCGCAGGCCGGCCCCCTTTGACGGGCCGACGATACCCCGTTCCTCCAGCGCGTCCATAATGCGCGCGGCTTTGTTGTAGCCGAAACCGAGGCGGCGCTGGAGCATACTGGTCGAAGCGCGGTTCGTCATACGGATCACCTCGATGGCGGCCTGGATGTTTTTCTCTTCTTCGCTGTCCACCGAGCCGGCTGCGGCTATGCCGCCGCCGGAACCCCCGCCCTCATCGGCCGCCGGCTTCCCGGAATCGTCATCCAGGATATCCTCGTCCGCATCCTCCTGGATGCCGTCGAGCTTGCCGCACAGGACTTTATCGTAACAGGGTTTGCAATGTGCTTTCACGAACTCCACGATCCGGCGGATCTCGTCGTCGCTCACATACGCGCCTTGGGCGCGCATCAGGGTGGATCCCTCTTTGAGGAAGAGCATATCGCCCTTGCCGATCAACTCTTCGGCGCCGGGGTTGTCGAGAATGGTACGGCTGTCGTTCGCCTGGGAGACCTTGAAGGCGATACGTCCCGGTATGTTCGACTTGATGGTGCCGGTTATGACATCGACGGAAGGCCGCTGCGTGGCGAGGATGAGGTGGATGCCGACCGCGCGGGATAGGGCGCAGAGTTTGGCGATCGCGGGTTCGATTTCCTTCCCGACCGACGCCATGATGTCGGCTACCTCGTCGATGATGATGACGATGTAGGGGAGTTTCTCGGGGTAGGTCTGAAGGCCGGGGAGCAGCTGCTGCCCGGAGCCGTCAACCTCGGGTTTGTCGCCTTTGTTGTCATTCCGGTGGTTGTAGGCTTCGATGTTCCGGCACTTGACCTTCTGCAAGAGCTTGTACCGGTTATTCATTTCGACAATCGCCCAGCGAAGTCCGAAGTGGACTTTCTTTGCATCGTTGATGACCGGGACCAGCAGATGCGGGAGGTCGTTGTACATCGTGAATTCGACACGCTTCGGGTCTACAAGGATCAAACGCAGCTCTTCCGGCGTCCGCGACATCAACAGACCGGTGATGATCGAGTTCAAACAGACGCTTTTACCGGAACCGGTGGAACCGGCGACCAGCAGATGGGGCGCCTTGGCGAGGTCGTAGATCAGGTCGTTGCCGGCGACGTCCTTGCCGAGCGCCAGCGGCACGGCCATCTTCTCACACGCCGCCTGCCATCCGCTCCCCATCAGGATTTGATGGAACGTGACGGGCATCGAGCGCTTGTTCGGGACTTCGATGCCGACCGCCTGTTTGCCGGGGATCGGCGCCTCGATACGCAGGCTTTTCGCGGCGAGCGCCATCTGGAGGTTTGCCGAAAGGTTGACGATTCGTTCGATTTTGATTCGCGAACCGGGTTTGATCTCGTACTGGGTGACGACGGGACCGGGGCGCATCCCGACCACTTCGATATCGACGTTGAAATTCGCGAGCGTGTCCTTGATCACTTGTGCCGTGAGCTGGAGGTCGCCGTGGTCTGCCGTCCCCCCGGGAATCGGGTCGAGAAGGTCGATCGGCGGCAACGGGTATTCCTGGTCGCCGGGGTTGACTGATTCCTCGATCGCGGAAGGCGGGGTTTCCGGTTTCGGAACGGGGGCCGCCGGGGTGGAAGCGGCGGTCACGACCGGTTTCTCCACGGGGACGGGCTCCGGCGCGGCGGGAGGCGGTTCCGGTACGGAATTCTGCGAAAGGCGGGCGAGTCGTTCCGCCCGTGCCGCAGCCTGGAGTTCGCGGAGACGGCGTTCGCGCTCCTGCTGTTGCCTTTCGAAATCGCGCTCTTCTGCGGCCTTTTCGCGGGCGAGGCGCGCGGCTTCTTTGTCCTGCGCGCGTTTGGCGGCCTTCTCGGCGCGTTCCTCCTCCTT
>JAGAEL010000079.1 GCA_017613085.1 Kiritimatiellia bacterium | reverse complement strand
GACGACCTTGACATCACGGGTTGGAACTACGGGGCCTGCTATCGCAAAGTGAAGGCGAAGTACCCCGCGAAGCCGATCGTCTACTCCGAGTCCGCCTCCGCGTTCAGTTCCTACGGGTTCTACATCAACCCGCCGCCGAACGGGAAGCACACCTACGGGAACGACCAGTTCCAGGTCGACTCCTACGACCACAACGCGGGACCCGACATCCCGGACGTCGAGTTCAACTACATGGAACAGGACGTGTACAATTGCGGCGAGTTCGTGTGGACGGGAATCGACTACCTCGGCGAGCCCACGCCCTACTGGAAGGAGTCGCGCTCTTCCTACTTCGGCATCGTGGACCTGACCGGCGTCCCGAAAGACCGCTTCTACCTGTACCGCAGCTACTGGAACAAGAAGGCGGAGACGATCCACATCCTTCCGCACTGGAACTGGAAGGGGCTGGAGGGCAAGTCCGTTCCCGTGTACGTCTACACGAGCGGAGACCGCGCGGAACTTTTCCTCAACGGTCGTTCGCTGGGGACGCGCCGGAAGGGCGAACTGAGCAAAACTCCCAACATGCTGAAAGACGCGAAGGTGACGGCGTCGTCCAGCGAGCGCGACAAGGGGAACCTTCCGGAACACGCGATCGACGGTGATGGCAAGACGCGCTGGTGTGCGAGCGCGCGTCATTTTCCCGAGTGGCTTCAGTTCGACATGGGCTGCGAACGGGCGTTCGCGCATGCACGAGTCGATTTCGAGTCTGACTATGCCGGTTACGCCTACGAGTTGCAGACCTCGTTGGACGGTGCGACCTGGACGACGGTCTTCGCCAAGAAGAAAGGGGAGAAAACGTGCCCGAAATGGGACAATCCCGTGTCAGCCCGGTACGTCAAGGTCGTCGTGCAGGACACGGACAAGGGGCTTTTCGCCTCGATTCGCGACGTGTACGTCGACAAGGACCCGCTTCCGTCGCTTTCCTATTCCTCGTACTACGACGTGTGCGCGAAGTATCGTCTTCGCTGGTTCGACGTGCCGTACGAGCCGGGCGAGCTGAAGGCGGTCGCCTATCGCGGGGAGACGAAACTCGGCGAGACGGTGATGCGCACGGCGGGCGAGCCGGCCGCCGTCAAGTTGACGGTCGAGCCGAAGCTCACCGACTCCCCGGACGAACTGATCTGGGTGCAGGTGGATGTGGTGGACGCGAACGGCGTACGCAATCCGCTCGCGATGGACCGCGTGTTCTTCAAGCTGTCGGGCCCGGGCCAGATCCTCGGCGTGGGCAACGGCAACGCGCATGCGTTCGAGGCGTTCACGAAGACGGACTCGCATCCGCTCTTCTACGGCAAGGCCGTCGCGGTCATCCGCCGCGACGCGCCCGGCGCGTTGGAGCTCTCGGTCTCCGCCCCCGGCTTGGCCCCTGCCACATCCAGCATTCCTTGACGTAAGAACCTGAGCATTTGCATATGAAGAACCGTTCGTTAGTTGCGATGGCGATGAGAGCGGTTGTCGCGATAGCCTTTGGGAATCCATTGTCCGCCGCAGTTCCGAGTGCAAACGGTTTTTATGTCTGGCAACGTCATTGGTCGGACAAGGTTGAGTCGGCCGTGCGTTCTGAACTTGAGGCGGGAACGCATGATCTCTATGTACTCGCTGGCGAACTTGAGTATGAGGGACGGGGCGCACGGTGGCGTGGAGTGGATGTGCCGGATCGCATCTGGCGCCATCCGCGTGTCACAGCTGTTTTCAGGTTTCCGGTCCAGGCACTCGACGATCCCGAGAGGACGGCCAGGGCTCTCGTCTCCCGTGCCGGCACGCTCGGCGTTCATCGAATGCAATTGGACGTTGACGTCCCGGAACGGCTGATTGCTCGCTACGGCGAGTTGGTTGAAGAAATACGTCTCCATTGGCCGGTGGCGGCGGCGGCGTTGCAGCTTGGCGCGACCTTTCTTCCCTGCCACCTAGATTTGGCGGGCATTCGCCGGGTTCTTGCCGCAATTGACGAGCCCGTCATTCAGTTGCATGGCATTGATGCGCCGAAGAACCGAGCCGAGACGTGGGCGCTGATGAGGCGAACGACCGTCTTTCGGGCATTGCGGATGGCGCGGGCGTTGGATGGACGATTCAAGATGGCCCTGCCGTCATACGCATACGTCTTAACGTTCAACGCGGACGGCAGCTTTCGGCGTCTGTATGCCGAGGGGTTGCCCGACGATTTCGTCCGGTCGCCCGGAACGACCTGCGAACTCGCCGCACCGGATCTGGATTTACTGCACGAGATATTCACGTCGCCGTTGCGTTTGCCGGCGATCTGGTTCCGTCTGCCGGTTCGCGGCGTCGACCGCTGGTGCCTTGAACGCGAGACGCTGTCCCTTCTTGAGCGTGGCCAACGTCCGGCACCGACCGTCGAGTTTTCGGTTCGCGGCGGCGTGCGTGCGGGGACGGTGGACCTCGTTGCGCGTTATCGGCACCAGATTCCGTTCGAGGGCGTTGTCGTTGCAATTGATTGGGGTGCATCTGGATTGGGCGGGGAGTTCTTCCCGTTGAACGGATGCCGCATCGAGGACGATGTGGTGCATGGCCGTCTCCCGGATGCCGTTTCTGTCGCGCCTTGCGCCTGCGGCGAGCTTGTTGTGTTCGGCAAAGCGATTGCGCGGGTAAATCCCCAACGTATTTCGATGAAAGAAAGGAAGATGCGGAAATGAATCCTGCTCGCATCCTTGCACCGGTTACCCTGCTGTCGTTGGTGCAGGCACTTGACGTCCTGGCCTGTGGCCCGTACTTTCCGGTGTCGTATTTTCCGCACAACTGCGAATATGATCTCAATTTTTTCTCGACGGCGGAGGTCGCCACCAACGCGGCGGTGAAATGCTTTGACGCCTATCGCGTGACGCCGCACCTGGGAACGGAATTGGCGATGATCGGCGCGCACTATTATCCCGCGTGGACGGGAAAAGCGCCGAAAGGCAATCGCGTCTCAACCGCTCAGGCGGACGAACTGGACTTTTTCGCGGCGGGCATGGCCGCAGGCGTTTCAAAGGAGGCAGTTGCCGGGGACTGGCAACAATTCACCGCGTTTCGCGAAAGCGTGTGCAAACGGCTGGAAAGCGGCGAGGAAGTGGAAATCCCGCAGAAAGTCCCCGGCTATGCATTGGAATTCTATCTTTACAAACTCGGTCATGCCCAGTGGCTCGTCTTTCGCAAGGACGACGACCCCGCGCCGTTCGGGGAATTGCTGGCCCTTCCGAAAGAGCGGCGTTTGTACAGGACTGTGTGGGTGCATTTCGTGCGGATCGCGAATGCGCGAACTTTCAGCGGCAAGGACCGGCATGTTGACGCACTGCGTCGGGCGGTCGACGCCGGCTTCAAGGACACGGCGGCGTTGGAGTCGTTTGCGCTTCGGTTCCTGTCGGCAACGTGCGGAAGGCGTTATGACCCATTGGTG
>JAGAEL010000078.1 GCA_017613085.1 Kiritimatiellia bacterium | reverse complement strand
GGAAGGCGCCGCGGCCGGCTGGGCCTGTTGAACCGGTGCGGTGCGGACGTCCTCCATGATGGAGGCGCCACGGTGGGCGGTCAGGCGGGAGAGGACCAGGGTGTCGAGCAAGAAAATAACACCGAGGATGATGGTCGTCTTCGTCAGGACCGATCCGGCCTGGGCACCGAGGGAGGCTTCAAAACCGCCCCCGATCGCCGTGTTGAGTCCGCCGTCCTTCGGCTTCTGCAACATCACGACGCCACCCAGAAGAAGGGCGACAAGAATTTCCAACGCAAAAAGCAACCCGATCAACACATTCATTTCGTTCTCCTAACCAAATCCGGCATTGCGAATCGCCTTGTGATTCGCTTGTGAGAGGTACTTTATCAAATAAAAGCCTCCTTGCCAAGCAAAAATGAATGTTTCTTCGCGCTTGCTTTTCGCGTGGGCTTGTGTTATCAATCCGTCCGTTTTGTGCGGTTTACCCCGGATGGGGTTTGTATCCCGTGAACGGATTGGATGAAGGAAAGGAAAGAGGATGAAGACGAAAGGATTGTTCGGGAGTCGCTGGCAGCGTTTTTCGATGTATACGGCGGTTACCTTGTTTGGCGTGTCGGCATGTGTGGGATTTTCTGCCGGAGCGGAGGAGGGTGCGGGACGTTTCCCGTTTGTCGTCTCATACGACGGCCCGGACAACGCATCCAGCGTGGCGCATCTCCTCGACGCGCCCGCCGGCAAGCACGGCTTCGTGCGCGTGGAGGGTGCCGAGTTCGTGACGGACGCCGGTCCCATCCGCTTCAACGGCACCAACCTCACCGGCCCCGCCAACTTCCCGGAGCATGACGTCGCCGACCGCCTTGCCGCGCGTTTCGCCCGTCTCGGCGTCAACTGCGTGCGCCTGCATTTCATGGACACGTGGTACAAGAACTTCATGGACACGCGCCGGCAGTGCATCCTCGACGACGACTCAAAGACGCAGCGCAAGCTCTCCCCCGCGCAGCTCGACAAGCTCGACTACCTGATCGCCGCCTTCAAGAAGCGCGGCGTCTACGTGAACATGAACCTCCACGTCGGGCGCACCCTCGACGCGCGCGACGGCGTTCCCGGCGGCTCGCCGTGGGCGAACAAGACCGTGGGGCAGTTCTACCCGCGCTGCGTGGAACTCCAGAGGGAATACGCGCGCGACCTCTTAACGCACGTGAACAAGTACACGGGCAACGCCTACACCGACGAACCCGCCGTCGCGATGATCGAGATCAGCAACGAGGATCGCGGTCTCGTGAACACGCGCCGCAGGATGGGCATCAAGAAACTCGCGAAGCCGTTCCAGAATGAACTAGAGAAACAATGGAACGAATGGCTGAAGAAAAAATACCCCGCGAACGAGTCGGGATACGCGAACGGCAAGGCGCCGCTCCTCAACAACTTCCCCAAGGCGTCGGCGCAGTTCCGCAAGGACTTCGACGACTTCCTCTGGGAGAACGAACTCGCCTACTGGAAGGGAATGCGCGACTACATACGCGAGACGCTGAAGGCAAAGCAGCCTGTCTCCGGCACCCAGGCCGGAAGCGTGTACAGCCCGCTCGATATCCAGCGTCGGCTCGACTATGTTGACGCGCATGCGTACTTCCATCATCCGAGCGGGAAGGGCGGCGGGTGGCTCCACAGAAACTCCACGAACGAATGGGTCGCGGGCGGCGAGTCGCTTGTACACGGCCTTTCAACGCTCACGAACCTTGAGACCAAGGCGCACGCGCCGGAGAAGCCGTTCACGGTGAGCGAGTACAGCCATCCCTATCCGAGTCCCTTCACGGGCGAGGGACAGCCGCTCGCTTGCGCATACGGACGCACGATGGGATGGAACGGCATTTTCCAGTACAGCTACAACCACTTCCCCGAGGCGTTCGAGCCGGAGGGGATGCCGTGGTGCATCTTCGACGCGGTCGCGACGCCGTCCGTGTGGGTACACTCCCCTGCGTGCGCGGCGATGCTCGTGCGCGGCGACATGAGGGCGGATCGCGGGCGGAAGCTCGGCGAGTTCATCTGGAACCGTGACCGCAAGGGCAAAGAGTACGTCGCCGTCAACACGGCGAACAGCAAGCTCTTCGTGGGGTACGCGGACGGACGCGAAATCCAGCTGGGCGACGTGTCGCTCAAGGTCGGTGCGACGGAGACGGGGGCGGCGACAATCTCGCTCGTCTCCCGCGACGCCACTGGCTTTGGCGCAAGCGGCAAGGCGAGTATCCTCATCGCCGCAACCGGAGCCGCCGGCAATACGGGGTCGAAGGTCGAGCGCGTGTCGGACAAGCTGGTGCGTCTGCTGGAGCGTGGACGCGCACCGGTGCAGGCGGAGGGAATCCCGTGCGAGTTGACGATCCCCGCGCAACTCTCCCGCGTCAAATGCTGGGCGCTTGGTCCCGATGGTTCGCGCAAAGCCGAAATCGCGCCGGCCGACGCGGGGAGGGGACGTTCCGTCCTCCGTCTTTCGCCGACCTGCCGTACGCTCTGGTACGAAGTCGCCATCGACAGATAAGACTGCGCCGAATGGCTTTCGATTTTTTTATTGCTATCCCTGCTTCTTGCGGTTGAGCCAGCGTGAGAAGAGGGATGGACGGGGGGCGGAGGGCGAATCGACAAGTTGCGGCGAGGCGATAGCCGCCGCGTCCGGAATCGCCACGGGATCGAAGGTGATGTGGTAGTGGTCGATGAGGTAGCGGACCATCGTCGGCACGGGGATCGTCGTCACCATGGAGAGAAGGACAATCGCGTTGAAGAAATTCTGGTCGAGGATTTCGAGTTCAAGCGCCACGGCTGCTGCGGCGAGCGTCGCAGAAAGTTGCGGCACCGTCATAAGTCCGGCGCAGATTCCCTTGATGTGCGAAAAGCCGGAAAGGCGCAGCGCGAGCCAGCCGGCGAAGGTCTTGCTTCCGACGAGGCCGACGACCGTGGCGAGCGCGATCATCACGTTCCCCCAGTCCTTGAAGAGGATGCCGGGCTGGCTCTCCATCCCGATTTGGAGGAAGAGGAAGGGGATCATTACGCCGAAGCCGATGCCCTCCAGTTTACGGTGGAGGTGGCGGCCTTTGTCTTCAAAACCTTCGGCACGGACGACGGCGAGTCCCGCGATGAACGCCCCCACGATCAGGTTCACGCCCAGTAGTTCGCCGAGTGTGACGATCACCAGTACGGACAACAGGAAAAAGGTGACTTGCGTGTCGTCATGCGGGCTGAAGGAGTTGATAAGCTTGCGCCAGACGGCGGGGATGATCCACGCGGCGAGAAGGATGAAAAGGGCGATCACCAGCAGGAAAAGCGGGGTGAACCAGACGCCGAGGGAGGCGACGTCGATCCGCTCGAAAAGCGAGACGCCGCCGAAGGCGTTGCTTGCCGCCGGTGCCTGCATCCGCTTGTATTGGATGGCGACCGCCAGCATGACGAGGCTCAATACGTCCGTCACCACGGTGGAGGCGAGCACGGAGATCCCGAAACGGGTTTTGGTGACGCCCAGTTCGCGGATGACCGGGAATACGATGCCGACCGAGTGCGAGGCGAAGAGCGAGGCGTACACCCATTTCCCGATAGTGTCGTCCGGGCGGAACCAGCCGTAGATGAAATAGCCGGCGAGACTGGGAATCGCGAACGTCAACAGACTGAGCCAGATAACCGGGCGTTTCTCCAGGGTGAGCATCCGGAGATCGACTTCCATCCCCGCCAGCGCCATCAGGAAGACAAGGCCGAGCAATCCCAGCGCGCGGATCACCGTCATCAGTTCCTGTGCGGAATACGCCCCGTCCATAACGTGCGAAATGCAGCCGAGCAAGTCGCCCGCGTGGGGGCCGATGACGATGCCGGTCAACATGATCGCCACGACGGCGGGAACGTGGAAACGCCGGAGTAACTGGGGGACGAAAACCACGAGCAACATCAGCACAAGGTACATGATCAAAAACAGAAGATTGCCCATGTCCGTCTCCTTTCAATGCGTTATTTGAACTTGTCCCAGGAGATGTGGCTTCCGCCGTACTTCGGATTGAAGAGCATGGCGTCGGAGACGGGCGTGCTGCTGGAGTGTACCCGCATGGCCTGTCCGCGCCAGCCTTTGCGCCGGACGCATACGGTCATCTGGTAGCCGCGTGTCCAGAACAGCGGAAGGTCCAGAATCCAGGCCACCCCGTAGAGGAAACGCAGCCAGAAGTTCGCCAGGCCGTGCCACCCTTCGCGACGGCGGCTGGTCCACTGCTTGATGAGCTGCACCCAGAAGCGGCAGGCGTAGGAGAATCCCAAGACGTCGAATCCCGGTTTCAACAGGTCGATGATTTCTTTTTCCGTGTACCAGCCGCTGTCGCCGGCCGCCCGCGTCCCGCCGCCCAGGAAGGCGGCCAGGCCGAAACGTTTGCGGTTTGCAACGGTGAGGACGAAGACGCCGCCGGTCTTCAACACGCGGTGGCACTCACGGATCGCATCCTCGGAACGAGGGCGCGCGGGGAGGGTTCCGTGGGCGAGAACCAAGGCGTCGAATTGGCGGTCTTCAAACGGGAGGGAGCCGTCCGCACCGATGCAGAGCACCGTGTCGTCGCCTAACACCTCTTCCACGACCTGCTGACGTTCGGGCGTCGGTTCCACGGTCATCCAGTAGCCGCCGCGTGAACGGAAGTGCTGGCTGACGGAGGGATTCGTGAATCCGATATCGAGTCCGACTTTGACTTTCGCCGCCTGGGACGAAAGAATGTGCGAGACCGCCCGTACCTCGCAACGCAGGGGCAGGGAATAGTCACAGTTGTTCAAAACGCTGTTGTTTGTGTTTTCCATGCTAACGTCCTAGTTTGGAGGAGCTGGCGGTGCGATTCGTGGTGAAGACGATCCGCGTGAACCCGCCTTTGTTCAACTCCCCCGCGATGTGTCCCATCGCCTGGCGGTCTGCTTTCTGGGGGATGCGGATGTTGATCTCCTGCCCCTTGCGCACACCGGCGCGCTGAAGCGTCTTGCAGATTTTGCCGGGTTCCAGCTTCTCGCCGTGGAACAGGAGATCGCCGAACCGGTTCATCTCGATGACCGGCGTCCGTGTGTC
This sequence comes from Kiritimatiellia bacterium, assembly GCA_017613085.1. Classification (GTDB taxonomy): domain Bacteria; phylum Verrucomicrobiota; class Kiritimatiellia; order RFP12; family UBA1067; genus RGIG8368. The sequence goes on along the minus strand of JAGAEL010000078.1, from coordinate 12,547 downwards.
CTCGACAACCGTTGAGACGGCGCAACCGGTGATCCATGCCGTCATCAGGAGAAAAGAAAAAAGAATCGTTCTCATGTGTGTCTCTCGTTGGGTGGTCGCGCCTCTACTTGCCGGGCACCGGGCCTTCCCCCTCCTTGGGAAGGACAAGATCGTCCCCTCGCTCAAAATCCTCCGGCTGGATCGGATGCTTCCATCCGTAGAAGTCAGAGTCTTCGTTCTTGAGCAGGTCGTTCATCAAAACCATCCGGCCGGTATACGCCGCAAGCGTCCCCATGACGGTGGTCGCGGTCGCCATCGCGACCTGTTCGCCTTCATTCCGATACGCGCCGGTCAAAAGGCTCTTGAGAAGGTCGGCGTGTTCGTTGACCATCATGTTTTCGTGTATCCCCTTGACGGCAGCATTGTCGTACGGAAACGCCACGCTGCTCCCGTCCGGCTTGGTGATCTTCGAACCGAGGACGTCGATTCGTCCCTTCGTTCCGGTGAGCATCGCACAGCAGCGGTCCCAGCACCCCCGCAACTGGCGCGCGATCGCGTGAATGTGCAGGTTTGCGCCGTAGTCGTAATCGATGCTGAGCAGGTTGTACCCGTTCCCCGTGCGTTTCCCGTAACGCGCGCCGATCCCCATCGCGCAACGGGGCAGGCGGCCGATGAACCAGCTGGCGAGATCGACCTCGTGGATCGCCTGTTCCGTCAGGTTGTCGCCGCACATTTCGCGGAAATTGTACCAGTTGTTGGCGAGGTATGCCGCGTTGCTTTCACCCGGACGGCGGTCCCGTTCCCAGATGTTGCCGTGGCAGCGATAGACGACGCCGCCGAGGATTTCCCCGATCACCCCCGAACGGACGGGACCGATCATCCGCAAAGCCCGGTAGTTGTGGCGGTGGCACGTCCCGGAGAGCAGCATCACCCCTTTCTGTTTGGCCGCTTCGACCGCTTTCAGGAACTTACGGATGCCGGGCGGATCCACGGCGACCGGTTTTTCCGCGAACAGGTGTTTCCCCGCCGCGACGACCGCCTCGGCGTGGAGCGGACGGAAAACCGGCGGTGTGCAGAGCAGCACAATCTCGGCATCCGTCTCCAGTACCTTCCGGTAGGCGTCCGCGCCGGCGAACACGCGCTTCGGATCGCAACCGTGTTTCATCGCCAACGCTTCGGCTTTCTCTGGGAAGAAGTCTGCGGCGGCGACCATCTTCGCCCCGTGTCCAAGCCATGCGGCGGCGTCCTCGATGTTTTTGCATGCCCCCGTTCCGCGTCCGCCGCAGCCGACAACGGCGTACTTGAACACACGCTTTGCCTCGGCGTGAAGGATGGACGGCGCGACGGAAAGCGCACTCGCGCCCGCCAGGAAAACCCTACGTGAAACCGACGTCTTCATAATTCTCTCCTCAAGCCCCTTCGCCTTTGAAGAAGCGGTTCATAATCTGCCTGTGTTCGGCATCGGTGAAACCGGAACTCTCGATACTGACCCAGCCGCTGTAGCCGATCTCTTCGATGACGCGGCGGACGGATTTCCAGTCGATGCTCCCTCGCCCGATCGGGACGAACTTTCCTTCGTGCGGAAGCGTCCTGTCCGACAGGAAATCTTTGATGTGCAGTTTCGCGATGAGCCCCCGCTCGGTGCGCAGCCAGGTTTCAACCGGCGCGTAACAGACGTGGTTGCCGAGGTCCAGATACGCCTTCACCCAGGCGGAGTCGAACGAGCGCACCAACGCGGACATGAACGCCGGCGTCACCCAGAGGTTGTTCCAGACGTTCTCCAGGCAGAGCGCGACACCCGCTTCCGCTGCGACGGGGATCAGCTCGTGGACGGCTTCGAGCGTCCGCTTCGTCGCCTCGTTGTGCGCGGCGATGTAGTCCGCGAACGGCGCGTTGTCGCCGTCAACGACGGATTTCAATTCAAGCGTCTTGGGATCGAAAACCGGTTTGAACGCGCTTGGACGCGGCATCGCCATGCCGCCGATACGTCCGGGAACGCAGAGCACAGTCGATGCGCCACATTCGTTTGCCACGAGAAGCCGTTGTTTCATCGCGTCGATGGCGGAGCGGCGGGTATTGGGGTCTTTTGCGTTGAACGTGCTCCATCCCGCGCCCATGAGGGAATGGATCCGGATGCCGGCTTTTCCGGCATTGGCGCGGAAGACGCGCGCGGTATCCATGGAAATCTCTTTCGCGGTTAACTCCACTCCGCTGAATTCTGCGGCCGCGATCCGTTCACAGGTTGCGGGATCCGCCGTTCGCGCGATCAACGCCGCGCGCAGCCTGGTCTTGAACACCCCGTTGTCGTCCTTCCGTTGCGGCAACGACACCGCCTCCGCGCACACCTCTGGAAGCGCGGAAGAAATCCCGGCGGCGATACCGGCTTGCATGAATTCCCGTCTCGTCATCTTTACGGTTCCTCCCGAAAATGTCCTGCCTCAGACAGAACACATCTTAAAAACGTTCGTTAGTATAGGGAATTTTCCGAGCGGGGGCAAGAGAAACTAACCTACTGCAACGTGATGCCGCATGAACGGATGGCGGACTTGCCCTGCTTGAGGGTGGCGGAACCCGTGCCGCGCCCGTCGATGACCGTGCCGTTTACCGTCGCCCGGATTTTCTGGATTCGTCCCTTGATCGGGTAATAGACGTAGAAGGAGCCTTTGAACAGGCCGGTCGTCTTCGTGTAACGTAGTTTCAACGCTGCGGGATTGATACTGTTCCCGGCGGTTCCGTCGGGAAGGACTTTGCCCGCTTTCGGAGTCGACCATGTGCCGGAGGTGGAAACCGGAACACGGAGAGGCAGGAGGTTGGTTAGCGCCGTGTTCCCCTTAAAGGGCGGTACATTCCCTGTGTCCAGGAGCGAAAAGGAACAGGAACCGAGTGTGGAACGGCGCGCGCCGTAGGGGTCGAGGATGGCGGAATAACCGCTTTCCCCCGGTTTGTGCTGCCAGCCGCACCACCCCGCGTCCGCGATGATTTTTCGATCGGATCCGAGCCAGAGCAGGGCGAACGCGCCCCCTTTCTTTCCGGTATAACCGGGAAGGAAGAGCGGGACGCATGCGGCCGCGCCGTTCGCGGCGTTCAGGAAGATGAGTTGCGACGAGCCGGCAAAGCGTTTCCCGTCGGCGAGGATGCCGGTTATGCGGGTTCGACCTTTTGCGCCGACGGAAAGGGAGAAAACGCTTGTCCCGTAGGGGTGGCAGGCTTCCTGTGCGCTCTGCGCCGCCGTCGTATGCATGGCCGCCGTCCAGATTCCGGAATAGGGTGCGAGCCTCGTTGCGGCGGCTTTTGCGTTGTCGGCGAACGGATCGCGCGCGCCGTCAAGCGTCAGCGGGGCCGCGAGCCTTCCGCCTGAAACGGTTCCCCAGATGCGGTTCTGGCGAAGGTAAAGGGTGAAGAGTTCGCCCCGTTTTGATTTCACGGAAAGGAGGAACGTGCCGTCCGCGTCTTTCGAGGTCCACGCCTTTGTGGAACAGGAGACACGCACGCCGCCCGGGAAGGTAGCTTTCAACGTCGCCTTCCCGTTCATCTTCGTCAATTTGAGCGAGAGTGTGCCATGTACGGTGGACGCCGAATTCGTCCCGACGCTCCGGGTTCCGTAGAGGTAGCCGTTGAAGGTTCCCTTTGTCGTGAGGACGGGATCGTTCAACGGGGTTTCGACGTAGGGTCTGGCGCCTTCCGCGTAGGCGCGGATACCGGTGACGCCGGCGGAAAGGACGGCCGTCCCGTCCGTTCCCACCGCGCGGATCCAGTAGGTGTAGGTGATGCCGGGGAGGGTGCTCGTATCGGTATAGGTGGTCTCCGTGAGGCCGCTCGCGAGACAGACGGCGGAGGCGAAATCGAAGAAGCGGCCGCGCCAGACTTCGCAGAAACGGGTGTTCGTATCCGTGATCTTCCAGTTGAGCGTCACCCCGTCTTCGGAAGTGGCGTTCGAGGCCGAGACTTCGGCGGGGGGCTTCAACAGCGGAATCAAGGTGATGTCGTTTCCCCAGCTGTTCCCCACCGAGTCGGAACCGCCGACAAAACTGCCGTCGTTGAGGACTTCTGTGCTTTTGGATTTGTTGACCGTGATTTGGCGGTTACCGCCGAGTAATCCTTTCCGCGCTTCGAGGGAATAGGCTTTCCCGCCCGGGGCGACGAACGCGAAGATCCCGTGCGCGTCGCTCTGCGCGTCGGCGGAAAGACCGTTCCCTGAAAGCCGGACCGGCGTGCCCGCGACGGGGGCGCCGCCTTCGTCGAGCGTCCGTCCGCTGATGATTTCACCTTCCGCGTCGGGAAGGATATTGTAGACGAGGGAGTCCATGATCGAGAAGCTTGCGATCTCGCCCCTGATCGTCGGAAGGTTGTACCAGGCGTCGTCGTCCCCGTCGAATCCCGCGTTGAGATGGACGTAGAGCGTCCCCGAAACATAACCATACCCGTCGGCGACCAGCGCGTGTCCGCCGGAAGAGCCGTCGATTCCCAGGGCGACCGGGAGTTTCGCGTCGAGGTTGGAGAGGATGCCGCGTTTCAAGATGGCGTCGCTGAACGATCCTCGCGGTTCAACATACGCAACCGCTTGTTTGAAATAAAAGCGGTCGCATAGGCGTTTCGCAAGCATATAGATGGCGGCGGCGGAACCGTCGGCGGTGTACCACATCGAACAAGAGACGCCGAGATCGAAAAGCAGCTTCCCGATGGCCTGGCGTTGCGTCTCGGTGAGTGTTTCGGATGAGGGGACGAGGGGCATTTCCGCCCAATTGTAATACCCGCCAAACATCGTCTGTGAAACGCGCTTCTGGTTGTAACCGACGTAGCAGGTATACGTCGCCGGTGTCACGTAGGCGGAGGGATGGGTCCAGTAGCGCATGATCTGCGCACCCGTTGTCGCCACGCAGCCGCAGGGATAATGATTCGGCGTGTAGTAGTTGTAGAGGAGATCGTCGCTTCCCGAATAGCCGTCCGTCGAAGTCTGCCCCCAGCGCGAACTCACCAGCGGTTCGACACGGACATCCCCGACGCTCGAACGTCCCGCTTTCAAGAAGTCGCGGGAGGAAGAGAGTAGGGCGGCCCAGCTCTCGTCCGGGCAGTCCTCCGTCTCGGCGGCCTTGGCGGATTGCAACCGTTTCTGCCGGGATGCGGAACGGAGTTCCGCGCGCGCCGCAAGATCGCGTTCAAGGAGGACGCGGAACGGGCTTCGCGCTTCGCCACGGAATTTCCCCGAATCGGCAAACGCGATGACGGGAAGTTCCCCGCTGTCCGCCGAGGTGACGATGTATCCCCCTTCCGCAAGGTCGATGACGTGGAAAAGCGGTCCGCCGTCGCCGTTTGAAAACGTTGTTGCGGAATCGGGCGTCGCGCCCAGGTTCCGGCAGAGTGCGCGGGGGGCGCGCCGCAGCCAGTTCCCTGCGCCGCGGATCGCTTCTTCCTGCGTGATCTCGGCGGCGGTCAACACCCCCGCCGCGAAATACGCAAGCGCAAACCGATATGCGAAACGTCCCATCTCCCACTTCCTTTCAAAAACGCGATTATTCTACATGGTTTTCTCCCGTAGAAAAAGCCGTTTTTCGCGTAAAATGTCTCCAGCCGACGACATTTTTCAAGATTTTCAAGAATAGCTTGTTTCAAGATGCCGGGTATGGTAGTTTACTTCCGTTTATCGGTACTGTGCGCGTTGTGGATAGGACGGGGTGTTTCAGGTTTTTGTGACGGAAGGAGAAGTTTATGGAAGACATCGGAGGGGATCCCTTCAAAGAGTGGTACGAGGATGAGCTGTGGGAAGAAGAGGAAGAAGAGCGGGAAGAAGAGGAACGGGAAAGGGCGAGGCAGAGGGAAGCCCGGATGAAGGCGGCACCGGAAAAAGAACGCGCCGCCCTTCAAAGGGCGAAGGAGGTATTTGAGACTGTCGGACGGGACGAACTCGACCGTCGGTTGGAAGAGATGTTGCTGCATCCGAAGGTCGGCGTTGCGTCGCAGTCGGAAACGGTTTTAGCGTGGATGACCGAGGAGGAACGCCGTTGTATGGCGTGGTTCGACCACGACGATCGCGAAACCTTCATGAAACGTTCGGCGTGGTATGACGGCGACGGGTGGATGATTCCCTATTATCGCCTGATGTGCGACGAAGTTGACCTTGTGTCTTCTGCGACGAGGGAAGGCTTCGCCAGTGATTACAAAGCCCGGGGAATCTATTACAACCTCGACTTGCGAGGGTGCGATATGGCCACGATAAACCAATTGATTTTTGAAGCGGCCAAGATCAGGAATCTTAGTTTGCGTGAGGAACGCTTTATCCGCGTGGCGGACAAACTCATCGAGGCCGCCTACAAGGGGAATCCGCGCGCCATGAATGCGATGGGGTCTTTCTGCGAGGAGAGGCGGCCGAGGACCGTCCAGTGGGTATTCCCGAAATATGCGCCAGACTGTAAATTCACCAAAGCCGAGGCAAGGGAATGGTACAGGAAATCCGCCGAGGGGGGGTGCGTCCAGGGGCAGCGGAACTACGCCCGAGTGCTTTTTTACGGGATCGGCGCAAACCCGGATGCCGATTATAAGGTCAAATGGCAGGAATCCGAAACCGCAGTGGAACTGTACCGCGATCTCGCGGAGAGGGGCGACGGCGGTGCGCAATACTGTCTGGCCAGCATCTATGCAAAAAAGGGGTTTCCCTCGAAGAATGATGTCGCCGAATGTGCGAAATGGCTGCGGCTGGCCGCGCAGAACGGAAGGAAGAAAGCGGTCCCTGTCCTTCTTGCGGCGGGCGACGACACATCGGATGAGCGGTTGTTCGCGGAACTGCTGATCGCCCTGCGTACGGAATCGTTGGACAAACTCCGCAATGACTCCGACGACTATACCATTGCGTACAAGATCCCGGTCAACCCCGAATTCCAGGAACCCTCCGGCGAAGAAAAGCCGGATAAGGGGGATGTCCCCGAGGGCGACGATTGGATACTCAAGGACAAGCCGAAGGGGACGGTGCTGCCGCCGCCCGCCGGACGCGAAAACGTGCGGATCCCCAACCTGACGAGTGCCAACCCCTCCTTTGCGGCGCGGCTGCTCATTTTCATCCGCGACCGTTTCGGCGGTGACGCACCCGCCGTCTATCGGGCGGCGCACGTAAGCCGAAAGACCTACTCCGCCATCGTCAGCAACGAACTCCGTCCCGTCTCGAAACAGACGGCCATCGCATTCGCGCTTGCGATGCATTTACCGATGTACGAGACGTTGAAACTGCTCAGATCCGCCGGTTATTTCCTTTCGTCGTTTTATCTGGAAGACATCATTGTGGAATCCTGTATCACCGCCGAGATCTACGATATCGACCGTGTAAACAAAATCCTTTCCCAGCACGGCGCCAAACCCTTCCCTCCCGGCGACCCCGACCGTAAAAACACCGTGGACACGATAGAAAACGAGTAGAAGAAAGGAGACGGAAAATAACATGAAACCCCGACACCGCGAAAATGCCTCCTTGCTTCCACAATCGAAATGTGATAAACTACTCTCCGTTTGTGAGGGAGCATTGTGAGCTTTGACGAAGCAACGGGTGTTGCCGTGTTTGGATAAAGAGGAGGAGGTGTCATGGGAGGGCAAGAAATCATCGACAGGAAATTAGAAGCGTTCAAAAAATTAGTTCCACATCTACGCGGGGCGTTGTGGTGGGGTTCCAATCCCTTGATTCAAGAGCGGAACTCGACGTTTAACCAGTCTGATACGCACAAGGGGCATCCGCTACTTTCCTTGCGAAAGGATGAGGTGGCGGCGAGGGGAGACGTTATTCCTATGCTTGTGGGAACGTCGGGCTCCTCGATGAGAAGCAAACAGCGCCAGTATTGCATCGAAATCGTTGGTATGACGAAAAGGAAACCTGAACACCGTACCTATTTTGGAAGTATCATCGAACCCGGCATATATTCGGTGAAAGAACTGCTCGATAGTGTCACGCCGAAAAAGGGCGAATATATCTTTGCAAAGAAAAAAACCACTCTTTCGAGAAAAGAAGAAGGAGCCAACCTGACGCAGGTTTCTCGTTTTGTGTATCACACCATGTTTCCTAATTGGGATAAGCCGATGGCCGATGAAAGCGAAATGAAGATGATTGACGCTTTCTGCCTCATCCACCAGCTTAGTGAGGTTGACAATGGATAAAAACACCGATCAAACGAAATTCTGGCTTGCCTGGCGTGCGACCTGTGCGGCGATAGATTGCACGGACAGCGTTGTTCTTGAATCAAAGTGCAAGGAAAATCCAGAGGCATATAAAGACGTCCTTTCGGATATTCCGGGAACTACGGAACTCGCCTTGGAAATGATCCGCTCAACAAACTCCAAGTTCGAGAACGCGGTGAAGTATTTTAGCAATCTTTACGGGAAACGCCGTAATTCGGATTATGCTGACGAAGTCGCAGGCTGGCAGGACGGCGACCCCAAACGTGGTTGTGCGTTCGCGATACTCGAAAGCAAGTTATATGCAAGTGAGTCGATAAAAGGGCATCCGTTTAAGGATTACCTCTTTGAAACGATCGGAAATCGCGACCGAGGTCTCAGTGGAAACATCTGCGGTTATATCAACTCGATGTTACGCACGATTGCGCGGGATAGTTTCAGCAAGACCGAATGCATAGAGGAACGAGTGGATGACGAGGGTAGGGTTCTAGAAACGCAGGATGCCTCCACGGACAGTCGTTCGGATTTCTCTTCGCTTCCGCCCTGTCAGAAAGTGGAGATAGACGAGGTGGTCGAATTCTTTGGACAGTATGTGGACGAGCTTGGAAGTCCGTGTGGCGATAAACCCTCGGCGTGGGACAAAGACAACTGGATTTCCGTCTACTGTGCCTTGCATGAGATTCCGATTAATAACCCCGAAGTGCGGGCGCTTTGTCGTCACGGCAAGTCAATGCTGGCCGAGATTCGCAATAAAACGGTCGCGAATTTACTTTCTGCCCTTCGGGAAAGGGCATCGGATCGGGCGATCGCGTGGGCGATAATGACCGGTGCGGTGCAGTCGCTTCTTGCCGGGAAGATGAAGGATATGCCTTTCTATCCCGATCTGGAGCGCGTCCGCGAGAGCCTCCAGAAGAAAAGATTCGGTGAAGCGGAAAATCATCGAGTTTAATGCTTATACCGAGTGACGAACGTTGAGGAGTTTGAGATGAGGAAAGAAACAAGCGTCTATGCATCGCTTTTCACCGATACTTCGGCAGATGCGGCATTGTTCGCAGCCTGGTTTGCCGAACGAGAGTCGGAGCGCGACATCCGGGAGATGGCTTCGGAAGATGAAGACGGCAAGATGGATGTCAAGAGACTGGTGGCCGCCAGCGGTGGATATTCCCCTGATATCGAGGCTGGACAGATACGCATTTTGTCGAAGCGATTTGTTACGAATCCACAGATTGTGCCGTTTGTCGCCGTTATTGAGAAATGGGATGCCGATATGTGGCTGATCATGCCGTTTTCACCGTATGCGACCCCCGCAACGCCCGGCGAAATGGACTCTGGACTCGGGCTGATGGGGCGTAAGGTGATGCAAGCGTGGAACGCCCGTACGATTCAGGAACGGCTGTTAGCCAAGAGTTTCCTCTGCGGAGAGCTTGATGAGGATGTCAAAAAGGAAGCGGCTGCATTGTTCCGTAACCAACTTGCCGGGACGAGGCTTCCAAACTCTTTTTCCGCACGTCGCGGCCCGGCAATCCTCCTTGATGAGGATCCCCGTCGGGACTATGTGGCGGAAAATATTTTGCGTTTTCAACCGCTCTCAACCGCCGTTAAGGCCACGGAACGGTTGTTGCTCGACGAGGAGAAACGGATACAACAACAGGAACGGGGCAGGATGTTTGCGGACATGATCGCCGAGACCCCATTTCTGGATGAAGAGTACCGGTTGGCGGCGGGCACGCGGAGACCGCGAATAGAGACTTACGATGTTGGCGGAATCTCGCTTGACCTTGAATACTCCCCCGAGGCTGAGGAGGTGTGCATGACTTTCTACGATGCGAATGACGAGAGGTATCTCGGGAACAACGGTTACGGGGTGTTTGGAAGCGATCAAGAGTTTCTGGGAATTTTCATGGATGGGACGATCCGTATACCGGCCGCGTCCGTCCGCGAGTCCTTTATAATTGTCGATAGCGCTGGAGAAGCGGTAAAAGTAAAGGGGAAGTGATCTTGATGTGTGCGAACGAACGTAAGAATACCTCCAGATCATTCAAGCACGAATGCACCGTGCATCCCAAGAACGTGGTCTTCTACGGTGACGACGTTCTCTGCAAGGTGGCGGAAGACGCGAGTTCGCTGCCCGAGGCGCGGGGGTATGCTCTTGCTGGGTTGTTGGCGCGGTACGTTCTTTCACCGTCGAGGTTGGGTGATGGATCTGCAAAGAAGCTGCTTGACGCTTGGCTTGGCGCTGATGCGGTCGCGATGTTTCATAGTTTGTGCATCCTTCTCGAACGGCGAGAGAAGGGGATGGATGCAGACTGCCTCTTTAGGCGTCTCGGTCAGTCGTTGCTTCGTTCGATCGCTGATGTCGACATGAAGGCAATAGAGTCCGTCATTCGCCCCACCGTTTCCGCAGACGGCTTCATACCGGTGTTTTCGTCCGATGACGCCTATCTTCTGCCTTTCCACTTTGTGAACCGGCAGGGATCTGTCGCAACGGTGACGGATGCCTTCGGCACTGAAATTCCGGAATGGTCTAGGTACCTTGGAGAGTTGCAGAGCATCCAATTTGATGTGATTGTGGATGTCAGGGTGGAAGATGGTTCTCAACTGACAGGCGACAGCTTGATGCTTCCGTTGCAGGTGGCCGCATGGCGGCGTGAAGGGGCAATGCAGTTTCCACAGTACTCCATACTGCGCCTCTATGCCACCGGCTCGCTGCACGGTGGACGTCTCGGCTTCGTCGACACGAAGGAGAAAGAGTCCAAAGTCGGCGAGATAGACAATGCGCTCTTTGTGCGTCCCGTCAACTGCTCGCAAGATACGCCCGACAGGCGCGGACAGCTTCACGCAGGCACTCCCCTGAAGCGATGCCGTAGTGCCATCGCGGAATGGGCTGAAACAATGACCGTGTGCGATCCGTCGTATGCAATCAAGCGGCTGGACGATTTTGACAAACGCGTGCGTACGGCCAAGGGGCAGGATTGGAAGACTGTATGTATGGCGCTGGAGAACCTGACCGGTGGTTTCGACAAGGAGCTGGAGCCAGAATCATATCTGCAGGGACTGATGATCCGTAGCGCGGCGGCATGCCATTCTGGCAAAACAGAGGAGGCCGAACGACTGAACAAGGAAGCCGAGACATTCGCATCTGGGAAGAAGGAGTATGAGAAAGATATTCTTCGTCTTCGGATCGAGCAACTTGTGATCATGCAGGATATGGAAGATTTCCAAGGTGCCCAACGGCTTTCTGCCGGAGTAAGGGATGCGCTTGACGCATACAAGGACGAAACATCGCTTACTCTGCTTGATTTACGGATGCGTTATCATGGTACGATGGGACAATTGTTGTCCGCTATGATTATTTCTGGGAGATTTAGCTTTGAATCTGGCTGTGACGCGAAAGCCGAGGCTTTGCGGCATTGTGAACGGGCCTATAAAACGGCACAGGAGCTTTATCGCAAAGTGAGTGAACGGAATCCTTCAAGGGAAGAGTTGTTTGAGGCGACAACGAATATTGTTCAAGACGCTAACTATTTGGTGATGTGGTCAGCATTGCATGATTTCAAGTCCCTTGAGAAACATGCCGATGACGCAAGAAAGAAGGCTGAACGTCTTTGTGGGTTCGATAGCGGAGAGAACCACGTGGGGTCGGAATGTTGCAGAGTCAACGCCGGGTATCGCGAACGATTCAAGCTCATGGGGTGGTATCGTGAATTAATAAAAGGGAACTCGATCGACGAGGTGTTTGGTCATGTCGAAGAAGGTGTCTTTGAGGATGATAAGGTGGAGTTCTGGGTCAGGGCTCTCGGCAAAAAGTATATTGGAGCTTTTGAGGCTGCGAGGGGGAATTTCGAGAAGGCGGAACAGTATTTCAGGCAGGCACACAAGATTCTTGAGACGTGCAGAGCCGGCATAATCGGTGTAATCCACATGACCATCCTGGCTGAAACGTTCCGAAGTCTGCGGAACACGCCTTATGCGGAATTTTCCGAAAACGCCAGGCGGAAGGCGTTGGAACTCCTTGACGCGCCGGAAAACGCCGAATGGCACAAGGAGGCGTGGAAGGAATACTTGCAAGATCCGGACGGGAGGCCGTACCCGGCATTGACGTACTGGTATTAGCGGATTGTTTGCCGCCGTATCGGAAAAGGCGGGAGGTTACGGCTTATCACCGGTAGACTCACTCACACCGAAAGGATGAAACGATGAAAAAAAGAGGAAACTCCAGAGTTAGGAATCAAGGACATCCAAGGCGGGACGACGGATTCGTCAAGAAACGGATGTACCTTGCCTATAACTTGATTTCATGCTGCGAAAATTCCGAGTTCCTTGGCACTTATGCCTAGTTTTAAGATTTTCTTTTTCATTGATTTTATCGTCCTTTCTCTTGTGCGTTCGAGATACGCCTGTTCTCCTTCATCAACAT